>NZ_PYOB01000002.1:0-379004 GCF_003026165.1 Photobacterium sp. GB-1 | reverse complement strand
ATAATATATTTTCAATATATTATTTATAAAGAGAAACCTGATTTAGTTTATACTTCCTTTCTATCATCTTACGGTATATTAACAAGTTTTCTTAAGTTTAAATGTAAGTCTATTCTTTCAGTATGGGGAACTGATGTAAATGGTAAAGTTCAAAACAATATTATATTACAAGTATTAGCAAAAAAAGCGTTAAAAAGTTTCTATAAAATAAACTCACCGGCAGAACATATTCGTAATAAATTGATTCTGTTAGGTGCTGAACCGGAAAAGATTGATATATTTCAATATGGTATTGAATTTGAAAAATACCAAAAGAAAGATAAGTTTGATATTGATGGAACAGTTAAAATAATTTCAATAAGAAATTGGGATGACTTATATAATATTGAAAATGTGATTCTTGCATTTGACTTATTTACTAAGGAAAATAAATTTGATTGTGAGTTGATTTTAGTGGGAAAGGGAAATCAATATAAAACTTCTAAAATTAAGAAATTATTGGAAAAAATAGATAATGATAGAATAATTCTTAAAGGTTTTTTGCCGCAAAAACAGTTAAGTTATGAGCTAAATACAAGCAATATTGTAATTAGTATACCTTCAATGGATGGTACTCCATTATCATTATTAGAAGCTTTATATGTAGGATTGTGCCCTATATTATCAAATATAGATGCTAATTTAGAGTGGGTTGACAAACAACATGGATTTTATGTTGATCCTAAACAGATAGCATCTATTAAAAGAGCTATTGAAAAATCAGTGTCCAGTATGATTGACGAAGAAAATGATAATCTTTTGATAGCTAATAGACACATTGTTGAAGCAAAAGCATCATATAAACAAAATACTAATCGGTTAGAAAACTTATTTATTGAAGCGATATATGGCGGTCAAAAAAGTTTATGAATATATTATTCTTAACGGATAACTTTCCTCCAGAAGGCAATGCACCTGCTACTCGAACTTATGAGCATGCTTTACGCTGGGTTAAGGCTGGTCATGATGTTACTGTTATTACTTGTGCGCCAAACTTTCCGGAAGGTAAGGTTTATGAAGGGTATTCTAACAGCTTTTATTCAGTCTCTAAACTTGATGGAATTAAAGTTGTTCGTGTTAAAACATATATAACAGCTAATGAAGGCTTTTTAAAACGTATATTAGATTATATGTCATTTATGGTAACAGGTTTTATAGCTGGCATTTTTCAAAAAAAAACGGATGTAGTTGTTGCCACATCACCTCAATTTTTCTGTGCTTGTTCTGGTTGGGCTTTATCAGCAGTAAGAAGGAAACCATTTATCTTTGAATTAAGAGATATTTGGCCAGCTTCTATAACTGCAGTTGGAGCAATGAAAGATAGCTTTATTATTAAATTACTAGAAAAATTAGAGTTGTTTCTTTATCATCGTGCTGATTCAATTGTTTCTGTAACTCATTCATTTAAAAGTGAATTGGTAAAGCGTGGAGTTGATGAGACGAAAATCGAAGTTGTTTTAAATGGTGTTGATTTAACAAAATATCAACCAGTAACATGTAAAGATCCTGAATTTGTTAAGCAATTCAATTTGGAAGACAAGTTTATAGTAGGTTATGTTGGAACACATGGTATGGCGCATGGCCTAGAAAATATAGTTTCTGTTGCAGAATCTTTAAAAGAAAATGACAATATTAGGTTTATATTTGCAGGCGGTGGTGCAGCAAGAAAGAAAGTTGTAGACCTTGTTAACCAAAAGCAATTGAAAAATATTATTTTAATTGATCGTCAACCTAAAGAAATGATGCCGAAACTATGGTCTTTATGTGATTTATCTTTAGTACCGCTTGTAAATAACGAATTATTTAGAACAGTAATACCATCTAAGATCTTCGAATGTATGGGTATGGGAATACCTACAATAATGAGTGTACCAGAAGGAGAAGCAACAGCTATTATTAATGAGACGGCTTCTGGTTTAGTGGTTGAAAGTGAGAATGTAGAAGAGATTAAAAACGCAATTTTAAAGTTATATAATGATATTGATTTGTATAATGAAATAAGGGTGTCGAGCACTAATTCTGCTCAATTATTTAGCCGAGATTTAATGGCTTCGAAGATGCTATCTATATTTTCAAAGGTACTTAATAAGTGAATAGTATGATAACTCCTATTATTATGGCTGGGGGGTCTGGCTCTCGCTTGTGGCCATTGTCTCGCACTCATTATCCAAAACAGTTTATTCCTTTAGTTAATGATAATTCAATGCTTCAAAACACCATTAATCGTCTTGACAAATTATCAAAAAATCACCCGATTGTTATTTGTAATAATGAGCATCGTTTTATGGTAGCGGAACAACTACGAGAATTAGATGTTAAAAATGCAAGTATTATTTTAGAGCCTATTGGTCGTAATACAGCTCCTGCAATTGCCTTAGCTGCATTGCAAGCGATTGGTGATGGTCGAGATCCTTTATTATTAGTACTAGCTGCTGATCATGTTATCACAAACGAAGAAGCTTTTATTGATTCTGTTAATAATGCAGTCGTAGCGGCTGAAAATGGAAAGTTAGTTACGTTTGGTATTATTCCTAAGCATCCAGAAACTGGTTATGGATATATTAAACAAGGTAAAGAAGTAGGATTGGGCTTATACAATGTTGATTCATTTATAGAGAAACCTAATTTAGAAAAAGCTCAAGAATATTTAAAGTCGGGTTTCTACTCATGGAACAGCGGTATGTTTCTATTTAAAGCATCTACTTATTTAGATGAATTAAAAAAATATAATGCTGAAATATATGAAACTTGTAAAAATGCAATGTTCTCCTCTTTTTCTGACTTAGATTTTATTCGTATATCAAAAGAGATATTTGAGAAATGTCCAGATGATTCGATCGATTATGCTGTAATGGAGAAAACTGATAAAGCGGTAGTATTACCAATGGATGCAGGTTGGAATGATATTGGTTCATGGTCGGCATTGTGGGATATTCATCAAAAAGATGATAAGGGTAATGCTTGTCGAGGCGACGTTATTCTTGATTCAACTTCTAATTGTTATATTTATGGTCAAAATAAGTTGGTAGCGACATTAGGTATCGATGATTTAGTTATTGTCGAAACTAAAGATGCTATTTTGGTTGCTAATAAAAACAAAGTTCAAGATGTAAAAAATATTGTTAATCGATTGAAAGTGCAGAACAGAACTGAATACCAAAAGCATCAAGAAATTTTTCGTCCTTGGGGTAAGCATGAGAAGATTGCTGATGGTGAACGCTATCATGTGAAAAAAGTAATTGTTCGTCCCGGTGAAAAAACGGCTACTCAAATTCATTATCATAGAGCAGAGCATTGGGTTGTTGTCTCTGGTACTGCCAAAGTAACTAATGGTGATAGGACTTATTTAATTACTGAAAATCAGTCAACATATATTCCTGTTGGCTCTGCTCATTCATTTGAGAATCCAGGAAAGGTTAACTTAGAGTTAATTGAAGTTAGAACTGGTAGTTATTTAGCAGAGGATGATATTGTTCGCATTGATAAAGATGGTGAAGGATATTAAAGTGAGTATTTTAGTTAGTTCTGAAGTAATTAAAGAATCTGGAATTCAGTTTGGTACTAGCGGTGCTCGAGGATTAGTAGAGCAGTTTTCAATTGATGCTTGTGCTGCTTTTACTCATGCATTTGTTACCTCAATCCAGTTTCATTTTAAGTTTAAACAAGTCGCTATTGCTATTGATAATCGACCAAGTAGTCCGGTAATGGCACAATCCTGTGCTAAAGCTATTGAGCAGTTAGGACTTGAAGTTGTTTATTATGGTGTTGTACCAACACCAGCTTTAGCTTATGTGTCAATGCAAGATAGTATTCCTTGTATTATGGTTACAGGTAGTCATATTCCTTTTGACCGTAATGGCTTAAAGTTTTACCGTCCAGATGGTGAAATTAGTAAAATGGACGAGCAGGCTATTTTGAATTCGTCAGCAGAGTTTGAAGCGTTTACGGAGTTAACTCCATTAACAGCAAATAATAAAGCGGCAAGTCAATACATTGAACGTTACACTTCTTTATTTGATAGTCAAATGCTTCTAGGCAAGCGTATCGGTATTTATGAGCATTCAAGTGCAGGGCGTGATTTATATTCGGCGATGTTTGAAGCATTAGGTGCTGAAGTCGTTTCACTTGAACGCAGTGATGAATTTATACCAATTGATACTGAGGCAGTATCAGACAAAGATAAACAAAAAGCTAAAGCATGGTCGAAAGAATATAACCTTGATTTTATTTTCTCTACTGATGGCGATGGAGATCGACCATTAGTTGCGGATGAAAATGGCGACTGGTTACGAGGTGATATTTTAGGCTTGCTGTGTGCTAACGCGATGAATATCGACGCATTAGTAGTACCTGTTAGTTGTAATACCGCGATTGAGAACTGTGATTGTTTTAGTCATGTTACTCGTACAAAAATAGGCTCGCCTTATGTGATTGCTGAATTTGATTGCCTTGCTGATAATTATCAATCCGTTGCAGGGTTTGAGGCAAATGGTGGTTTCTTATTAGGCTCTGATGCGTTAGTTAATCGAAAAAAAATTAAAGCACTTCCAACTCGTGATGCTGTACTACCTGCGTTAATGCTATTGGCTTTAGCAAAAGAAAAACCGATATATGAATTTGTTAATGCCTTGCCACAACGTTATACACACAGTGATCGCATTCAAAATTTTGCGACAGAAAAAAGTCTAGCAATTTTAAATAAAGCTCAAAAAGATGCTTCTCAGTTTCTGATTCAATTGAAATATGATGAAACTAAAGTTGATTCAATTGATACAACAGACGGATTAAGAATTAATCTCGATAGTGGAGATATTATCCACTTTCGCCCATCGGGTAATGCCCCTGAGCTTCGTTGCTATGCTGAATCTTCTACAGTTGATTATGCCATTTATTTAGTTAATCACGCACTAGAAAATATTCAACAGATATCTTGTTAAATTTTGATTTATAAATAAAACAGTCCGATATTATTAAGTAAGATCGGGCTGTTTTTGTTTTGGGCGCTAGTCAGGTTTAACCACGCCACCTGAGCGGATTAAAGCTGAAAAGGCACTGCCGTCAATGCGTGCAGCGTTAAATACATAGGGGGCGTAAATTTCAAATAGTAAGCGTGTATTACTATGCCCAAGTAGTTGCGACACATAGAGTGGATTTTCATGAGCTGCTAAATGCAGCACTGCTGCGGTATGGCGGGTTTCATAAGGGCGACGTGTCTTTAATCCTGCTCGTTTTAGTGTCGGGTGCCATACTTGTTTGCCAATATAGCGGGTATCCAGTGGCTCGCCAGCATCATTGGTAAAAAGAAAATCGTCAGGTTCAGTTAACGTTGTGGTAATACGTTCAAGAGAGGATGATAAAATATCATTGATGGGTAAATCGCGACGTGATTTCGGGGTTTTCACATCGGTGATTTCACCATTCACCATATTTTGACGGACTTTAATTAAGCGGTGATCAAAATCAAGATGCTTAAGTTGAAGGCCGTGCACTTCACAACTTCTCATTCCCGTCATAAAGCGCAGTAGAAAATAGTCATACCATGCAGGTTCGACATAGTCTAAAAAGCGTTTTACTTCCTGTAATGTCATCTGCGAACTATCGGCTTTTTGCTCTCGCAATGCGCGGTAACGTGAAAAGGGATAATCAAATTTAAATTCTTCTGCCGCCACAATCATGATCGAAATTAATAGCCACAAAATATTATTCACGCGCGCATTCGATAATGTGCGGCTGCCATCTTCTTTTTCCATCTCGGTTAATTGTTGGCGAAATTGATCTAATTGGTTTAGGCAAATTTCATTGATTAAAGTATTACCAAAAAACGGGATCAAATAATGATGCACGTTACGCTCAACGGTTTTACGGTAGCTGTTTTTCCATTTAGGTGCTTGTTGCGCTAACCACAAAGCAAGAAAATGATTATCATCTTTCGGTACTTCAAAACTGTCTTGTTTAAGCGAGACCTGTTTGAGCTGTTTAAATCCTTTTTTCTTTAACAAATAAGGGGTTAAATGAAGTCCACTGAGCTTTAATATTGAAGCAGTTCTCGTCTCTTGAGTGGCTGAGGACAGCGAACCTAAAAAGCGAAAAACATCGGTAGACTGTGGCCCGATGCCAAGTAAATAGCGCAATTCATTGTGTTCAAAACCATGCTCATTGATTGGAAACAGAGGGGGAAGCCTTCAATCCCATGTAAGTAACTCCAGCGAGTGGTGGCATAGTGGCTATGACCGAGTTGTTCGCCGATAACATCAAACAATAATAATCCATCATTTATATGTGAAAAGTCGTGACCTTCAAGCCAGAAATGAAATCGCTCTTGGCACGCTTGCTTTGTCAACATCGCTTGCGTTGCGTTTCCTATACAGAAAGGAGAGTCATCCCAACCCAATGAGAGTAACAGTCCTTGGTACATTAGCCAGTGAGCCCCGCTGTGGTGAAGATGATGAAAACGCACATTGTTGCCCCACAGTACCTTCAGCGCCTTCGTGAAGGGTAAGAGGTAATGTAATTGACGAGAAGTCATCGACTCATTTTCAAAGCCAAGCAAAGGCGTTGTGGGTGGAGCAATGGCGTTTGATATAGCGAACAACACGAACGAGTTTGGCAATAGCACCGGGGTAAACAAAACGTGTTGACTTATTTTTTGTGTTGCCCTCACTCGTATTACAGATTCGCAAAGTAAAACGGCAAGGATTATCAGGATTACAAACAATATCTTGGCAACGAAGCCGTAATACTTCCCTGCGTCGTAATGCGCCATAAAAGCCTAAAATCAAGGTGACAGCACAAAAAAGACGTTGTAGCGCACTGTCATTGGATTGAGATAATAACGCTTCAAGTGTGATGAAACATTGATCGACACTTAAACGAAAAGGATCAACGCTTAAAGAAAAAAAGGGGATGAAAATTGGGTGATATCAAAATGCTCTGTCACCGACAATTGTGGTAGAAAACGTAAAAAGTTATAGATGAGCCAACGATCCCCCTCACTGTCGATACTCTCGTAAAGCGTCGTTGCCCATTGCATTAAGCCATCATGATCACAGGCCTGAATATAGGTCAGTGGGTGGTTGCTGAGTATCGTATAGATATTGGTATATTTACTCAAGCTGCTCACACTCAGTGTGGCTGCTTTCACGCCACCATATTGGATTAAGTCATAAGTGAAGAAATATAAAATTGTCGGAACAATATTGTCGTGATGCCAAGCGGGAGGTGTTGAAAATTGCTCTCTTAACAGCGCTTTCCATTTCGAATAGGGCTGTTTTTTGATGGCGTTAAGTAAGTATCGGTGAGGCCAATGTTGCTGCATAAATTGGCGCATGATTTTGGCATTCAATACTTGGGCTTGATTATCCTTATCTAATAGAAACCATAAATAAGGCGATGTTGTTTTGATATTGAGCTGTGTGAGTAAACCTTTTTGAATTGACAAGTAATAGTGAATGGATTCTTGTAAATAATTACAAAGATAAATAACACGATAGCGACCTTTATCTGAATGTATGGCTTGTTTAATGCCATAACACCGACACTTTTCAAGTGAGAGTGCGTGTGTCGGTCTCACTCCTGTTAAAATCAAAAATTGAAACGCAAGTTGATACGTTGTAGTAATTAATTGATTAATTGTCCAATCTTGGAGGGGTATGCAACCCTTAACATGCTCATCAATCGCATCAAAAAAAAGTCGCAGCTGATCAAGGGGTAATGCTCGGCGTGAACCTATCTCGATAGAAGGTAATTGAATGTATTGATAGCCTTGATTATTCGCATTCTTCCGTCTCTCAAAAGCATCGATTTGCCCTTTTTTGTTCAAATAGGAAGGGAGAGTGAGATTTGCGTCAAATAACAACGCTATCTTGTGATGAGCATTGTTGATTGAAAGATTAATACCATATTGTTTACTGGCTGTGTCTAACCGTTCTAAATACTGATTGTGCGCACGAAATATTTTATAACGGATCTGATTGCTGTTTTCCTTTTGATAAGCTTTAGCGCTGAAATGATGCAGAACATGCTCTGGCAACACAATGGATTTTGCCGTTGTTGATAGATAAGGACAACGTTGAGCCATGATGGTGAAATAGCGGAAAAACACATCTTTTCTCAGGCGGCCATACTGGGCATATTCTTTAGGAGTCTTCCATGGTTTACTAATGAGAATCCAAAGTTGTTGTCTCTGTTGCGCACTCAGTAACGGTGTTACCGCTGTTGTTGAAAGGGTCTGAACATAGTGATAGAAAAAATTATTTAATATGATTGGGAGAGGTTGCCACTGCCAAAAAACGCCCTGTGGCGTAGAATAACATTGAGCATATTCAACCCAAGATTTGCCATCTACATGAATAATACGTAATCGGTGAGCATCGCATGTCTCACTGCCTGTCACACGCGTTAGCGAAGGGATATCGTCAGCGCTTTTTATATTTTCCAACGATTGCGTCAGCCACAAATAAATAAAAGTAATAAGGCATGCTTCTCTGTCTTTGGTGCACGTAAACATCGCTTTAAAACAATGAATGACTATAGACAATGTATTCACCGTATGGAGTGGGTCGGGCGCAATATCGTCACTGTTATTGCTTCGATTCTTTTTAGCTCTTGCTGTTTGAAATCCCATCGAAACCTCTCGACTTAGTGGCGAATTGCAGACGCTGAAGTATTGGCAATGGCAGCCAGTTTTCGTTTAGAAGGTACAGATTTCAGATGTAGATTCGCTAATTGATGACGTTTTGAAAGATTATGTAATGCTTTCGTTTGAAGCCTGTGATGCAGACTTGACGCAATAAAGCTCAATGTTTGGATGATGGATTCAGCTTCATCGAGAGGATAAATGTTCAGTTGGACTTGCTGTGTCATTGCATGAGAGCATTGTTTAAGAAATAAAAAATCAGTGGCAGGTGCGAGCAAATAATACTGAGACGGAAGAGTGGGATGGCAAATCACGGGTAGTGTTATTTACTCAAGTAGGTGTGTGACTTCTACGTTGGACAGATTGGATAATTGTGCTTGGTTGGTAAGCTGAAAATGATCATCCTCAGTGATGCGTGCGAGTAGTGGATGATAGGATACTTGTAATGCTCGAAGGGCGATCATTTTTCTTTTTGCCATGGCGTACCTTAACGTGTTTTTATTGGTCAAAATTTTGACAAGCATAGTTCTGCTTTTTGACCCGTTAATTTCTGATATTTGGTGTCTTTATAGGGTTGACTGTTTTGCGGATAATTCTCAATAGCGACAATGGCTAAATTATGCATCTATATGTATGTTTGTGAATATTGATCTAGAGAACTTATTAGGTGAATGTAATTCTCATATAAAAACGTGAAGTGTAATCAGAAAAGTTTTCATTTTTATTGAAAAGTTTGCTGCTTAATGGAAGTCGAAAGTCTGACAAGAAAGCTATTTAGATATACCATTAAGACGCATAAAGCAGAGGGTTTTATGTCGAAAATGCAGTTAAGGTTGTTGTAGTGAAAATCCTAATAACAGGTGGTGCTGGGTTCATTGGCTCAGCGGTTATTCGCCACTTGATACAAAATACATCTCATCAAGTGATGAATATAGACAAGCTCACTTATGCTGGAAACTTGGCTTCACTGGAATGCGTTAGTGAAGATGACAGATACTGTTTTGAGCAGATAGATATTACGAATCGGATTGAGATGGAACGTATTTTTTCTGAGTATCAGCCAGATGCTGTGATCCATTTGGCAGCCGAAAGCCATGTCGATCGCTCGATTGATGGGCCTGCGGCATTTATTGAAACTAACGTGATTGGAACGTATGTGTTACTGGATGTGGCAAGACACTATTTTTCGGCACTTTCTGATACTTGTCGTAAGCAGTTTCGGTTTATTCATGTATCAACCGATGAAGTTTATGGCGATCTTTCACTACAAGCGAAGCCGTTTACTGAAAGCTCACCGTATCTGCCCTCGAGTCCTTATTCAGCCTCCAAAGCATCAAGCGATCATCTAGTCAGAGCGTGGTACCGTACTTATGGCTTACCTGTCATTGTGACAAATTGTTCAAACAATTATGGCGCGTATCAATACCCTGAAAAGTTAATCCCAGTGGTGATCTTAAATGCATTAGCAGGAAAACCGCTACCAATTTATGGCAATGGTCAGCAAGTGCGTGACTGGCTGTATGTTGATGACCATGCTAAAGCGTTAGTAGCGGTTTTGGAAAAGGGAAAAGTTGGCGAGACGTATAATATTGGTGGTAACAATGAACAAACCAATATTGCTGTTGTTCATGCTATCTGCGATGTATTGGAGATCTTAGTGCCTAATAAACCGCAAGGGGTTAAGGCATACCGTGATTTGATCACTTATGTGGATGATCGTCCTGGTCATGATAAACGCTATGCGATTAATGCATCCAAAATTTCTCAAGAGCTTGGCTGGACGCCGCAAGAGAGTTTTGAAACGGGTTTAAGAAAAACAGTCGAATGGTATTTAGCTAATCCATCATGGTAGCTAGCAATGTAATAGCAGTCAAAGAGTAAGTTTTAACCAGCAAATAGTTTGAGTAGTTAGATTAATACTCACTCTGTTGTGTATTGATGGCTGAATAAAAACTGAAAAAATTGGTGTTTAATCGGAGTAAAACCCATAATAAATATTCTTTGTGAGTATAATCACAATTAAGAGTAATATGAATTGATAGCATTCATCATATTATTATCTATTATAACGTTTTCAGGATTTGCAATGACAAACACAAATCGCAACCTCCTGACATGGATTAGTTTTTTATCATATGCGCTAACAGGCTCATTGATTATCGTCACAGGTATCGTGATGGGGGATATTGCTAAGTACTTCAACTTACCAATATCAAGCATGAGTAACACCTTTACCTTTTTAAATACAGGTATCTTAATCTCCATCTTCCTTAATGTATGGTTGATGGAAATTGTGCCGTTAAAACGCCAGCTCATCTTTGGTTTTTGTCTTATGGTCTTGGCGATATTCGGGCTGATGTTTGGGCATAGTATCGCGATTTTCTCTGGCTGCATGTTTGTATTAGGTGTGGTGAGTGGTATCACCATGTCGATTGGTACCTATTTGATTACCCATATCTATGAAGGTAAGCAACGCGGCTCGCGTCTACTGTTTACAGACTCATTTTTTAGTATGGCAGGGATGATTTTCCCAATAATTTCTGCAGCGGTTCTGGCTCATCATCTTCAGTGGTACTGGGTGTATGTGGCTATCGGTATTATTTATCTAGCGATTTTTGTGCTGACGTTATTTGCTGAATTTCCTGTACTGGGTAAAAAAGACGAAGAAGAATTTGAAGTCATTCCTGAAAAAGAGAAATGGGGCTTAGGCGTTGTGTTCTTAGCGATTGCGGCCTTATGCTACATTCTTGGTCAGCTAGGTTTTGTTTCTTGGATCCCTGAATATGCCACTAAAGATTTGGGCATGTCGATCACCGATGCGGGTCATTTAGTCAGTTACTTCTGGGGCGCATACATGGTTGGTATGTGGATCTTCAGTGCTATTTTGAAAAAGTTCGACTTACAGCGTCTTGTCATGGTGTTATCGGCATTAGCGACAGTATTAATGTATTGGTTTAATAAAGATACTGATGCCAAAACATTACTGTATGTGATCTCTATTCTTGGCTTCTTTAGTAGTGCGATTTACACATCTATTATTACGCTAGGCTCACAGCAGACTAAAGCATCATCACCGAAGTTGGTGAACTTCATTTTACTTTGTGGCACCATCGGTACTATGTTGACCTTTGTGGTAACCAGCCCAATCGTGGAGAACTTTGGCACACATGCGGCACTAGTTACCGCGAACGGTTTGTATGCGGTTGTCTTCTTGATGTGTTTCTTAGTCGGCTTTGTCACTAAACACCGTATCCATGGTCACGCTGACGCTGAATAAAAACGTACAGTAAAAAGAATATTGAAAGCCATCGTATGTAAGTGCGGTGGCTTTTCGTATTTAAATAAAAGCATTCATTACTAATAGATTGTTTTAATATCACGATAAAAGTTCTCATGTGAACCAAGCGTAATTAATTCCAAAGTGACAGTGCCATCTTCGTAACTGTATCCAAGTAATGTTAGTTGTTTAACCATGTTGAATTTATAAACACGTAAAAAAGAAAGATCTCCTTTTTTTTGTTCACCTAAGTAAGGATCTATTAATAGTTGGCGAATAGCATTATCGAGATCCATTTTCTGATTTTTGTGTAATTTCTTAACGACTTTTTTAAAGGTTGGGGTTTGGAGTACATGTGTAATGTTAGTCAAAAGTGTAAACCTCTAACTTACCTGCTTCTTTTTCCGCTTTAGCAATGATCGCCTGTTTTACAAACTCATAAGATAAATCTGGGTTATCTTCCATCATTTCACCAATCTTTGCCCAATGTTCAATTTGCTTAGGCGCTGTGCGGTTGAGTGCTTTTGCAATAATAGTCGCCTTTTCAAAAAGGGCTTGATCGATTCGAACACTTGTCGTTGCCATAATAATTATTCCTATCGGTTAATATTAAATTATTGTAGCAAGTTACTACAATTGCAGCAAGTTGCTACATTTTTTTTTGTATCTGTATATCCTGAAGTGGTTAAATAGAAATCAGCCTTGTTTGTGAAGAAAATACGTATGTATCAGGATATCGAGAGTGGTAGTGAATGATGGGTGGAGGAGCTTAAAGATTGTTTGTTTGTTTGTTTGTTTGTTTGTTTGTTTGGGTAGGGTTGAATATTATCAACGATAATTGTCAGTGTTTATTGATGGTAAGGAATGTTTTTACTGCATTTTTAGACGTTGGGTTATCATCTAATCTGTCTCAATTTTTTAAAATCAAGCCGAAAGCTGTCACCGTAAGATTTTGATTTTATAGTTATTGATTGTTTTTAAAGGGGATGTGGAGGTAGGGGGGACGGGGTAATAGCCTAAGTTATTTTATTGATATATTTATCAGTAAAGAAAACAGCTAACGAATTAGCTGTTTTCTTATCGCACGATTTATACCAAATTATATAAAATCGCAGAGATAGCAATTAAGCCGATAACAGTCACGAAAATATTACTTATCTTTCCGCGATATTTCTTCATTGATTCAACATTTCTAATCGCATACATCGGCAGAATAAATAAAATCAGGGCGATCACAGGGCCTGAAAATGTTTCCATAATACCCAGTACACTTGGATTTTTTACTGCGGCATACCATACAGAGAAAAATAAAATACCAATGGTAAGTTTATTAACAACGTTAGGTTTTAGGTTGGTATGTTTGGCAATGATCCCGCTTAAACTTTCTCGTCCACCAAGGAAGTGACCAAAGAACGATGAGATGATAGCAATACAAGCAATGAAGGGACCAAATGATGCAATCAAGCCGCTTCCAGTCACATTTGCAAGGTAAGACAAAATAGAAATGTTTTGTGCCTTAGCTTCGGCTAATTGAGCGGGGGTTAAGCTGAGCGCACAAGAGAAAACGAAGAATAATACAAAGGTGATTAACATCATCGATGTGTGCTTTAAGATAAAGTCGACACGTTTACCTGCCTGCTCTCCGTAATGTCTTTTTTGGGCAACAGAAAACGTGGAAATCGCAGCGGTGTGGCTGAATGCAAAAATGGTGGTAGGAATAGCGAGCCATAGAGTTTGAGTAAATGTTTTTGCATCTGGCATATCGGTAAAGTTTGGCATTTGCCAATTAGGGATCATATAAACCGAGATCCCAAATAAGATGAAGACTAATGGATAAACAATCACTTCAAAGGCACGTAATACGGTTTTTTCACCGGCTGTCATCACTCCAATTAGGAGGGCAACTAGAACACCAGATAGCAACACCCGCGACGGTGTAGCCATACCCATCTGATTTACCATAAAGCTTTCAACGGTATTGGTTAATCCCACTCCATAAATCATTAAAATCGGAAAAATAGATAAGAAGTAGAGGAGTGAGATCAGAAAACCGAAGCGGTGACCAAAATGTTCTTCGGCCACATCAGTAAACTCAGCTTTCGAGTTATTTGACGATAAAATAAATCGCGCCAAGCCACGGTGGGCCAAAAATGTCATTGGTCCTGCCAGCAAGGCTATAGTGATCAAAGGCCAGAAACCATTTACACCAATATTGATTGGTAAGAATAATATCCCTGCGCCAACGGCTGTGCCAAATAAGCTTATGATCCAAGTTTTATCGTGTTTATTGAGGGTGAGTTTTTGTTCTGCGTGGGTGGATATTTCAATGTTATTGGAAGTCGACATGTGATTGACCTTATTGGTTAATGTATTTGTTATAGGTTTTTTCATATCGAATACAATGTTAACAAATTGGTAATCTTTGCAGTATTCCAAATAGGAATACTTGTTACTTTGATCGCATTAATATTTTGGTTTGTTTAGATTTTTATTTGATTTTATTTTGCTGTGTGTGATTTTAATGGTTTAATATTTTGTGTTGATGGGGTTTTGAGGACGTAAAAACTCCTGCTGGAGGAGTGAATGAGATAACCAGCAGGAGGAGGGGGGGAATGCTATGAATCACGCGATAGCAGAGTCTGCATCAACGTAAGGTAAATCCAATGATGTTGCTACGCTCTCACAAGTGATTTGTCCACGGTAAACATTTAGGCCATTTAATAGGTGCTTATCGTCTTGTAGCGCTTTTTTGTAGCCTTTATTTGCCAGGTTAACAATGTAAGGCAGTGTTACATTGTTTAGTGCCACAGCTGATGTACGAGCAACCGCACCTGGCATGTTTGCAACACAGTAGTGAACCACCTCATCAACAATGTAGGTAGGCTCGCTGTGCGTCGTTGCATGGGATGTTTCTACACAGCCACCTTGGTCGATAGCAACATCGACAATTGCAGCGCCTGGCTTCATCTTCTTGATCATTTCAGCAGTAACCAGTTTCGGAGCCGCAGCACCAACAACTAGCACACCACCGATAACAAGATCTGCTTCAAGCACATGTTTTTCAATTGAGTCATTGGTTGAGTAAACTGTTTTTAGTTTACCGTTGAACTGTGCATCTAGTTGGCGAAGTACATCGATATTACGGTCAATAACTGTGACATCAGCTTGTAGACCTAATGCCATTTGTGCTGCATTTGCACCTACAACACCACCACCAATAATCACAACTTTTGCTGGTTCAACACCCGGTACGCCACCAAGTAGTATGCCACTTCCACCACGTGACTTCTCTAATGCGAATGCGCCAGCTTGAATAGACATGCGACCAGCCACTTCTGACATTGGTGCAAGTAGTGGTAGACGACCGTTTTTATCTGTCACGGTTTCGTAAGCAATACACACGGCTTTGCTATTAATGAGATCATGCGTTTGCTCTGGATCCGGGGCTAGGTGTAGGTAAGTAAATAGAATTTGCCCTTCGCGAAGCATCGCACGCTCAACAGCTTGAGGCTCTTTTACTTTTACAATCATTTCTGCTTTTGCAAAAACATCAGATGCTGTTGCTAGGATTTGTGCACCCGCATCAATGTAGTCTTGATCGCTAAAGCCAATACCTGTGCCTGCGTTGGTTTCGACAAAAACATGATGACCATGAGAGACCACTTCTTTAACTGACGCTGGGATCATACCTACGCGATATTCATGTGTTTTGATTTCTTTAGGGATACCAATGATCATAATTTAAGCCTTAATATCTGTTGTTTTGTTTATTACTTGTTATTGGAATGATTAATAGGTTAAACAAAATAACCTGAAATGTGTCACTGTTTTTTAACTAATAACCAACAAAAGAAACCAGTTTTTCGTTTGTTTTTGGTGTTAAAAACCAAATTAGACATTCGTCACAGTTGATAGTTTGCTTTGGTGGTTATTTCTTGGTTCTAATAACTGGTTTTTATTTGCTATTGTAGCATTTAGGTCTTTTGATTATTTAAATTTTGGTTTTTATGACTTTTTATTTTTATGTTTCTTGTATTTTTGATGTCATTTGTTACTTCTAAAGGAGGTTTTGATTTTTAATATCAAAAATCAACGTTAATTAGTTTTATATTCTGCTTGGTTAGATGAGATTTAATTTTTTGTTGATATAGCAGAGGATTGTACTTTTAGTGATGAGCTTTTTCGCAGGGATTTTGTGAGGGATAGGGCTAATTAAATGAGGAAAGTGTAGCTTGAAAGAAATAAAGAGAAGACATGAAGAACCTCGCTGCTTGTACAGCGAGGTTGCTCATTTGTTAAAACATATAAGTAAGCACTGCTTGAGCAAAGATGCCCAATGCGATAGTGGCAAACGCACCGACACTGATCACCACTGTTGAACCAAACTCTACACTTTCAACATTTGCAGATTGGTTGTGGTGGTGATATTCCTCTTTAGCGAAGAAGGCCAGTAGGATACGAAGGTAGTAAAATACGGAGACTGCAGAAGCTAATGCAGCGAGTACAACCATGCCTAAATATCCGTTGCCAAGTACACTTGCGAACAGGAAGAACTTGGCAAAAAAGCCAGCAGTAGGGGGGACGCCCGCCAATGAAAGCACAGCAATCGCCATTGCAACACCAGCGAGTGGGTAACGTCGACCTAAACCGCGATAACCTTTTAATTCACCCGTTGGGTTATGTTTGTTTAACATTGCAATCACAGCAAACGCGACCAGATTCATCACGGCATAGCTCAGTCCGTAATAAGCGGTAGCATGAACCGCTTCTGATAAAGAGGCGCTACTGTTCGGGATCACACTGGTTAGTGCCATGAGTGCGTAGCCGAAGTGGGCAACGGATGAATAAGCCAGAATACGTTTGATATTGGTTTGGCGGAAAGCCAATAGGTTACCAAACACAATGCTAAATAACACAAAGCCCCAAAGTACAAACGAGATTTGATCCCAAATAGGTTCAATTTGAATCACGAAGTGAATAACAAATGTCAGCATTGCAATTTTGGCGATACTACCAATAAATGCCATCACAGGCGCAGGTGAAGCTTGCAGTGTATCAGCCAGCCAGCTATGAAATGGTGCTAAAGCCAGTTCAAAGCATATGCCTACAAATAGCAACATAAAGCCGATCAATGCGACCATCGGCATCGCGTTAGCACTGGTGAGCGCTTTTGGTATTTCACTAATAACGATAGTGCCCGCACCAAAATAGATCAGTGCAATACCAAACATAAAGAATGCTGCAGCAACAGTGGCTGTGACAGCATACTTAAGCCCTCCTTCGATGGCTCCTTTACGTTGAGGGTTCCATGCGATGAGTGCAAACATTGGAATGGCAATGGTTTCCATTCCTAGGAATGCTGCTAACAAGTTACTTGCTGAGGCCAAGATAAATGTACCGAGTACAGCTATCAGTATCAGGGCGTAAAACTCTTCTGCAACATGCTTGTTGAGGGCTGGGTAGTTTTTAGCCAGTAATATGGTTGCCAGTCCTCCTGCTGCGAATAATTCAAAAGCAACGAGTGTGAAATGATCAATAACCACAAAGTTTTCAATATTCGCACTGTGTCCGAATAAAGAAGCCACTGACAACATGGTCGCTAATAGCACCACAATCGTTCCCATATAAGGGAGTTGTTGGTTGTTCTTACCCGGCAGAACACCTAACAGGAGGACACCTAAAGCACCTAGTCCAAGGATGGCAAAGGGTATTGCACTAATTAACTCATGAGATGACATTGATAACCCCTTCAATCAATGAATATGAACCCGAATGAATGGATGCCAGTGTTTTGGTTGATGACATCATAAGTTGCAGTAAATAGTTCGGATCTAAGCCAACCCAGAATAACCCAATGACAATGATGGATGCTGTTAGCTTTTCTCGTGCTGTCAGATCGATTAATTTACGTTGTTCATTGTCGTCAGAGATTGGCCCTAAGAATGCCAGTCCATAGGCTCTTAAGAAGTAAACCACACCTAACACTATCGAGAATGCAGCCAAGCTTGTCCAAAGAGGTGAGACAGAGAAACTACCTGCGAGGAGTAAGATTTCACCTGCAAAGTTGCCTAATCCTGGAATACCAACACTTGCAGCAACAATAAATAGTAGGAAGACGCCAATACCCGGGAGGACTTTATATAAGCCGCCCATTTCATCAAACTTACCGCTAAACCCGCGCGCTTGAAGCATACGTACAACGGCAAACAGACCTGCTACTGAAAGACCGTGAGCAATTAATTGGATCACTGCACCATTCAATGCTTGAAGTTGCCATGCAAAAATCGCTAAGACCACTAAGTTCATGTGACTGATACTTGAGTAAGCAATCACATTACGGAGATCTTTTTGACGGAAAGCGAGTAGGGCAGCGTATAAGCTACCGATTGCACCCAGTGTCATACCGATATACATCATTTGATGCATCGCTTCAGGGAAGATAGCTAAACAGAAACGCAAGATACCGTATGCGCCGACGTTAGCCATAACACCAGATAGCAGTAGTGATACCGCAGGTGCCCCTTCGCGGTAGGTGTCAGGCGCCCAAAAGTGAAATGGGAAACCTGGGATCTTAATTAAGAAAGCAATTAAGAATCCGCATACAACTGGAATAGCCAATTCCCCCGTAATTGGATGGGAAGCTAAGTAGAAGTAATCAAATGTCCATACACCTGTGTTGTTACCATTAATGATGTAAAGAGCAACAAGCGATACAAGCATTAATAAAGAACCTGTAATGGTCACAAGGACAAATTTTAATGCTGCTTGTTTGGTATCTTTACCGCCCCAGAAACTCAACATGAAGTAAATCGGAATTAACATAAGTTCCCAAAATACGTAGAAGAGCATGAGATCAAGAGCAAGAAATGCCCCCATAATGCCACTGAGTGTTAATAGCATTAGTGGGCCAAAAGCCTGCCAACGATTCACTTGGTGCCAAGCAACAAGCATTGCAACGATGAACAAGGTACAGGTTAAACCAATCAGGCTTAAGCTGATCCCATCCATGCTGACTAAATATTTAATGCCAAAATCAGGGATCCAGTTGAGGCTTTCTGTCATGGAAAAACCATGAACTTGATGGGTGATAAATATCCAAGCTACTAACATTGACTCAATAATGAGTGTGGTTAATGTCATGGAGCGTGCAATAAATGGCAGCTTACGGCAACTTGAGCCGATAAGTAGTGCAGCTACCATGGGTAAGAAAATCAATAAACTAAGCATATATCAAACCTAAATAGCTCAAACCAAGTAAAAAAGCAGAAGAACAGAACCTGCAATCATCATAATGACATAGCGAGAAAGCTGGCTGCTTTGTACATCACTCACGGCTTCGCCTGAGAGAGATAACATTGCCGCGATCCCTTTCACAATGGCCTGATTCAGCACCCATCGTTCAATAACCGTTTCTAGCAGCTTGGAAAGACCGTTGAAGCCACGAATAACCGTTAGTTTTGACAGGTCGTCGATATACCATGCTGAGTTCAGGAATTGACAATTACCGATGCCATGCCCCTGTTTAAGCTCTTGTTTTACTAAGATGTATGCAATCCATATCCCAGCAATAGCCACTAATGATCCCACCACTTGCAGCATCAGACCTGCAGAGGTTGCAATCTCTGGCGCTGTACCTAGTTGACTGTCAATCCACGGGAGGAATAGGTGAGGGCCAAAAGACCATTCGTTAGGAAACTGCATCCAACCAATAGCGATCGAACCAACGGCTAAAATACCCGTTGAAACTTTCATCTGCCAAGGAAGACCATTATTTTTCAGGTAGCGAGGTTCACTAAATGCTGTACGGTTTTCACCATTGAAGACCATAAAGTACATACGGAAGCTGTAAATACTGGTAAATAATGCGCCCGCTAAACCAAGCGCACCCAGTAACCAACCTAAATGGCCCGTTTCCGTTGCTGCTATGATGGCATCTTTTGAGAAGAAGCTTGCAGTGATGACAGGCAGTGCGGCTAAACTTGCAGAGCCTGCTAGGTAAGTCCATTTAAGCCAAGGAAGTCGTTTGCCGAGACCGCCCATTTTGCGAATGTCATGATCGTGATTAAACATATCGATAATGACACCAGAGCTGATAAATAGCAGTGCTTTAAAACACGCATGAACAATGACGTGGAAAATAGCTAAATCATAAGCACCCACACCTAGCGCAGCAAACATATAGCCAATTTGGCTGATGGTTGAGTAGGCGAGAATACGTTTGATGTCGTTCTGCGCCAGCGCACATGTCGCGGCATAAAACGCCGTAAATGCACCCACAAGTGATACCCACCATGTGACATCAGGTACTAAATTAAAGAGCACATGATTACGTGCAATTAAGTACACCCCAGCTGTTACCATGGTTGCTGCGTGGATCAATGCCGATACCGTAGAAGGACCTGCCATTGATTCAGGAAGCCAAACATGGAACGGGAACTGGGCTGATTTGGCCATACCGCCGAACAAGAATAGAAGACAAATCGCGCCAATTAACCATAAGTTCATCGATTGCTGGCTAGCAATAGTATAGATCTCGTTAAGGTTAACGGTTTTGAACACGGTGAATGTCAGTAAGATACCAATCGCAAGTAAGGTATCGCCAATTCGTGTTACGACGAATGCTTTACGTCCTGAGTACACATTCTTTTCTTTGTTGTAGTAATGAGAAATCAGTCCGTATGAACATAGCCCCATGATTTCCCAACCTGTGTATAGCAGGATTAAATTATCCGCCATCACAAAGAACAACATCCCAGCAACAAATAGATTTAAATAGCAAAAGTAGCGTCTTTCACCAAAATCACGGCGCATGAAGGGAACGGAGAACAAGTGGATAAGAAATCCAACCCAGCTTGTCACTGTCATCATTACTAGCGAGAGGCGATCAACCGATAATCCAATGTTGACGTTCCAATCACCAACAGCCATCCAGGTCCATAATTGCTGGTGGAAAGCTGGGTTAAAATCACTGGATAGCCATAGCATGCCTGTGAGTACAGCCGACACTAAGACCGAGAGTGAAGCGAGTATACCGCTTGCACGAGTCGGAAAGTGCTTGCCAAATAAGACAATTAAGGCGGCGCTGAAAAGCGGAGCGGCAGGAATTAACCATAACCATGTATTCATTACAGTTCTCCCTTACTAATTAATGTATTGCTAAGCTGGTTAAGTTTGTCGATACGGGTTGTTTTTAGGTGTTTGTACGACAACATGGCGAGCATCAAGACAACAGAAAGCTCACAGCCTGCTGCAATCATCAAAAAGATAGTAATGATTTGTCCTGTTGGATTTCCCCAATGTTGACCTGCTTCAACCGCGGCTAACGCAACGCCATTAAGCATGACTTCGATACCCATAAGTACGAACAACAGCTGTCGGCGAACAACAACAATGAGGAGGCCAATAATGAACATGGCAAAGGATAAAATTAAGATAGTCAGTGGACTCATGCGTGCTCCTCCACTTTATCATCAGTCTCTGAGTGGCGAACTTTCATTTGTGCCGCGAGATAAATCACAGCGACTAACGCACCAAGTAAGAGCGTTGATAGCGCTTCTATCGCGAGTTTGTAATGATTAAATAAATCCGCACCAACAGCTTTAGGACTGATGGTTTTGATCGTTTCAATTGTATAGAACTGATGACCGTGATGTAGAACGATGAAAGCCTCAACTAACATAACGGTTAGTAAGATCACCGGTAAAATGACAGTGCGATTGGCCGTGAGTGGGAAGGTGCGGCTTGCCGGACTCAACATAATGAAGAAGACAAACAACACCATGATTGCCCCGACGTACAAAATAATTTGTAACGCGGCAATAAACGGCGCACCCAATAAATAGAAAATAACAGCCAGTGCGAGTAGCGATGTGGTTAAATACACCGCACCATGCATCGGCTCTTTGACAAACAGTAAACTGATTGCCGCCAATAGCATGATGGCACTACTGGCATAGAAAATAATATTCCAAGTTAACATGAATGATGATGTCCTTATGGCAGCAGAGAGTACACATCGATTGGTGGTTTTTCATTTTCACCATCGCCGATAGCTTTACCTGTAATTGCTACACCTGCTTGCTTGTAGTAATTAAAGTCTGGGTGTTTACCTGTGCCATCAATGAGTAAGTCTTCTTTTTCATAAAGCAGCTTGTCACGAGAATATTTACCCATTTCAAAATCAGTGGTGCATTGAATCGATAGGGTTGGACATGCTTCTTCACACATCCCACAGAAAATGCAGCGACTGAAATCCAGTTCGAATGTTTTGGCATATCGACGCTCATCTTCTCGCTCAGCACCTTGAATGGTGATTGCATTAGCAGGGCATACTGAAGAGCATAAATAACAAGCAACACAACGTTCATCACCGTCAGGATCGCGCGTTAATACAATGCGACCGCGCCAGCGTTCAGGTAAGTCTGGTTTTACCTCTGGATAACAAACCGTATCGCGTGGTGCCCAAACGTGCTTAATGGTTGCCGCAAAAGCCCCTGTGACCTCTTGTAAAATCTGTATAACTTTCATGATTGTCTCTCTCTAATGTTGGGGGCTACATCCAGAATGTACCGACAAGGGCGGTAACAATGATGTTGACGATGCCGATTGGAAGTAAGAATTTCCAACCGAATGCCATTAGCTGGTCGTAACGCGTTCGCGGTAAGCTGGCACGCATCCATACAAAGAAGAAAACTAACAAGAAGGTCTTCAATACAAACCATAAGACGCCAACAAGCGGATAGGCTTCAGCCCATGGTCCATGCCATCCGCCGAGGTACAAGGTTGTTGCCATTGCACCGACGAGGATCACACCTAGGTATTCACCAAGGAAAAACATCGCAAAAGGCATACCGCCATATTCGGTATTAAAACCGGCATTAAGCTCGTTTTCGGCTTCAGGCATATCGAATGGCAAGCGGTGAGTTTCTGCAATACCTGCGATTAGGAATACAAGGAAGCCAACCGGTTGAAGGAGGATATACGGTGTCGTTTGTGCATCAACAATTTGCGTTAAGCTAAAGCTGCCAGCAAGCATAACCACACCCAATACCGCCATACCCATTGCTAATTCATAACTGATTAACTGAGCAATAGTACGAATTGCGCCAAGCATGGTGTATTTCGAGCTTGATGCCCATCCGCCTAAAAAGACCCCATAAGCGTGAATGGAGCTTAATCCCATTAAAAAGAGCAGACCGATGTTTAAGTCTGCTGCCCATGAGATATTTTTACCGATAGGCAGTAAAGCAAAGCTAACAAGAATCGATACCACGACAAGGATTGGTGCTAAAGCGTAGAGCTTTTTGTCGACAAACCCGGGCATGAAATATTCTTTTGTTAGCAATTTTGCTGCATCACATAGTGCTTGGAATAACCCTAATGGACCTGCTCGGTTAGGGCCGTAACGGTCTTGCAACAGTGCTAGACAGCGACGTTCAAACAGAACGGTATAGCCTGCAACTAAAATCAAACCAAAGATAGTGATAACCATACCGACCAGAATAAAAATCCAGTACTGCAATGAATCCATTAGGCTTCTCCCATCATAATGACCGATGCACTACCAATAATGTTTTTGATTTCCTCCTTTTTATCTGCATCAATAAAAAGCTCAGAGGTGCGCTCAAGACACAATGGTGAAGCAATATCAGCCTGAAGTAGGCGCATATCTGCTTGATTTAAAGCAACTGTGAGATCAGCAACTTGAGAGGAAATCACCGCAGGGCGTACCAACTTCTGATCACCGCAAGTAATCATTAATTGATCACCATTGCTAAGGTTTAGCGAGGCAGCCAGTCTGGGATTTATTGAAGCGGAAGATCCTGGCTTGAGAGAGCGGATTTCAGGCGCATGATCGGCAACATATCCTTCACCAAACCATTTACTCAGTGCAACTTGCGGCTGAGTACTTTGAATTGCTGGTGGATTTGTTTTCTGTTCAAGTGGTAATTGTGTGCACTTAAGCTTGCCTTTTTCGATGATGATCCCGTCATCACCAGCTTGAGGTAGCGTCGGTGCGAGCTCAGTTAACCATTGCTCGATTGTCTCAGGTGATTTCATTAAGGTTTCAATCATGTCATGAGCGTCAATCGTGGCTGTTTTTCTCGCGAAAGCCTTGCTAAAACGCTGTAGTCTACCTTCATAGTTAATCGTCATACCGTCCCTTTCTGGCCATGCTGCGAGTGGCAATAAGGTGTCGCTTAAGTGTGCTGTTTTGGTTAAGACTTTATCGATCACAATCAATTGGTCTAGCTTGTCATGCAATGCATGCCAGTGTGGGTGATTGGTATTCAGCGGATCGCTGCCGACAACAACCAATGTCTTTATTTTGTCACTCTCTATTTGCGCCATCAGCTCAGCACATGAGTTTTCTTGTGCTGTTAATGCTGCATTAACAGAGCCGGCACTCGGTAAAGCAATCGCCATTTTGGCTGTAGGTGCAAGTGACTCTGTAATGGTATTAAGTAGAGAGATATCTGCAGTGTTAAGCAGTTCAGCCACACCAATAATGACGGGTTTTTCCGCCTGTTTTAGTGCATTGGCAACATCTTTAATCCAGAGATCTTCCACAGCACCATCATGAACAGCTGTGTTAATTTGTGTTAAACAGTCTTGCCATTGGCTTGGTGCTAATGCTTTAACATGGCCTCGCTGAAGTTTATTCAAGGCTGTGACGAGGTGAGAAGGTGTTGCATGTAATACATACACATCTTTTTTAGCTTTGATAACTTGGCGTACCGCAAGATCAAGCATAGGCGCATGTTCAGTGAGCTCTCCTAACACGAAAACCGCATCTGATTGCTCTATATCTGATATAGAAGGCGCATTGTGATTCGCTGCTACAGCGGTTTTCGTCAAGGCTTCTTGTTGCGGTGAAATAAATGGTGAGAACGGCGCATTCATCTCTTTTGCAATAGCTTTGAGTGCCAAGTTAGTCGTGAGATCTTCTTCTACGGAACCTAAAATACCCACATGACCTTCAGCTCTAACAAGGGCTATTTTCAGTGCATCTAGAGGTGACGTTTTTACGACTTTACCTTGCTCTGATAGGTATTTAGGTCTTGAGTGCGACTCGGTGCCATGGGACCCATAACGACCACGATCACAGATGAAATAAGGATTTACTTTTGATGCTTCGTTATTAGGTTGAACGCGTCGTAGGGTTCCTTCACGTCCACCGACTTCGATATTACAACCCACACTACAACCTGAGCAGATTGAAGGCGCTTTTTCTAACATCCATGTACGGCTGTATTTACGGCGGTAAACCTTATCGGTAAAAACGCCGGTTGGACATACGCTGACTAAATTGCCTGAGAATGGACTATCGAATGCACCATCTTCTGTACGACGGAAAAGCACGTGATTGCTTGACCCCATTGCACCAAAATCATCACCAAGCGCATAGTCTTGATAAAAGCGTACGCAGCGATAACAGGTCACACAGCGGTTCATAGTTTGGTATACCAAGGGACCGAGGAATTGATCCGGCATGGTACGTTTTTGTCCATCATAACGGCGGTAAGCATGGCCGACACTGATGGTTGTGTCTTGAAGGTGACAGTCACCGCCTTCATCACAAACAGGGCAATCATTGGGGTGGTTGGTCATATAAAATTCAACCACGGCTTTTTGGATTTGTTTTGCTTTTGGCGATTTAAAACGAAATTGCTGGCCATCTTGTGCTGGAATGCTACAAGTCATGACGGTACGCGGTTTTTCACCTTCTTTTTGTGGCACGGTTTCCATGGCACAAATACGACAAGAGCCTGCGGCACCTAATGCTGGGTGGTAGCAAAAATAAGGCGTATCGATCCCCGCTTTACGCGCAGCGTCTAACACATTCTGTCCTGGCTCAAATTCGACAGCTTTGTCATCTATATAGATAGTTCCCATGATCAACATGCCTCCGCAGTTAGCTGGTAGTTGTGAGTACAGCGTTGCCCTTCAATATGGGATTCAAAAACATGTTTGAAGTGTTTTAATCCAGTCATGATTGGCATCAGCGCCCCCGGTGCAAGCGCACAGAAGGTGTTGGGATAGATGGTTTCACAGAGCTCATGAAGCAGATCCAGATCTTTGGAGGTCGCTTCTCCTGTTTCAAATTTTTTCAATACATGTACGACATACGGCAAGCCATCACGGCAAGGTGTGCAGTAGCCACATGATTCTCTTGCGAAAAATTCTGTCAGGTTGATCATGAAGTCTATTGGACAAATCGCATCGTCCATCACAATGATCCCGCCAGTACCTAAACGTGAACCCACAGTCGCTGGGCCGTCCCAATCGAGTGGGATGTCGAGATGTTCAGGGAGCATGAATTGCGTTGAGGCACCACCTGGTAGAAAGCCTACAAGCTCACGATCGTCAAGTAATCCGCCAGCGTGCTCGAAAATAAGCTCTCTAGCTGTAGTCCCTAATGGCAACTCAAAGAAGCCAGGCTTTTTGACCGGGCCAGATACTTGGTAAATATGGCTTCCTGCGGCATCACCTTTACCTTGAGATTTGAACCACTCGGCGCCTTTATGAACGATCCAAGGAATATGACAGATTGATTCCACATTGTTGACTATGGTTGGCTGTCCCCACAGACCTTTTACGATAGGGAAGGGCGGTTTAGAACGCGGGTTACCACGGTAGCCTTCAAGGGCATTGAGTAGGGCGGTTTCTTCACCACAGATATAGCGCCCAGCACTTAAGTGAACGTCAACATCAAGATCCCAGCCAGAGCCCATGACATTTTCACCCACAAGCCCAGCTGCTCGCGCTTCTTGTACTGCTTTCTCAAGACCTTTTGCCCCTTCGCGATATTCTCCACGAATGAAAACAAATGCTTTGTCTGCACCAAGTATGTAACTACTTGCGATAACGCCTTCTAAAATAGTGTGCGGATCGCGATAAAGCACTTGTCTATCTTTAAATGAGCCCGGTTCTGATTCATCTAAATTCACCACCAAGTAAACGGGGTGACTGGCATCCTTTGCAAGGAAACCCCATTTCACGCCGGTTGGGAAACCCCCACCACCACAGCCACGTAGACCAGATGCTTTTAGTTCTGCCAGTAAAGGCTCTCTTGGTTGACCAATAATGGAATTAAGGCTTTGGTAACCACCATTTTCACAGTACTCAGCAAAATTTAATGGTTTTGGGTGATGAAAGTTGCGTGAAAGTACTAAGTCCATTACAGCACCTCCTCATTTGGTTTTGCTGGCGCATCTTGAGGAGTCAGCATCGAAATAATGTTTTGGTAATCAGGCTTTTCTGATAGCTTGATCTCTTCTTCTGCTAATTCAGTTAAGATCATTCTCATGCGTTCAGGTGTTAGTTCACCTTCAACACGATCATCATTGATTAGAGCGGCTGGAGCGCGATCGCATAGTCCAAGACAAATACTGGGTAGAACGGTAATGCTGCCATCATTAGCGATCTCTCCTAATGCTTTACCTGTTGCATTTTCTGCCGCTTCTAGCACTTTTTTCGCACCTCGGGTATGGCAAGAAATGCTGTCACAGACACGCATGATATTGCGACCAACAGGACGTCGGCGCAAAAGCGTATAAAACGTAATAAGTTCATCTAACTGCGTTGTTGATAGGTCTGTAAGTTCACTAACAAGGTTGAGACTTGGTTTGGTGATATAGCCATATTTATCTTGCATAAAATAAAGACAATAGATGGCACCGGCTCTTTTTTCTGGGTAATGAGCAATATGCTCTTCCAGATGAGCTCTTTCTTGATCTGTTAACATGATTTCCTCACATTGCGGACTTTATTTATGACGAGCGACATTCGCTTATTCGTCTCAACATCTACATGGGATGTTGTTTTTATTGTTTAGCGATCAATATCAGCGAGTACGTAATCGATAGAGCCGATTAAACAGATGATATTGCTCAATAAGTCGCCTTTAGAAACGGCTTTAACGGATTGGAAATGTGTAAATGAAGGTGTGCGGATTCGGACACGGTAAGGGCACCCAGTTCCATTACTGATGGTGTGGTAGCTTGTGACCCCTTTAGCGGTTTCCGTTGCGTAAAAGGTTTCAGCAACCGGGAAATTAAAGCCTCTGCCGGTATCAACAAAACTGTGGATCAGGGTTTCGATATCGCGTAATGCATTTTGCTTTCGCGGAAAACTAAAGTTAGGCGCATTGTCAGCAAGGATAGGACCTTCAGGCATACGTGCCGCCGCTTGTCGAATGATCTTCAAACTCTCAACCACTTCTTGCACACGGAGAACGGTACGGGTGTAGGCATCACCATCTTGGCCAACAGGAACGTCAAAGTCGTAATCTTCGTAACCCATATAAGGGAAATCTTTACGCATATCGAAGTTAATGCCTGTCGCACGCAAGTTTGGTCCTGTTAAGCCCCAATCAAGTGCCATTGACTGACTGTAAACCGCAATGTTTTGGGTCCGTACTTTGAAGATCATTGAGTGGGTCATTAACTTTTCAAGATCGGGGACAAGCTGTTCGATACCTTGGCAGGCACGTTCAACTTTTTCTTCCCAGCCATCAGGTAAATCTTGAGAAACACCACCAATTCTGAAGAACGCAGGGTGCATACGACCGCCACAGATTAACTCGATAACATCGAAGATTTTTTCACGCTCGGTGAAAGCATAAAAAGCGGGAGCCATACCCCCTAGGTTATGCGTGATACTGCCAAACCATACAAGATGGCTCGAAATTCGGAATAATTCGCATAACATAATCCGCATGGTCTTGGCACGTTCGGGAACTTCAATCCCAGTCATTGCTTCAAGCCCTAGTAAGTAGGGCAGTTCACCCGCTACACCACCTAAGTAATCGATACGATCGGTATAAGGGATGTAGTTATGAAAAGTATGACGCTCGGCAATTTTCTCTGCCCCGCGATGGTGGAAGCCAATTTCTTGATCCAAGTCTTCAATGAACTCGCCTTTCATTTTAACTTTTAGGCGGATAACGCCATCGGTACCGGGGTGGTTGGGACCGATGTTTAATACCATGCTGCCATCGTCTTGCTTACCTTGAATATCATAGGACTTCATAACATCATCAAAGTCAGGTCCTGCAAGATCGAAAGGTTCATCCATTAAGGTGGCACGACAAGGATAAGACTTACGCAGTGGGTGACCTTTCCAGAAATCAAAAGTTAAGATACGACGTAGATCGGGGTGATCAGTGAATTTAATCCCGAACATGTCATAGACTTCACGCTCATACCAATTCGCGTTAGGCCAAAGTCCAACCACGCTAGGTACTTCAATGGTGTCATTAGCAATGTGTGTGCGAATGGAAATAAATTGCTTATTTTTCACACTCAGCAGGTAATAAAACACACTGAGTCCGCCACCACGTTCACATTCATCAATTGCTGAAAGGTCGAACAGCATTTCAAATTGTGAAGAAGCCGCATTTTTTAGGAAGTGCAAGGTATCGATAAGGTGTTCTTTTTTTATCTCGAAACTTTCACAACCAATGATTTCGTGGTTTGGCGCTTTAGCACCGAAACGCTCAATGAGTATTTGACGATCGTTATTATTCATTATTCGACCCTCAAACCGAGTGGTTTACGGTTTTTACTTAGCACAGAGACTGGGTTAGCTTGAACGTGCTCTTGAAGCATGATCAACCCCTCGAGTAGGGCGTCTGGACGAGGTGGGCAACCAGGGACATAGACGTCAACAGGAAGAATTTTATCGACGCCTTGTACAACACTGTAAATGTCATACATACCACCAGAGTTTGAACAAGACCCCATTGAAATAACCCATTTAGGCTCAAGCATTTGATCATAAATATGTTTCATTAACGGTGCCATTTTCACAAAACAGGTACCAGCTGTGATAAGTACATCGCTTTGGCGTGGCGAGCCACGAAGTACTTCAGAACCAAACCTTGCCATGTCATAGCGAGGCGTCGCTGCTGTCATCATTTCAACGAAACAGCAAGATGTCCCAAAGTTGTAAGGCCAGAGCGAATGCTTCCGGCTGTAGGAAATAAGTTCATCAACTTTACCAACAATATTGGTAATGATGTTGTTGCCTTTTTCATTCGAGGAATTACCGACGTTAACGGTTTGAATTATATCGCTCATGACTCATACACTCCGATTTGAAAGACACCTTTACGTATCATGTAAATGAACCCTAAAAGTAAAATCACCAAAAAGGTGACGCCAGCAATGACACCCGGTATACCGAGTTGCCAATAGTCGACTCCCCATGCAAAAAGGATTGCGGCTTCTAATTCAAAAATGAGAAACGCAACAGCGATGAGGTAATAACTAATAGAAAAGTTATGCTTTGTTGTTCCAGAGGGTAAAAGCCCACACTCGAAAGGCTGTTCTTTATCAAAACGACGACCAAATCCACCTATAGACTTACTAATAAATAAAATGGAAGCGATCACCGCAAAGACGAGAAGGCTGAAGACACCGATCATGATTCCTGGGTTGAAATCACTCATTTGCACTCCTTGTCGAATTTGATGCATTAGCCGTCAAGCACACTTGAAAAGCCAAGGTGCTGACAACGTGAGCTTACATCTCATTCGTACTTCAACATTACTTTCAAAAGAGCTTAATTTAATTGGTCGTTAAACTAGCCCTGTCGTTATTTTTTATAGGTCGCATACTTAGTCACTATTTCTTATTTGGTCATTGTTAAAAATAAACAAATAAATGCAACCAATTGAACCTAACAGTTACTTTCTGAACAAGTACTTAACAAAAAAATGCAAAATCTTTTCATTTTTGAAATGAAAAAAATCGATTTTAATTAATGATTTTTTTATAAAAATATTAAAGTCAATATATTCATTGATTTATATTTAATTAAGTAAAAAATAAAACCTATATAATTACTCCACTTCACTGAATATAAAACATTGTTTGTTTTAAAAAATTAAAGATACATATTGGATGAATGATTTATTTTTATATTGAATAAAAGTAATGGTGATAAATATACCCATCGCTAATTGATATAAAAAACACTTATAAATATTCCATGTTTTTAAATGAAACGTGTAAATATATTTACTTAAAGATGTGGTATAGATCTTAAAAATGCGTAGTGAAATTAATGGTGTTTCAAAGTGAATGATGGAATTTTGCTTTTATCTTTATGTTTTTAAAGTGGATTTTTTTTGATTTTCTTGGTGATGGTAAGAAAAGAAAATTGTTCTATTTTTATGATATTAATCAGATGTAGCGAATAAACATTAAAATAAGATATAAAAAAGTGAAAATATAAATGTGAAATTTACGCCCATTCCCAATATATTCAATACTCAGAGAATAAAATAGAAATTTTTAGTTGGTACTGTCGTGTTAGTAAAAGGCTGTCGTTATTGACCTACGACTTCATGAAATGATAAAAAATATAGGAATCGCTAAAAATATATAAGTAAACGCTTCTGCTTAGTTACCTCTGCTACGGCATTATTAATATTACAACTACAAAACCACTTTTTATTAATGTTAATTTTTTGAATTTTCACTTTGGATAGCATTGTCTGCTTTTAGTTCTAATAAGAGCAGTTTGTAAAGTCGGTATTAATAACAGGAAGGATAACTATAAATGAATAATAATTTAGAGCTAAAGCCTAAAAGGAAGATGGGCTTAGTATCGTTAACCATGACAGGTATTGGCTCGATAATTGGTTCGGGGTGGCTTTTTGGCGCCTATCACGCGGCAAAAATTGCGGGACCTGCCTCACTCGTCTCATGGGTGATAGGCGGTATAGCTGTATTGGTTGTCGCGTTGACATATACCGAGGTCGCAACCTTGTTCCCTAAATCTGGTGGTCCTGTTCGATTTTTAGAGCTGACTCATGGCTCTATTGTTGGCTATATGGCGGCTTGGGCTACTTGGCTTTCAATTGTGACCGTTATTCCTATTGAAGCTGAAGCCTCGGTACAGTACATGCATTCTTGGCAGTGGGAATGGGCTAAACCTATTACATCAACAATATTTAATGCTCAAACCCAAAGTTTGTCGTTCGTTGGGTTACTTATTGCGGCGGGATTAATGCTGATTTACTTTCTACTTAATTACTGGAGTGTCAGTTTATTTAGTAAATCTCAGACCAGTATTACGATCTTTAAAATAGCGATCCCAATTTTCAGTGTCGCTTCGATTGTCGCAGCAGGCTTTCATCCGCAAAACTTTACCGCTGTTAATCATTCCTTTGCGCCCTATGGATGGGCTGGCTCACTAACGGCCGTAGCAACAGCAGGTATCGTCTTTGCTTATAATGGCTTTCAAAGCCCGATGCACTTTGCTGGAGAGTCTAAAAATCCCGGTAAAGATTTACCAAGAGCAATCATTCTGACGCTTATCATCGCTGTATTTTTGTATTTAGGGTTACAAGCCGCTTTCATTGGTGGTGTTGAACCATCGGAGCTTGCTGTAAAAGGTTGGAGTTTGGATTTCTCATCGCCATTTGCTCAATTAGCGATAGCACTAAACCTTAACCTTGTTGTGATGTTGCTTTATGTTGATGCTTTTGTTTCTCCGTCTGGGACAGGTATTACTTATATGGGGACAACAACGCGGATGCTATTTGCGATGAGTGAGTATGGTCACCTACCAAAATCGTGGTCAAAATTACACCCTAAATATCATATTCCCCGTGCAGCATTGTGGGTGAATTTATTTGTCGGCTTTATTTTCTTATACCTATTCCGAGGCTGGGGACAATTAGCAGGGATTATTTCTGCGGCAACGGTTGTCACCTACATTGTAGGTCCGATGGCGGCGATGTCACTGAGAAAGCTTGCTCCAGATGCTGAACGTCCTGTTCGTTTAAAAGCGTTACAAATCATTGCACCATTGGGCTTTGCTATCTCATCTGAAGTGCTTTATTGGTCTCGTTGGCCGTTGACGGGCAAAGTGATCTTTATCTTACTGCTAGGGTTTGTGATTTATGCTTACTTTCAAAATAAACGCGGTTGGAAAAATATTAAACAACACATGAAGTCGAGTGCTTGGTTACTCGGTTATTTTGTCACTATGGTTGTACTTTCGTTTATTGGCAGTGTTCAATTTGGTGGGATCAATATTATTCCATTTGGTTATGATATGGCTGTTGTTGCTGTAGTCAGTTTATTTTTCTTTTACTGGGGAGTTAATTCAGCGTGGTTAACACCAAAATTAGAGCATGAGTTAGAGCAATTGGAAGTGAAATCTGAGCCAGCAAAAGCACTATTAGTTAAGCACTCTATCTGATATTGCTGCGATAGCCCTCTATATTTAGACAGGTTTAAAAATAAAGGGTTAGAACCTTAATCTCTTGTAGTGTCCATGATACATTTAAAAAATAACTATTTTCATTTGAGGTTGTCATGGACGCGTTATCACTGTTACTCAATCGTCGCTCTATTCCTAAACTTGTTGAACCTGCACCTGAAGGGGAAGCATTGGATAATATCTTTCGAGCGGGTCTGCGTGCCCCCGATCACGGTGGTTTAATGCCATGGCGTTTTATTGTTTCTCAAGGTGATGGATTACAACGTCTTGCTGATATTTTAGTTTCAGCGGCTAAAGCTGATGATCTCGAAGAATTTGTAATTGAAAAAGCATCTAAGGCTCCATTTCGTGCGCCAATGGTCATTACGGCTGTCAGTAAGGTAACAGAAGGGCATAAAGTCCCTGTGATTGAGCAACATTTATCAGCAGGTTGTGCGGTACAAGCGATGCAGATGGCGGCGGTAGCACAAGGTTTTTCTGGATTTTGGCGCACGGGTTCTTGGGCTTATCATCCCGTTGTACGTGAAGCATTAGGCGTACAAGGTGAAGATATGATCGTGGGCTTTTTATATTTAGGTTCGGCGAATTGCCGTGAAGCTAAACTGCATGAGCGTGACTTAAACCAGTTCGTTGAATATCTTTAACGCTAAAGCATTTCAAAACTATATTTTAAAGAGGTGATACCTATTCGGTGAACAATACCGTGATGGGTGTCACCTTTTTTAGCTCAGATTGATTGTTTTTAACGCTATTTTTGATTTATATCAATGGAAAAATAGCATGATATTCGCTCTAAAGATGACAGGTGTTAGGGGCAGGAGTAGAATCCCTGACTCTTTCCCTTTTTTGGAGCGTGTCATGGAAAATGTTCGCCTAACTCAATACAGTCACGGTGCCGGATGTGGTTGTAAAATTTCTCCCCAAGTTCTCGACACCATTTTACGCACCCAGTTAGCCCCATTCTCAGATCCTAACCTTTTGGTGGGTAATGAAAGTAAAGATGATGCTGCCGTTTATGACTTAGGTAATGGTACAGCAGTGATAAGTACTACCGACTTCTTCATGCCAATCGTTGATGACCCATTTGATTTCGGTCGTATTGCCGCAACGAATGCGATCAGCGATGTGTACGCGATGGGTGGTAAGCCTATTATGGCGATTGCTATTTTAGGTTGGCCTGTCAATATCTTAGCCCCTGAAATTGCGCAACAAGTCATTGAAGGCGGTCGCTCTGTATGCCGTGAAGCAGGGATCTCACTTGCTGGCGGTCACTCTATTGATGCCCCTGAGCCAATTTTTGGTCTTGCTGTTACAGGTATTGTTGATACTGCTCGTGTGAAGCGTAATGACAGTGCTGAAGCAGGCTGTAAGCTGTATATCACTAAGCCATTGGGTATTGGTGTATTAACAACAGCAGAAAAGAAATCTAAGTTGGCTGATGAGCACCAAGGATTAGCACGCGATTGGATGTGCAAATTAAATAAACCGGGCGCAGATTTTGCTGACGTTGCGGGTGTTAAAGCCCTAACGGATGTCACAGGTTTTGGCTTAATGGGTCACTTAACAGAGATCTGTGAAGGCAGCAATTTAAAAGCAAAGCTGTGGTTTGATAAAGTGCCCACATTGCCTGGTGTGTATGAGTACATTGAGCAAGGTTGTGTACCAGGTGGTACTGAGCGTAACTTTATGAGTTATGGCGATAAACTTGGTGAAATGACCGATCAGCAAAAAGCAGTATTATGCGATCCACAAACATCGGGTGGCTTACTATTAGCAGCAACACCTGATTGTGAAGCTGAATTAATTGAAATTGCGAAAAAATACGACATTTTGCTGGAAGCGATTGGTGAGTTAGAGCCGATGGATGGCGATACCTTAATCGAGGTTTGCTAATGCAACGTCCCAATTGCGAAGATTTTCGCAGTCTGTTTGTTAATGATACACCGTTAATGGATATGCGTGCGCCGGTTGAGTTTACTCAAGGCGCATTTCCTACTTCTGTTAGTCGTCCTTTGATGACGGATGATGAACGTGCAGCAGTAGGTACATGTTATAAAAATCAAGGCCAACAAGCAGCGATTAAACTGGGTCATGAATTAGTCCATGGCGAAGTAAAAGCAGCACGTGTTGCCCAGTGGAAAGCGTTTTGTGAAGCGAATCCTAGCGGGTATTTATATTGTTTTCGTGGTGGATTACGTTCACAAATCACCCAACAGTGGCTTAAAGAAGCGGGGATTGATTTTCCTTTTATTACTGGTGGTTATAAAGCGCTTCGCCGTTTTTTAATCGATACCATTGATGATATCGCACAAAAGCCTACTGTGATTGTGGCGGGTAATACGGGGAATGGTAAAACCATTATGGTCAATGAGCTTACGAATGGTATTGATCTTGAAGGTGCAGCCCATCACCGTGGTTCATCATTTGGTCGGTTTGTTACCCCACAGCGTACGCAAATCGCTTTTGAAAACGATTTAGCGGTACAAATGCTAAAAAAACACGATCGTGGTGTGACACAGTTTATCTATGAAGATGAAAGTAAGAGTATTGGCTGCGTGATGGTGCCATTATCGCTTCAAGCTGCGATGAAACAAGCATCCATCGCCGTTATTGAAGATCCAATAGACGTGCGTTTAGGCCGTTTATTGGATGACTATGTGATCACGATGCAACATGATTATGTTGCCCATTACGGTGAAGAGCAAGGCTGGATCTTGTTTGAAGAATACCTTGAAAAAGGCATGTTTAATATTCGTAAGCGTTTAGGTCTAGAGCGTTATCAAGAAATACTCGATGCGCAGAAACATGCGATTAACGTGATGCAATCAACGGGATCTGTGTCAGATCATGATGGCTGGTTAGTGCCTTTACTTGAACAATATTATGATCCAATGTACACCTATCAGTTAAGTAAAAAGGCAGATCGCATTGTTTTTCGTGGTGATTATCAAGCAGTAAAAGCGTGGTTTGAAGCGCAATCATAATGTGATTGAGAACATGAAATAGAAGCTGATCAGTTAATGCCATCATTAACGATCAGCTTTTTTAATATCTATGAAGAAGACGTGGTTGGAATAAGATCTTTATTTGAGTTTATTAGGTCTAATAAGCGTTGGATGTATTGATGCCCAATTTGCGAATATTCGAGTAAGCCATGAACTAATGCTTGTGCGGTGATCGGTTTATTATCCTGTTGCAGTTTTGCACGAATATTACGCAGTTCACTATAAGCATCATTAGTATTGATGTTATTAAAATAAGATTCTACTGCTGCATGGATAGAAGGAAAACTTTTCACTTCATGATAATGTTCAAGATCAATATCTAATGGCGGAATACCACACCCTTCGGTAAAGCACCATTCGCCAAAATAACTATTTCCTTTTTCAGCAAAGCGTGATGTTCCCCATGATGATTCTAATGCGGCCTGTGCGAGGACTAATTGTGTAGGTATAACATTAACGCGCTTTAATAATTCTGTTAACCATTGCTGGGTAATTGTTTTTTTTGGTAATGGCAGATCATATTGCTGACTAAGCGTTGTAATTAAGTCGTTATCTAAATCTATCTTGGCTGGATCTTTACTCAGGAGTTCTAGTTGTTGACGATCTTCTAAGATCTGGTGATTAGTTTCTTCAACAAACGGATATAGATAGTCAAAGAAGGCTTTCTTTTTTTCGTCAATGTTGAGGAAGGCACCAAAGTTTGGTTTATCGGGATGGCTGAAATCATTATGTTCAATAAAATCATGCAATGAGTCTCTCCCAACCCAGAGCAAGCCAAGTAGCAATACAACAGCGAATACGGGGGTCAATGTTTTTAAATTAAGCATTTATCTCTCTTATGAATCGACTGTTCAGTATTGATTAAGACGCATTTTATCACATCTAAGAAACAAAATTAGGCGTTGCTAACTGGTTTTATATCCAGTATTTCTTGCTGCACTGCGCTGTTTTAGGTACAGTTTCAGCATTATTCACTGTCATATAAAGATTTTGATGAGCCGTTTATATATTGCAGAAAAACCAAGTTTAGGTCGGGCGATTGCCGCAGTGCTTCCTCGACCTCATAAAAATAATAATGGTTATATCGAAGTCGGTAATGGCGATATTGTTACGTGGTGTATTGGACATCTACTTGAACAAGTCGAGCCTGATGCTTATAACGAGCGCTATAAAAAGTGGAATTTAAATGATTTACCCATCATTCCTGAAAAATGGCAGCTTATTCCACGTAAAGCGGCGAAACAGCAATTAGCGGTAATTAAAAAGTTAGCTAAATCGGCTTCAGAAATTGTCCATGCTGGCGATCCTGATCGTGAAGGGCAATTGCTGGTGGATGAGGTGATAGGTTACGCTAAATTACCTACGACAAAGAAAAAGACCGCATTACGGTTACTTATTTCTGATCTTAACCCAGCCGCAGTTAAAAAAGCGTTATCTTCTATGCGCAGTAATCATGATTTTGTACCATTGTCGGTATCAGCCTTAGCTCGCTCTAGGGCTGATTGGCTTTATGGTATGAACATGACTCGAGCTTATACTTTACTTGGGCAAAAAGGGGGGTATCGGGGGGTATTGTCTGTTGGGCGAGTACAAACACCGATTTTAGGTTTAGTGGTGCGTCGTGATGATGAGATCGCTAATTTTATTCCTAAGCCTTTTTATGATGTGTTTGCACTTATTCCTTATGCAGAGCAAGAGATTCAGGCGCGATGGCTACCAAGTAAAGCTTGCGAGCCTTATCAAGATGAAGAGGGAAGAATACTCAGTCGGCAGCTTTGTGAAAATGTGGTGAGTCGTATAAAAGGACAAGCCGCGGAAGTCACCGAATCTGAGCGTAAAGAAACCAAGCAAGCGGCGCCTTTACCTTACTCTTTATCAGCATTACAAATTGATGCTGCTAAACGCTATGGTATGAGTGCGGCAGATGTTTTAAGTATCTGTCAGTCGTTATATGAAAAGCATAAAGTGATCACTTACCCACGTTCTGATAGTCGCTATTTACCTAACGATCATTTCAAGCAAGCTGGTGAGGTTTGTGGTGCTATTGCCAATACAGACAATAGCCTATCGAATGCGGTTTCTGGCGCAAATACAGCATTAAAGTCCAAAGCATGGAATGATAAAAAAGTGGATGCTCACCATGCGATTATCCCTACGCCAAAAGCGGTGAACCCACAAAGCTTAAGTTCCAGTGAAGCGAAGATCTATCAGCTAGTAGCAAGACAATATTTGATGCAATTTTACCCAGCAGCGATTTATGCGGAAGCGAAGTTAGTCTTTACTATCGCTAACGGGCATTTTGTAGCAAAAGGACGTCAACTAATGGATGCGGGCTGGCGGGTATTATTAGGGCGAGATGATAAAGGTGATGATAACGATCTGGCTGATAAAGTGCCGCCGTTGACAAAAGGTACGGTATTAACTTGTCGAGATGGTGTAATAAAAGACAAAATGACGGAGCCACCCAAAGCGTTTACGGAAGCGACCTTATTGCAAGCAATGACGGGGATTGCTCGCTTTGTTTCTGATCCATCGTTAAAGAAAATTTTACGTGATACCGATGGTTTAGGCACTGAAGCGACACGTGCTGGGATTTTAGAAATTTTATTTAAGCGTCAGCTATTACATCGACAAGGTAAAACCATTCATGCAACCGAGGCAGGGAGAGGCTTAATTTATGCCTTGCCGAATGAAGCAACCTATCCTGATATGACAGCGCATTGGGAACATCAACTACAGGATATGGCCGATAAAAAATATGCTTATCAACCTTTTATGGGCGCACTAGAGGTACAGATAACAGCCCTGATGGAAAAAGTAAAAGTCTCCGATATTCCACAAAGCTTACGCGATCTAAAGTCACCCGAATGGAGTAAGGGGGGAGCGAAGCGTCGATACTCAAAGAAAACGACAAGTGCAAAATCTTCATCTAATACTGCAGGTAAAACAACGCGAAAACGAAAGCCAAAAGAAAAATAGAAGATACAGAGGACACAAAGTGGTTACGTTATTGAGTCGCCACTTTGTATTGAAACTAGAGTAAGAGTCTGTAACAGTTTCGCCCTTCATCTTTTGCGCGGTACAAGGCCTTATCAGCAGTATTAAATAGCATTTTATAACTACTGCCTTGAGTCGGTACTATAGAGCTCACACCAATACTGAGGGTGACTATCGGATTTTTTTTCGTTTCTGACTCTTCGTTCTGCGGGAAAGGCAATGCCATTTCATTCATTGTGGTTAAGATCTTTTTCGCAGAAAAAACAGCGGCTTTACTGTCTTGACCTGGAAGTAATAAAACAAACTCTTCACCACCGAAACGAGCAAATAACGCCCCTGCACGTCTTTCAATATCTGCTAGCCCGTGAGCTATTTTCTTTAAGCAGAGGTCACCCGCGTCATGGCCTAAATGATCGTTATATTGCTTGAAGTGGTCAATATCCATGATTAATAAAGAAATAGGCAACTGATGTCTTTCAGCTCGACGCCATTCATCTGCAATCGACTTATCAAATACGCGACGATTAGCGATATTGGTTAATGGATCAAGACGAGAAATTTTTTCCAGCATCTTATTAACGTTATTAAGCTCTTCAGTACGCGTAAGTACGCGCTTTTCGAGATCTCTATTGAGCCGTTTGAGACGATCTTCAGCCTGATGACGAACGAGATGCTGCGAAATGATAAACCCGTATTGTTTTAATAACTGGTGGTGATAAGTACGGAAAGGGCGACCTGTTAACAGATTATCGCAAGCAATCCAACCTATTGGGGTATCTTCATCCCATAAGGCAATATAGGCACTCCAGCCAAAGCCAACCTGCTTTAAATCGTGATAAAGCGGGGTGTTTTCTTGAACCGCGAGGTATTCTTTTTCTTCAAGTGTTCGTGCGGCGTACCATTGTTCTGGGATCACTGACTCAAAATAATATTCATCAATAGTATTGCCAGCAATATCAGTACCATAGGTACCATGCATGCGGTATTCTTTATCAAATAGAAAGACTGCCATACGATCGATTTCGAGTTGTTTTTTTCCTTCATCAACGGCAATAAAGAGCATTTCTTTGATTGATTTTGTTCGCCATAGCATGAAAGAAATACTATGCATAGCTTGGAGTTGCTCAAGTAGTAGATCTTGTTCGTATTGGCTGTTTCTTAATTCTTGCTCTACATGTCGGCGAGAGCTATTTTCAGTTTTAATTGTTTGCGATAAAAGGTTGGCATCAATTTCAGTGGCAAGGAGTGTACACAATTGACTAAATGCCCCAATATCTACTTTCACGGCATGAGGAAAATCTATAATTAGCCAGCCGATACGTTGTTCACGACGTTGTAGTGGCAGCCACACTCGATGAAAATCAGAATTAGAAGTAGTGAAAGGTTGTGTGCTGTTTTGCCCTAAAAGTGATTGGTAAATATCGGCATGTGTTTCTTCTGAAATGACAACAGGTGGAAAACTATACTGGATACCGGCTTCATTCTGTTGCACGAGAGACTGCCAATGTCCTTTATAAGCCACAATAAGCTGGCAATGATGGACGTTAAAAAACTCCATAAGATTACGGCAAGTTAGTTCACATATGGTACGTAAGCTATACGCATTCCCCCATTGCTTTGTAATGTTTTGATAAAAAAGATCAACGTGCTTCTTCATTAAAGGATATATTCCAATTGAGCCTAATTCATTTTTAATATTATTTTTAATATTATTTTTAATATTTATAACAGTTTATATTTTAACGATTCATTGATAAATAGGCGCGATATAACCCACAAAATTGTACTGTTATTGAAATTAAGCGTTAAAAATGCGATCAGATCGAGGCTTAAACTGTCTTTTTATTTAGACATGAAAAAGTGATTTTCACCACTATACTTATGTGAAATGCAATTATATTTATAGTGAATAATTGTGAAGTGTAAACAATATTAGGTGAGTGTTAATAATGAAGTCTTACCCACTTTTCTTTTATGTTTGTTTATATTTTATATTAACGGGATGCACGACAAGTCGTCATCAACAGCTTTCTGAGTTAGGTTTTACACGCCCTTATCTTGATGGTTATCAAGATGGGTGTCACAGCAGAAAGCTTGATGAAATGATGCATAGAGAGGGGTTTAGACGTGATCCTGAACGAATGGCAAAGCAAGGTAAGTATTTTAATGGTTGGCAAGATGGATTTAACCATTGTTATAGTGATGCAAGGGATGATTACCACTGATAAATAAAAAGCAGCGATTAATTAACGCTGCTTTTTATTTTTAGTTTACGATAAATAATTACTTGTCATTATCTTGATTACGGTTCGGTTCATAGAAACGTTTTAATTCATTCATGACCTGCATTAGTGTTGAAAGCTTTGGTTTGCCTTCGTCTTCTAATTGGTAATTTTTATCGTAGACATTGTAATTACCATATTTATCAACCACGGTTGTTTGTTTATTTTGAACAACGACAATATCAGAATCATCTCCAGCTAATAACCAACGACGAGTATTATTGTTATCAAATAAACTCACACCTGAACTGTAATTTGAGCTCGCTGAAGCGACATTAAGTAATGATTCCATCAGTGTCGGTACCAGATCTAAATTACTGGTTAAGCGTGTCACTTCTTGCGCAGAATGATCTGGCCAGTGAATGATAAGCGGTACTTTTATTTGGTATTGGCTGTAGTTACTGCCAGAGCCCCAAGTGTTGTTACCTGTCTCATTAAATTCAGTGCCGTGGTTAGAGGCAATCACCACGATGGTATTTGCCATATCACCTTTTGCTTCTAACTGAGCAAACACTCGTCCGAGCATTTCATCAATATGATACGCCGCATTACGGTAACTATTTTTGAGCAGCAATGTGGAATCGACCCCTTTTTCATTAATGGCATTGCTGCCTAATGACGGAGTGAAGCGAGGTTTATAATGTTCACCTTCTTTAAACTGTTGAACAGAGGTCAATTCAAGGAAGCTAAACCATGGTTGATTTTGTTTTTGTTTATTTAACCAATGATCCCAATCTTTTATTGCATGAGAATCACTTTCAATGTCATGAGAGTGTCGTGAATCTGTTACTGCCAGTTTAGCATTGGCAAAAATAGCTTCACGATAAATCGGTAAATCAAAATTCTCGCCACTGAATAAACCAAAATGATAACCGCGTTCTTGAAGAGTATTGAGTAATACCGGTGATTTTTTCTCAGCGCGAATACTATTGATATAGCCACTTGGTAAGCCATATAGCAGGCCAAATACGCCAGTCGAATTGCTATTACTTGAACTGTAGTTATTGGTGAAATTCAGATTGTTTTGAGCAAATGCCGTTAAGTTAGGCATAACCGTTGATGTCAACATATCACTGCGTAGACTATCAACCATAATGATCAGAAGATTTTGGTCTGTGCCTTGATCATTAAAACTTAACTTACTGATCGGATAGCGAACAAATTCACTGTTTTGCACGCCTTGCTCTGCACGACGTTTAGCATATTCTTGTCGATCTAATAAACCATGCTTTTCCATGAAGGTTTTTGCCGTCATCGGATAAGAAAATGGGAAATTAGAACGTTGCATCGTAACGGGACGGTATAAATTTGCATCCGCCCAGATGTAAATGAGATGGCTACCTAGAAAGCAAACCCCAAAAACAAGTGCGATAGGACCGCCAACATGTTTGCGGGTTAGCTTTCTAAGTTTGCGCCATACCCACTCTGAGCACATTAGCTCAAAGAGGAAGATGACTGGAACAACGACAAATAGATATTGCCAGCTGGCATTTAATTCTGTCTTATCGCCACTTAACAATAAATCCCATACCAATGGGCTTAAATGTAAATCTACTGTTTGATAAGCATAGGTATCAAGCAATAGGGCGGTTAAACCAACGGTGCTGACTAATACCCCAAATAAACGCATTAAACGTTGCGAGGGGATCAAAAAGCTTGCTGGAAATATAATGAGAATATAAATGCCAAAAACAAGAAAACCGAAATGACCAACCCAACTTAATAAAAGGTAAAGTTGCCCGATCAGCGTTGCTGGCCAGTCTGAATGTGTAATATATCGCGTACCCAATAGCATGGCTGCGATGATATTAAAGAAACTGAACCAATGTCCCCAGCTAATTAGCTGTGAGACTTTCTCTTTGTAGGTATTTCCGCTGGCGACCATAAATGTCAATTCTTCTCAGTCTTCAATGCAAGTTTAATATGACTATTAAACTTAGTCTTTTTTAATTGAGGTCTGCAGAGCTTTAGCAAATTTTTCTGCAATCACTGCGCGTTGAGCAGCTGGCACATTCGCGTTAATAATATTGGTTGCAATATCACCAACAACCATCAGTGCTAATTCTGGTGATGTTTTATGTTTTTCAAGTACATCGAACATGTCATCAATGATTTGTTCAACTTGTTTAGTGCTGTATTTTGAAGTAATTGGCATAAGAAATCTTGTTTAATGTTTACATAAGCGACTTATGATAACCTAGAGTTCACTTTTCTTGAAAACCTTTTCATTATGAGCCTAACACTTTCTAATGTCATTCTTCATCAATTGACAAAAAACGACCAAGATGAACTAGAAATACATCTAAGAAATCAGACTCTTGAGAACGATGCATCGACTGAAGATCTCGTGGCTGAACTCCATCGCATTTACAGCAGTAAGGGGGCGAAAGGTTTTGCACTTTTTGCTCAAGACAGTGAGTTTTCTCATTGGCTGAAGCAATTCCGTCAAGGCGAATTAGATTTCTTAACGTTTTCAGATATGGCGGTTAAGCGTTTACAAACAGAATTGGCTAAATATCCTTTTGCTGAAGCAGGTACGGTTGTGATGGCGGAATACCAGTCATTAGCAACAGATTACCTGTTTATTGGTATGTTACCGACCTGTCACAGTATGAAAGTAACTGAGCAATTAAGTATTAGTGCGACTGACTACCTTGATATTGCCAAAATGGATATTGTTGCGCGTATTGATCTGTCTTCATGGGAAACCGACCCTGAATCTAAGCGTTACTTAACGTTCGCGAAAGGGCGTGTGGGGCGAAAAATTGCAGACTTTTTCTTAGACTTTATGCAAGCAGATGTTGGTTTAGATGTGAAAGAGCAAAACCAAGTGCTGATGCAAGCTGTGGAAGATTTCTGTGCTGATTCACGTTTAGATAAAGAAGAAAAACAGCAATACCGTAAGCAGGTTTATGATTACTGTAATAGCCAACTGCAAGCGGGTGATGAAGTCGCGGTAAAAGAACTTGCAGGTGAATTACCGACCTCAGACGACGGTACAAACTTTTATGAATTCACGTCAAAGCAAGGTTATGAGTTAGAAGAAAGCTTTCCTGCCGATCGCACAGCAATGCGTAAACTTACGAAATTTGTTGGCTCTGGCGGTGGTATGACGCTTAATTTCGACAGTATGTTGTTGGGTGAGCGTATTTTCTATGATCCAGAAACAGATACGTTAACCATTAAAGGCACACCGCCGAATTTAAAAGATCAGCTATTACGTCGTTTAAACTCGGATAATTAATCTTTATAAGCGATATCGGCCATACCATTCTCTTTTTCGTTGAAAGTATGGCCGATGTTGAACATGTTACTCTGTTCTCTATTTACTTATCGTAATACTCAAAAACACGTCTTAATCTCTTCTCACGTTTGATTATTTTCTTTAGCCTCAGCATGGTATTGAAGCGTCAAAATTATGGCGTTTTGTTTTTATATAACTCGTTCTATAAAAAAGCAATTTGCAGTAGATCTCTAAATTCGGATAAATGTTAATTATTTTTATTGTTTCATTTAACAATTTGTAAAATTTAGCTATATTTTATTAATATTTTTATCAGGAGTTTATGGATGAAACTTACGATATCAAGGAAGTTACAACTGAGCTTTGCCTTATTGGCATTGCTTTTTATTGTTTCTTCGGTATTTACCTATCGCAATATATCGACGGTTGAACAATATGCATCTTCTTTGCTGACTTCTGATATACCGACCGTCGATACGAGCCGAGGTATACAGCAATCGGTACAAGCATCGCTATCTTCTATCCGTGCTTATATGTTATTGGGAGGTGATGATCAGCATAGCCAACAATTGAATAAGGATGTTCACAAGACGATTGCTTCTATTGATGAGTCTTTGCCAACGCTTCAAACGTTGATTTCAGCACAAAAGTTCAACACCATTCAAGAACAATGGCAATCTGTTAAAAAATCATTGAATCAATTGCTTGTTTTAAGCCATAGCCGTGAAAATTTACCCGCCCATAACCTTTTCATTAATGAAGCGGCACCTATTGCTGAGGTCGCATTAGATCAGATCCAAAGTTTGATTAATGAAGAGTCCAGTAACCCGTTTGGCGGTGAGAGAAAAAGACTCTTTAAGGTTTATGCTGACAGTTATGTATCACTAGCAAATGCATTGGCTTCACTTCGCGATTTTTTGTTATACGGACAACAAGAGTACTTAGATAAGTATCGAGATCTCATTGAGTCACATAAAAAATCAGTGGCTGAAATTGATAAAAAGTTAGATCGATTAACGGAAGAGCATGCATCCTTATGGGCGCTTTTTAAAGAGATGCAGCAACTTTACTTTCCTTTAGCGGAGAATGTAATAGCCCTTCGCCTTTCACCAGAATGGAATAAATCAAATCAACTCATGGCAAATGAGCTGTTACCTTCAGCCGTAGCCCTTGAGCAGAGTTTAGAAACGGTAGTGCAAGCACAGCAACAACGTGCAGATCAAAGCGGGCAAGGAATTAATCAATCAATTCAAAATGTACTAACGACTATGTGTATTGCCATTGTATTAATTGTTAGTTCGGCAATTGCTATCTCAAAGTATATGGGAAATACCATTGGTCGCCGTATTTCATTACTGTCTGAGAGAGCAAAGACGATTGCTTTTGGTGATGTATCTCAACCTCCTCTTAAAGTCGTTGGGAATGATGAGTTGGCCGTTTTAACTGAGTCAATAAATAGAATGAATGCTTCACTGTCAGAAATTGTTTCTGGTGTTACTGATAAAGCTCAACAAGTTGATGTAAGCATGGAAGAGTTGCTGACTTCTGCACATGTCACATCATCGAATGTGGTGCACCAACAAGCGAGCATTGAGCAGATGGGAAGCCAACTAGAAGAAATCGCTTCTGCCACAGACAATACGTTAGAACAGGTTACGTTATCGGTACAAAAGTTGTCAGATTCCAAAGGAGAAATTGAGTTAGGGCGTGATGCACTTGAGCAAAATAAAATTACAATGGAAACCTTGCACAACAATATTGCTACGGCGAGCACTCAGGTAACGCGATTAAGTAAAGAAAGTGAAGCGATTGGCCGGGTGACGGAAGTGATTGAAGGCTTAGCTGAGCAGACGAATTTACTCGCACTTAATGCCGCTATTGAAGCTGCAAGAGCTGGAGATCAAGGCAGAGGTTTTGCTGTGGTAGCAGACGAAGTTCGAATGTTAGCAACCAGAACAACCCAATCGACGACAGAGATTAACGATATCATTAATGCGATTCGACACTCTACACACGCTGTGGTTGAAGAAATTGATAGTAGCCAATCTCTTGCCGATCAAGGCGCGGAACATATTGAAAAAGCAGTGTCACGTTTACTCTCTACGACAACAAAAATTAGCCAATTAAATGGTCAAATGGAAGAGCTTGCCGCAGCCGCAGAGCAGCAATCACATGCAACAAATTCAATTACCGTACTCATGGCAGATATTACTGATTCTGTAAATCAGGTATCCAATCATAGTCAAAGTGCAGCAGAAACGTCTTCTAAGGTAAAAGAACAAGTTACTGAACTTAATCATCAAATGGCAACATTTGTCACCCACTAAGTCGCTGATGATGATAACTGATTTAACAAGACTATCTTTATGATGGTCTTGTTAGTTCTTCTTTACTGATTGAAATTGAACAAGTAAATCGCTTAGCTCATTTAAAGCTAATGACGCTGCATCACTAAACGCTAACGCCTTACCATGATGGACCAAGCAAGACGGCATCCTAGCGTTATAAGCTGCTTGCAAGTCATAAAAATAATCACCAACGTAAAGTATTTCATTACTCATCAGTCCCCAATCCTTTGCTAATGATTCTAAAGAGGCTGGATTGGGTTTCGGTGGAAAACATTCGCGGGTAATTACACGTTCAACACTGATTTGATTCTGAATGAGTTTTCTGTGGGTTGCAGCCAAGCAGTTTCTGGTAATGATTGCTGTTTTAATCTTATTTGTTTGTAAATATATCAGTAGTTCATGGCAGCCAATCATGGGAAAAGAGCTTTCTGCATCAGAAAGCTCATGTTCAAAAACAATATTATTGGCATGCATCTTTTGATCAGCGTTAAGCGTTTCAATATAACTTAATAAATCGATATCTTGAGGACAGCCTAGTTGTTTGCGTAACTGAGAAAAGTTTATGTTTGAAGTAACCAAGGTGTTATCTAAATCAAAAATAACAGCTTTGATTGTTTTTAAATCGAGAGAAAATGGAATCATAGAATCCTCAACAATATTGATTAGCAACAAAGGTGATAAATGATTAAGAGGTATTACTTTAAGCTATGTACTTTTCCGTCAACAGACATAAAAATTGGAGTATAACTCCAGTTTAAGTATTTATGAAAATGCGTAGAAGGTCATTTTCACATTCAGTTCTTTTTTTGAACAATGTATTAAAGTATGTCTTTTAATCAATTTTTTGGCTCGTATTTCGATATTTGCTTATAAATTTACGATTTCTTGAAAAAATTGATCTTTATCATTGGATCTTTATGGCCCCAGTGGATAATAACGCCACTATGATAGTTCAAAACAATCATTCAGTTCGATCGCAACGTGAACTGAACGCAGTGAAAGCGATGATTCGCCTATATTGTAAAACGTTGCACCGTGGGGCAATTATTTGTCCTGAATGTGAAAGTCTTATCGAGTATGTTGAGGAGCGCGTAACAGGTTGTCGACTAGGTGATGATAAGCCAAGTTGTTCGCATTGTATTGGGCATTGCTACCAATCTGCCAAACGATTACAAATGATCCATGTGTTACGTTGGACATTTCCACGTTACTTATGGCGTCATCCAATTAGGGCTATACAATTTAAATTAGACAATTTACATAGTGCCCAGATATCAGCAGGAAAGGCCGAGATATTCACAAAAACGGGCTAAATCAGGAGTGGTTTAGCAAAGAAAACTTGAACGGGTTGTGTTGTTCTCTACGGGTGGAGTTAGCTACATCCAAAGAGAACAAAAGGCTGCATTGATGCAGCCTTTTGTTGTTTTTACGCTGCTAACTTTTCTAAAATACGTTGTAATAAACGGATACGCGGCTCAATTGAAGTGAGATCTAGCCATTCATCAGCACTGTGGAAACCTGCACCAATAGGACCTAGACCATCTAATGTTGGAACACCTAACACTGCAGTTAGGTTTGCATCAGATCCACCACCGACGGCTTGCCATGTAATATCAATACCCAAGTCTTTACCGATCGCTTCAACTTGTGCCATTAATCGCTCTGTTTGTGGGCTTGGCACCATCGATGGTTTATGCGCTTCACGCTCTGCAATAACTGTGATGTTCGGAGTAAAAGGAGTATCACACAGTGCACGAATTTTCTGATCTGCGGCTGCATACTCATCGTTGTCCCAGAAACGTACATCAACAATCGCTTCAGCAAAATCAGCCACAATATTGGCACCAGCTCCCCCTTTAACTACACCCACATTAAAAGTAGTACCAGAAACGAAATTGGTTAGCTCATTGATCGCAATGATCCAGTGTGCCATCTCACTGATTGCACTACGGCCATTTTCAGGTTCATTTCCTGCATGTGCTGCTTTACCATGGAAGCTTAAGCGATAGCGTGCCATACCTTTACAGGCTTTAACTAAAGAGCCGTCAGCGCGAGCCGCTTCAGCGACGAAAACATGCTTTGCATTAACGGCGACACTTTTAAGCCATGCTTCAGAATGTAATGAGCCAATTTCTTCATCTGGGTTCATGCATACACAGATAGAAAGTTTATCTAAGATCTGCTGATCTAAACCACGTAGTGCGTAAACAATATTTAATAACCCTGATTTCATATCAGAAACCCCGGGGCCATAAGCTTTTGTTTCATCGGTTGTCATTGGGCGAGCAGCTGCTGTACCAACAGGAAATACGGTATCCATGTGGCCGATCAGCATGGCATCAATATGGTCGGCTTCAGGTTTGTTACGAATTTCTAGGCCAGTTCCTGCAATACCACAATCGACACGTTTAATGTGCCATCCCAGATCTTGGTATTTTTTTGCCATGGTCTCAGCAATAGCATTAATACCGTCAACGGTTAGCGTACCGCAGTCAATATTGATTAAAGGACGAAGTTCTTCTAAGTAAGCATCAAGAGAAAAAGACATATAAAGCTCCAAATAAGGGCTGTGTAATGATCAAAAGGTGAAGAATAAAAGCAAATATGCAGCGCTATTATGAAAAGTTCATGCTATGAAAAGGCTTGCCGTGAAAGGGCCCACGGCAAGTTAAATATTCACACTAAGATATTCATCACAAACATAGCAGCGAAGGCATTTAGCACCGAAATTGCAATCATAACTGGGATATAACGACCTTCAGTACCAATAGGCCCCATGATACGTCCCATGTATTGAACTTGTGAACCCATGAGGTAGATAGCAGGCGCCATAATGACAAGATCTAAATCCGTTACGTCACGATGCGCTATTAAGGAAAAGGTATGAGTATGTACCTGTTTATGCACGGTTTTAGTGAATAAAGACAATGACTACACGCAGCGAGGGGAACTCGAGGTTATTATTGATTTTTTTGTAACGGAAGGAAGGGTTGAACGACGAAATGAGTAATAGGTATAGAAACAAATAAGCCCCATTATATTGGCTAATATAATGGGGCTTATTCTTTATGCTTAATAAATATTATGAAGTTAACTGTTTAACAGCAAGTGCTTCTTCTTCATCATCTTGTGCTAATTGGGCTTCTGATGCTGGTGGACAGCGATCCACAAACCACCCCATGAATGAACAGACAATGGTTACGATAATACAAACGAAGCTTAACCACATAAATGGTGCGTATGAGAACGTAGCAACACCTAAAATGCTTGCCATATAAATACCGTTATCACTCCACGGCACCATACCTGAGGTCAACGTACCACCAAACTCAGCGTTACGAGAAAGGTTCTTACGTTGGTAGCCTAGACGGTCGTAATTTTTTGCACAAATTTTAGGTGTAAGGATCAGCGAAACATACATCGCAGAACCAAATACGTTACCTAGAAAAGCAGTAGCAATAGTGGAAACGGATAGGCTACCTGCGGAATTTACGCGTTTTTCAAAAAGACGGGCAATAGTTTGCAGTACACCGACCTTATCTAATAGACCACCAAAACCAAGACCGAAGATGATCACGGCGACTGAGCCAAGCATTGACGACATACCACCACGGTTTAGGATCGCATCAATAAACTCAACACCAGAGCTAATAGAAAATGGTGCCCATGCAGTATTAAAGGCAACTAAAGGATCCATACCTTGGATCATCACTGCCCAAATAATACCCAATAGAGAACCTAGTGTAATAACAGGGAATGATGGTAAGCGTAAAGCCAGTAACACCAAGACAATAGCCACAGGAATAAAAGACAATGGTGAGATAACAAATTGCTTATCCATTGCTTGAATCACTGAATCAACTTGCGTCATATCTACATTGCCTGAGTAGTGGTAACCCACAACAGTAAATAGAATGGCCGTGATCACGTAACTGATCAGTGAGATAGGCAGCATACCTTTGATATGTTCCATGATTTCAACGTTAGACATAGAAGATGCCAAGATCACAGAATCTGATAGTGGTGACATTTTATCGCCGAAGTAACAGCCAGAAAGAACAGCACCAGCAGTCATAGGAGCGGGAATACCTAAACCTTGGCCAATCCCCATCATAGCGATACCTGCCGTACCTGCTGCACCCCAAGAAGTACCGGTTGCTAACGCTGTTAATGAACAAATGATCATTGTTGCTAACAAGAAAATGGATGGGTGGATGGCTTTTAGACCGTAGTAAATAATGGTTGGAACAATACCACCTGCAATCCAAGTACCCACAAGCGCACCAACCGCAAGCAGAATTAATACGGCACCGAGACCATTAGCAATACCTTTTGTGGCGGCTTTTTCTAATGATTTGTAATCATGGCCTAGTTTTATACCTAACCCAATGATAATGAACCAGCCGATGTAGAGTGCTAGTTGAATAGGTAAATTTAACTTAGCGGTAAATGAGAATGCTAGTGCAAGGAAAATACCGAGAGCAACAAGAACTTGCATCAACGAGGGTAGTTTCACGACAGTCTGTTTTTCCATACTTCTAACCTTGTTTATCGTACCTGTAAATGAGCTGCTAGCCCAAAGTCAGTAATGAATATTTCTATACTGGTTAATAAATCACATGCATCACAGCTTGTAACAAACTTCGGCTACTGTAGCAGCTAGCCTTAAAACCGCGATAAATAATGTTTCTATATGTGACCTGAGTCTTTTGCTTTAAAAGATGAGCAAAAGTGCTGCTTTTTTTGTGTTTGTTTTGTTAAATAATGGTTTTTATTTTGTGTTTGTATATTGGTTTTATTATTCTGGTTATTTATTTCAAAACATAAAGATAATGTTTAAATTAGTTTAAAAAACCAAAATACACTCAGTTTATAAATAATATATCCAATAAAGTTAGGTTAGAGAGATTATCAGGATAGTCGGGGGTTTTCAAAGATATGTATTTAATTGAATTATATGGTCTTGAATGTTTAATTTCATATTTAGAGTTAAAAACATACATTAAGTACTGGTTTTTAAGCCTTTTTGCTGTTTTATTCTTCTTTGCTGTTGCATTTTTGAACTTATAAAAATAACTAATACCAGTAATAAGAAATTCAAATATCGATAAATTAACAAAGATTGTTACTCTTTTTTGCGATAGTATTTTGAAGTGGATATTAAAATTATGCTTGTTTTTAAGCCTTTAAATCTCTATAGATGGAAACAGCAGCCGTTAAATTACGACAGGGAGTGTAGTAGCAAATGATGAAAGTAGGTTTAGTTGGTTGGCGTGGTATGGTCGGTTCTGTACTGATGCAACGTATGGTCGAAGAGGGTGATTTTAAACTAATTGACCCTGTATTCTATTCAACCTCTCAGATTGGTATTCCAGCGCCTAATTTAGGTAAAGATGCAGGCATGCTGCAAGATGCCTTTGATTTAGAAAGCTTAAAAAAACTTGATGCCATTATTACCTGTCAAGGTGGTGGCTACACTGAAAAAGTGTACCCAGCGTTACGTCAAGCAGGCTGGAAAGGTTACTGGATTGATGCGGCATCAACATTACGTATGAAGCCAGAATCAATTATTACACTTGATCCTGTTAACTTTGATCAAATTCAGCAAGGTATTCACAATGGTACCAATACGTATGTTGGTGGTAACTGTACAGTTAGCTTAATGCTGATGGCTGTCGGTGGCCTATATAAGGCAGGACTTGTTGAGTGGATGACGTCACAAACATATCAAGCAGCTTCTGGTGCGGGTGCTAAGAACATGCGTGAGTTGATCAGCCAAATGGGTGTGATTAACGATTCAGTGACAAGCGAGCTCGCGAATCCATCAACATCGATTCTTGATATTGACCGTAAAGTGGCAGATACCTTACGTTCAAGCGATTTCCCATCACAAGAGTTTGGTGCGCCATTAGCCGGTTCTTTGATCCCTTGGATCGATGTGAAGCGTGAAAATGGTCAAAGCAAAGAAGAATGGAAAGCGTCTGTTGAAACGAACAAAATTCTTGGTTTAGAGGATTCTCCAATCCCAATTGATGGTACTTGTGTACGTATTGGTGCGATGCGCTGTCACAGCCAAGCACTAACATTAAAGCTGAAGAAAAATGTACCGCTAGATGAAATCGAAGAAATGATTGCATCACATAATGATTGGGTAAAAGTTATCCCGAATGATCGTGATGTAACAGTGCAAGAGTTAAGCCCTGCTAAAGTAACGGGTACACTATCGGTACCGGTTGGTCGTCTTCGTAAACTTGCGATGGGTGATGATTACCTGAACGCCTTTACTGTTGGTGATCAGCTACTATGGGGTGCTGCTGAGCCACTTCGTCGTACACTGCGTATTATCCTTTCTGAAAAAGCATAATATTCGTTAGTTGAAAATAAAAAAACGCCTGCAGTGATGCAGGCGTTTTTACTTATAGCAACGTTGATTTAGTGTTATTTTCGTTGACGGAAACCACGGCCACTTAAGATGGTTTTTAGTACGTCTTTTTCTCTTAATCTACTCATCCCGACATAAGCAACTGGAACAAGAAATAGTGAGAAAAATGTGCCGGCGGTTAATCCTCCCACTAAGACCAAACCAATATTTACGCGACCTAATGAGCCAGGACCTGATGCAAATGCCAGGGGTAGAGCACCTAAAATCATGGTTAATGATGTCATTAAAATTGGACGTAAACGTGAGCGAGCACTATGGATTGCCGCCTCAATGGCAGTTTTACCATGCTTACGTTGCTCATTGGCAAATTCAACCAGCAAGATCCCATGTTTAGTGACCAATCCGACTAAGGTTAATAAGCCTATTTGTGAGTAAATATTGAGGCTTTGACCAAAGACCCAGAGGGTCAAAACAGCGCCTACAATACACAAAGGAACGGTAAGAAGGATGATCAGTGGATCAACGAAACTTTCAAATTGCGCAGCTAAGATCAGATAGATGAAAATGAGCGCCATTAAGAATAACGTTTGTGTACCATCTTGTGAGTCCATTAATTCTTTAACCACACCGTCGTAGGCATAGCTCTGTGAGTCATCAAGTAGCTCAGGTACATTTTCATCAATGTAATTACGGACATCACTCGCAGTATAACCTGGCATTAATGTCGCTGTGATCTCAGCACTATTTTGTCCCATATAAGTTTTAAAACTGGACTCAGATGTTACTGCTTTAATTGAAACGAATTCAGACAAAGGGATATTTTGTCCCGATTCTGACGCTACATAAAGCTTATCGATAATATCAAAGTTACCCAGATCTTTACGGTTTACTTGAACGCGAATAGGGTAGGTATAGCCGTCATCAGCCTGTAAGTTTGCCGCTTTCAATGAGCCAAGGAAGGTCGATAGTGCATTGGTTACGTCAGTATAAGCCACGCCTGACAAGATGATTGCGTTACGGTCAATGCGTAAGTCATATCGCAGTTGATCTCGAAGTAATGAGCTTTTAACACGAGTTAAGCCTTTATACTCACTTAACTTTTTAACGATACGGTTAGCGGTGTCATTAAGCTTTGTATTATCTCGATTAACGGTTTTAAGCTGCAGTTTCAAATTGGTTGCTGCATTTAGACCATCAGCAGAGCGCACACTAAATGACATACTGTATGCAGACAGAGTACTTGCTGCTTTTTCAGTTAACTCAGCTACAATCTCATCTGCCGGTTTAGTACGTTTGCCCCAAGGTTCGAGTAAAATATGATTGGATGGTGTTGCTTCGATATAAGATAAATTTGCAGCAATATCTTTGTTATCTTCCATAACCGTATTTAGCTCAGAGTTATGCTTAATATGATAACGACGACCGACACCGGTCGGTGCTTCTGAACTACCATCAATAAAGCCAGTATCTTCTATTGGCAACAATACTTGTGGCATCGACCATACCGCAACACCCGAAAGTGCGATAAGTGCCAGTGCAATACCCCCCATCAATGCTTTACGATCAAACCATTTAGATAATTGTTTCGTGTAACCTAGTGATAGTTTGTGAATATGCTTATCAATTGCAGCAAACCATTTAGGTTGTTGTGCTACCGGTTTAATTAAATACGCACACATCATCGGTGACAGTGTTAATGCAACCATACCTGAGATGATCACTGATGCTGCAAGAGTAAAAGCAAATTGGCGGAACAGATCAGCTGTCATACCTGACATTAAACCAATAGGCAGGTAAACCGCTGCAAGGGTCATTGTCATTGCTATTACTGGGAAGATAATTTCATTACTGCCCTTAATGGCGGCATTAAGCGGTGTTTCACCTTCTTCTATATAGCGATAACAATTTTCAACCACCACGATAGCATCATCAACCACAAGGCCGATCGCAAGAATAATGGCTAAAATAGTCAGCACGTTAATGCTGAAACCAAGAAATGACATTACTGCAAAAACACCAATAATACATACAGGGATAGTGATAATTGGGATTGATGCAATACGCAGTGAACCAAGGAAAAGTACCACAATTACGGATACTAAAACGATAGCTTCAAAGAGGGTATGGAAGCCTTGGTCGATAGATTCTTGAATGAAATCGGCTTGGTTATAGACCATCTTCATTTCTAAGCCATCTGGCAAGTGTTGCTGCATCTTGGTGATTTCAGCTTTTACACGAGCAGCTACATCAACCGGGTTCTCACTTTTCAGTGGTAGCACCTGCAGTGACATTGCAGTTTCACCATTCACTTTAAGTTTGCTTGGTGTCAGGCTATTTTCACCCATTTTGACATCAGCCACATCTTTGATGCGAATGATGTTGCCATCATCGACGCGGATAACGAGATCTTGTACATCTTTAACACTGGTTACTTGAGTCACTGGGTTAATTTGGAAATTACGCGCTTCACCAACGATCTGACCAACTGTGAATGATGAACTGTATGCACTGAGTGTTGTTACAATATCAGCGGGCTTAACATTGAGTGCCATCATACGGTTTGGGTTCAGCCAAACACGGACAGCTTTTGCTGCACCACCATACGGTCCATATACCCCACCAACACCTTGAATATGTCTAAACTGTGGTTTGATTTGCTGGCCAATGAAGTCGTACATCTCTTGCGAACTCATCTTCCCTTTATTGATAAAGGTAATAATGTTACTAGCTGAGCCCTTATCACCGGAATCATCGGTAACCGTCGGTTTATCAACCATACTTGGTGGAAAATCAACGATAGCTTCAATGCTACTACGTAACTTATTCATTAAGTTCGCATATTCAACATCAGTAATACCATCGCTAAATTTTACATTTAATGTACATTTACCTTGGGTACAGTCAGTCGTCATAATATCGACGCTTTCTAACCCTGTTGCGGCATTAATTAAATGTGTTGCGACATTTCGTGACATGAAGTCTGCGCTAGCGCCATCAATACTGGCGGTAACCGTTGCTTTAGGCGTGTTGTGATCAGGGAAATATTGAATTGCAAGTTTTTGGAAAGAAAACAAACCAATAAGAATAATTGCAATACTTAACACTGAAGCAAAAACAGGATGTTTAATACAGACTTCAGGTAGTCTCATTGCTCTGCTCCTTCACTGATTTAGTTTTTTCCTGTCCTGCTTTTGCTGGATCGGTTGTTTTCTTTTTTTGCTCTTGTGCAGGTGCATCAGCTGTTGATGCTTGAGTCTTGATGATATTTACTAAAGTTTCATCATCAATTTTTTGATGACCAGTGACAACAACAATGTCATCTACCTTTAAGCCTTTTTCAACAATTACATAGCCATTATTAAGGTTGTTACCTAAAGTTAGGTAACGCTTAGTAGCAACATTATTTTTATCAACGACCCATACGTAACGATCTTCATTATGAGCAAGAATCGCGTTTTGTGGCGCGACAATTCGATTAGTTCGACCATTCACCATTTGGCTCACTTGAGCAAACATACCGGGTGCTAGAATATGATCTGGGTTTTCGATACGAGCATGAATAGCCACACGTCCCGTGTTTTTATTAACGGCTGGTGCGACGTAATCAACAATACCGTTAAATATCATATCCTTGTATGCTTCAACAGTCACAGTGATGGGCTGGCCTTTTACTGCTTTACCAAGATCGTTTTGGCTAATGGTGTAGGAGACTTCAACAGGGTTGAGGTTATAAATACTTACCAGAGGTGTTGTTGCATCAATCATACTTCCTGCTGATTTAGTGAAGTTGGTCAGTTCACCATCAAAAGGAGCGGTAATGGCATAATCTTTCAAAATGGCTTGTTGCTGGCGGTAATCGGCCGCTGCAAGGTTCGCGGCATCTTGAAGCTCTTCAAAATCTTGCTTAGATAATGCGCCAGGTTGTTTTCTATTTAACTCAGCAACACGTTTTACTTTGTTTCTTGCTGTAGTTAAAGAACTTGCCGCTTTATCTAAATCAGCTTTTGCTTTACTACTATCTAGTTTTGCAATTAGTTGACCTTTTTTAACCACATCACCATCTTTAAAGTTTATGGCAACAAGTTTACCGGGAGTACTGAATGTGAGTTCAGCAAAATCAATCGCATTGATTTTACCTACTTCATTTAATGTAGCGACAAACTCTTTGGTAGAGATAGGCTCGACAGTAACAGGAACTGCTTGTTGTTTCTCGTCATCTTTTGCGTGAGCAAAGTTCGATATTGTTAAAGCCATAAGGGTAAATAGGAGTGGGGATAATTTTTTGTAGTGCACGTCGTATAACTCTCTTATTTCAGGATAAGGGTGTCAATCTTAGTTAATGTATATTAAATAGCCATATGAATTGTCAGTGAATGGTTAGCTTATTATTGCATCTTGGTGCATATCTATTTGGATATCGGTTATATTTCTAATTTAGCTGATAGGAATTCAGATACAAAAAAACCGTAAATAGATGCTTCTATTTACGGCTTTAATTTTGGGTTTGCGCTTATTTTATGAGCAATTATGCTGCTAGGTTTTTAGCAACGAAATCCCAGTTTACTAGTGACCAGAAACCATCCATGTAGCTTGGACGTAGGTTGCGGTAGTCGATGTAGTAAGCGTGTTCCCATAGATCAACAGTTAGTAGCGGTGTTACGCCTTCTTCTGTGATTGGGCAACCAGCGTTAGAAGTGTTAACGATAGCTAGAGAGCCGTCAGCGTTCTTCACTAACCAAGTCCAAGAAGAACCGAAGTTGTTGATTGCTGAATCTGTGAATTTTGCTTTGAACTCAGCGAAAGAACCGAATGCTTTTTCGATTGCTGCTGCTACTTCACCTGTCGGTTCGCCGCCAGCGTTAGGCGCTAAACAGTTCCAGTAGAACGTGTGGTTCCAAACTTGAGCCGCATTGTTAAATACACCGCCAGTTGAAGTTTTAATGATGTCTTCAAGTGACTTTTCAGCAAGCTCTGTACCTTCAACAAGGCCGTTAAGCTTAACAACGTAAGTGTTGTGGTGCTTACCGTAGTGGTACTCTAGAGTTTCTTGAGAAATGTGTGGCTCAAGAGCGTTCATTGCGAAAGGTAGAGCTGGTAATTCAAATGCCATTGCTCAATTCTCCATATTGGTTTGGTGGCGTTTGCCACGACATTATTGCTTCCAGTAAGCATCGAGGCTTACTTAATTTATTTTTTGAATCTGACCGTTTTATTTTAGCAAGTTTTTTCTTTATTAAAAGACTTGGCTATAAAAAAATACCCTATACCTCGCTAGAGGAATCGTCAATAACCTTTTAATTATAAAGGTTAAATGATGCTCTGATTAAAGATTGGATTAAAAGCAGTCGGTTAGGTGCGGGAAAGTATTTTTATTGGTGACGATAACCAAGTAGAATGGTAGGGTTTAAGTAATTACTATTAAAGTTGTACGAGGAAGCTATGGAAACTATCGACAAGATCAAGCAGCAGATCGCTGAAAACCCAATTCTACTTTACATGAAAGGTTCACCTAAGCTACCAAGCTGTGGTTTCTCATCTCAAGCGTCTCAAGCGCTAATGGGCTGTGGCGAAAAGTTTGCATACGTTGATATTCTGCAAAATCCAGATATCCGTGCAGAACTTCCAATTTACGCACAGTGGCCAACATTCCCACAATTATGGATTGAAGGTGAGTTGATCGGTGGTTGTGACATCATTCTTGAGATGTTCCAAAAAGGTGAGCTTCAGCCACTAATTAAAGAAGCAGCAGCACGTCGCGACGCAGCTTCAGCAGAGTAATTCTTCTGTAACGCCAATTGCTTAAGGTGATATGATTTTGAAGTCTTTCACTTTTAGGCAATAAAAAACCGCCAAATTTGGCGGTTTTTTTGTCGCTAAGGAAGGCTTATAGCACCATAGATGCTAACCAACCAAATCCAATTAATGGCAAGTTATAGTGGATGAATGTTGGTACAACCGAATCCCAAATATGATCGTGCTGACCATCCGCATTCAAACCTGATGTTGGACCTAAGGTTGAATCTGATGCTGGAGAGCCCGCATCACCTAATGCCGCTGCAGTACCTACTATCGCAATGGTTGCCATTGGTGAGAAACCAAACGATAGACAAAGCGGTACGTAAATTGTGGCTAGAATTGGAATGGTGGAGAATGAAGAACCGATCCCCATGGTGACTAATAAGCCCACAACCAGCATTAGCAGTGAAGCAAGAGGTTTGTTATTACCAATCACAGCTTCAAGAGAATTCACTAAGGTTTCAACCCCGCCAGTTGCTTTCATGACGGCTGCAAACCCTGCTGCTGCAATCATAATAAAGCCGATCATCGCCATCATATGAACACCTTTGGTAAACACATCATGGGTTTCTTTCCACTTAATGACGCCCGTGAAAGTAAACACCATAAAGCCAACAAGACCACCGATGATCATCGAGCCACTGTATAATTGTGCGCCTAGTGCGGCAAAAATAGCAGCAACTGCGACATAGACATGACGCATGTCGATTTCTTTTTTCTCGGGCTCACTGGCAAGAATTTTCTCAACAGAATATTCGCGAGGTTTACGGTAGCTGACAAAGGTTGCAAGAAGTAAACCAAATAGCATGCCACATGCAGGTAGGATCATTGCGACAGGTACTTGACTTGCTACGACATCTAAACCGTTATCGTGTAGGTTTTTTAATAAGATGTTATTTAAGAAAATACCACCGAAGCCAATAGGTAGCACCATGTATGGCGTAACTAGACCAAATGTCAGTACACAAGCAATTAGACGACGATCTAGCTTCAGTTTGGCAAAGACATGCAGTAGTGGCGGAATAACAATTGGGATGAAAGCAATATGAACCGGAATAACGTTCTGAGAAGAAATGGCAAGTAAGACTAGAATGATAAGAACGCTGTATTTGACGCCCGTTGCAGCCGCGGCGTTATCATGCCCACTGATTTTCTTGATCACTTTTTGTGCTAAGATATCAGTAATACCAGAGCGTGAGATTGCAACGGCAAACGTACCGAGCATGGCATAACTTAGCGCTGTGGTTGCACCGCCACCAAGACCACCTTCAAAGGCTGATACCGCATCAGTGAGAGACATTCCACCAATAAGGCCGCCAACAATGGCACTAAAGGTTAGCGCGACGACCACATTCACTCGCATTAATGCGAGTATCAGCATGATACATACCGCTATAACTACAGGGTTCATAAAGCTTTGATCCATCCGTTTTATTGGGTAATTGTGAACTACACGAGTTTGACTGTTTCAAAGTGAGTACATAATCACAGAAATAGAGGGGTGAAATAACACCGTTTTTATCAGTTTGCTTAATTTTTTGCACATGTCGAGGACAAAATGTGTTTTGCCGCACATTTTATTGAGGTTGTATGATTTTAAATCACTTAAAAGGAGGTTCTAGAATGGATTATCAGGCAATAAAAAGGCTAGCAGAATGCTAGCCTTTGGTTATGAGAGTTACTGCAATTAGTTAGTCAAGCTGGTAAATAAAGCTTGGCTCAGCAATAGGTAATGACCCATTAGATAAAAACGATATTGAATTTGCCTGCATGTCTGCAATTGATGTTGCAAAAGATTCAAAACCTCCTTGTGGGGCGGTTAGCAGTGCTCCATGAAAACTATTGGCTTGTTTATAAAGAACAGCCCGCTTACCAGTAGTTTCTGTTGATTCTCCAGATAGAATATCAAAACCACCATATTGAATCATAGGTATAGTACCTGCGACTTGGGATGCTAATACTTTATCACTGCCAAATGGCCCATTAGGAATAACAGTATCTCCTTGTGCCATGGATAAATAAACTGGAGTAGTTGAAATATCGTTGATTAAGTTAGCTGGATCTGTTGTATCAAGAACGCTTTGAGCAGCATAAGCAAAAGTATTGAAAAATATCTTATTGCATGTGTTCTCATCTAAATTTTCACAGCTACTTGCTTTAAAGGCTGTATAGCCCTCGCTAGATTTTAGACTTGATTGAATCGTACCGCCAAACTCATCTGAGTTGAATAAAAAGTAAGCTATTCCACCACCTGGAACATCAACATGACTACGAGTTACACCAAATAACATCGCTTCTTTTTCAGGATTATCAGGTAATACTGGTTTTTCCATTGTTGCGGTATAAGCAATACCAACGATACCGCCAAGTGAAACACCAAGATACCCAACACCAGACTTTGAGTCATTAGCTAAAGATAATTTTCCTAACTCACCATAAAGGCCATCAATCACAGGTTGAGAAAGCGTTGCTTTAGTTCCGAATAGCAGGCCAAGTGCAGCACGTAAACTCATCAAATCAGAAACTGATTGACGAATATTATCTCTTGCTACAGGAAGTCGTTGAAGGTTCATATAAGCAAGACTTTGAACACTATCATCGCCAAACTTAGTATTCCATCTATCACCATGAAGTGGCAGGTCTATGCTAATTATTGCTTGGCAGTTTGAAGCTAATGTAACTGCTGAGTAATAATCAACACTATCATTGTTGCTGGTAAAGCCATGACCAAAAATGCTCACTGGAATATTTGAGGGATCACTACAGTTAGCAGTTGTTGCTGGCATGTATAAGTTGTAGGGAACATCTGCCACTGACCTTAGTTGTGGGGCTGGACTGAACTTAGTAATTAGACGCTCTGCGTCAAGTTGCTGAGTTTTATCTTGATCCAAATAGAGCTTTGTATTGAGTAGTTTTTGAATTATGGATAATTGCGCAGCGTTATCTTGTGGGTTTTCTGCTAAATATGCTAACTCCTCAGCGGTAATATTAAGTTCAGCAAGTTGGGCTAATAAAATAGCACTGGTTGTGTCTTGTCGACTAATCACATTTAATATTTTAGCGAGACTAGGCGTTGCACTTTTCCATGTCTGTGTGAGGAACTCATCAGGGGTGGTATTAGCACCAAGAAAATAAGGCAGTTTTACAGTACCTGTATATTTTTTCACACCTGAATCAAATGATGTATCGAGGGTTGGCATCGTAAAGCTAAATAGTGAAGTTGTATTGATATCACTTCCCCAGAGTGAAGATGCATTTCCTGGACCAGTAGCACTTGTAGTTGAAGCAACAGCTTCTGCTGATAAAGCGATAGCGGCTTTAGCTGCATATAACCCGTCGCCAACTGATTCTGTTGTAAACCATGTAGAGAAAATTATCTTATCTTTATTTACTCCTGTTGTGGATGTAATTGTATTTTCTGTAGCGTGAGTGATTGTTTGTGCTGGTATTAGCGCTGGAGAGGGAGGTGTCCCACTAGCTTTCAATACCGCATAACTTCCAGATGTTCCAACAGCCATTCCTTTTTCATCTTTAAGAGAGTTTGTTACAGCAAACATATAATTAGATGATGATTTTAGAGGCTTTAAGAGTGAAATAACTAAGGATGAACCCTGAGTTGAAACCACATAGTCAATACCATATTCTAAGGCCGAAGGTGCAGTTGAGTCTGTTGTTGATGTTGGATCAAAAGATTCAATCATCACAAAACTATCTGGAGATGGCTCTGTTGTAAGGTTATTACCAGTGAAGTTAATAGTAATCGGTTCTAATGTCCCCCAACCGTCAATTTTACCTAATGCTACGGATGGGTTACTAATGTCCGTGAGGTATTCACTATTTTGTTCATTATCACTTGTCAGGTTACTACCATCTGTCGCAATAGTGCCATCATAGCTATCCATCGCTAAATAGGTCGGGGTGACAATAACTGGCGAGCTTGGATTTGAGATAATATCAAAGTTGACTTTTGTTTCTGCATTTAGGCTGTCAGCAGTATCGGGATCAATCGTAGGGGCGCCCGTTGTTTTGCTGTCGCCACCACATCCTGTTAGTCCCAAGCTAGCAGCTATAATGATCGATAAAAAATGCTTGTTCATAGTATTCCTTACTTTCAATTCTTAGTTCAGTCTTGGGTTAAAAAGTGTAATTAGCTTGCGCGGCACCGATGAAAGCATCGCTGGTTGCGGTGAAGCTATCACCTGCTTCAGTAAATGTGCCGTCTTTGCCGTAGACATAACTAACGCCTAGATCAAAACTCAATTGGTCGCTGTATTTATAGCTTGCTCCTGCTGAGTACCAGAAGCGGTCAGTATCTGGAATACTCAATGTTGCTTTACCGCCTTGCTCATCGTAAGCAAAGCCGGCACGTAACGTGATTTGTGGATTAAGATTGTATGTACTACCAATAGCCCAGCGGAATGCATCGTCATATTTTTCTTCTTTCAATAAGCAGACACCGGGTAGTTGTCCCCCAAAGTTACATTCACTGCTGGTTGCTTTTAGCTCAGTGAATTTACTCCATTGGGTCCAAAATATACTGTAGTGCAAAGCGAATTGGTTATTGAGTTGGTGAAAGCCTGAAAACTCAGCGGTAGCAGGGAGGGGGGCTGCAAGTTTTGCGTCGATGGTTGAACCACGGCGATTGGCACCGAGAACTTGTCCTGAGTAATCAGTAAAGTCACCGTCAAAATCAAGGTCAACTTGTGAACGGTAAGCTAAGCCAAAACGGTTATTCTCATCAATTTCAAATAGCGTGCCTATATTCCAGCCAAATGCCCATGTCTCTCCTTCCATATTAATGGTTTTGTCGCTGGGTTTTATTGCAGGATAAAACGGTAGTGCATTCTTACCATAATGGCGGTAAAGCTCAGCATGTGCATAAACAGCACTAACACCAACACCGATACTCCATTGGTCATTGAGTTTATAGGCAACACTTGGGTTTAAGTTTATGGTGAGCAGTGAGGTTTTACCTGCGGATGTGCCGTCATAAAAATCATCAGGGTAATCGGTTGTAACCCCGTAATTAGAGAATAAAGACATCCCCCAAGACAAACGATCATTCAGTGGTTGAACAAAGTAAGTTGAAGGTACAAATGCCAGAGGTGCGACATCTTCGGCTGTTTGTTCACCTGCTGGGGCATCATGTGCAGTGACATCAATATTAGGTAAAACAAGACTTCCTTGTGCAGAAATAGCCATTTTATCGAACTTTGTCATGCTTGCAGGGTTACGTGCAAGAACACCAGGGTTATCAGCAATAGCAGCTTCACCTGCAAATGCACGCCCTAAACCCGTTGCAGATTGTTCTGAAACTTGGAAACCAGCCGAGTAAGCCTGCGTTGAAAATAATGCAGTGGTTACGGCAATGGTGAGATAACGTTTTTTTACGGACATTATACTGCCTCTCTATATGTTGTTATTTAGCTTCTTATTCGTCCCTGAAAGGAAAAACAAAGATTAAGTACAAGAGTGAGTATAAGACCGGATTTCATTTATGTTAACTAAATGTTACGTGAAAATTAATGCTAATTTCATGTATTTAACATATTTTTAAATTGAGCGTTTAAAACGTTTAATTTAAAAATCTATAAATAAAAAAAGCATAAAAAAAAAGCTCATAAAAATATGAGCTTAGAGGAGAATTTTGCGGTTTAGATGGGCGATAGATTTAGTTGCTATCCATGTCTTCTGTTTGAGGTGCCATTAAAGGCCAGCCACCTAACTTTTTCCATTTGTTAACTATTTCACAAAATAGCTCAGCGGTACGTTCTGTATCATACAGCGCAGAATGTGCTTCACGATTGTCAAATGGGATATTTGCTGTTTGACATGCTTTCGCTAATACCGTTTGACCAAATGCAAGCCCACTTAATGCGGCGGTATCAAACGTTGCAAACGGGTGGAAAGGATTACGCTTTAATTTTGCACGCTCAGATGCCGCCATAACAAAGCTGTGATCAAACGTTGCATTGTGCGCAACCATAATGGCGCGAGAACAATCAGAGGCTTTTTGTTCTTTACGGATCTGCTTATAGATTTCTTTTAAAGCGTGCTCTTCAGATACTGCACCACGTAATGGACTAAAAGGATCACGGATCCCATTAAAATCCAACGCTTCTTTATGTAAAATCGCGCCTTCAAAAGGAGATACATGGAAGTGGATGGTTGTTGCTGGCTTTAGCCACCCATCTTCATCCATTTGTAATGTAACGGCGCAGATTTCAAGTAATGCATCTGTTTTAGCGTTAAATCCCGCGGTTTCTACATCAATGACGACGGGAAAGTAGCCGCGAAAGCGACTTTTTAATGTATTGAATTCGTTATCTTGGCTCATAACACTGCTGTCAAAATAAAGGAATGGGCTATTATGTCAGATCCATCCCTTGATACCAATTTGATCTGATGTATAAACAAAAATGGTCTGTCTCTTTTTTCTTAATGTGAAACGGGTTCTGAATTGTTAAAGCAATGGATGTTATGGTCGATATAAAGAAAGGTTTAATTAGTATCAATTAAAAGTCAGCCTTTATATTTCGAGACGTTAGATTAAGACATTTGGATAATGACATTTCTTATTTTTAAAATATGGCCTAGGTCATTGTATATATTGATTTTATTGTTTTCATTGCCAAGTTTGGCGGGGAAGCAATATATCGCATCGCCTAATCAGTCACAGTGGAATGTTATTGTTGATACGCCGCTAGAGTGTCGCTTGTCACATCATATACCGGGTTACGGTGACGGTGAGTTCGTAGCACGTTCCAGCAAAAAACAATCTGTTGCCTTTGAATTAAAAATGTATCGTCCGATGGGAGAAACACGAAACGTACGTCTAACTTCTATGCCTGCTCGTTGGATGCCTGGTGATTCAGCCAATACCATGACACGACTTAAATTTTTTAAGCAGTTTGATGGCTATATTCAAGGGAAAACGGTGTGGAATATGCTTGCTGAATTAGAAGATGGGCGAAATCCTACATTTATGTATCAAGATTGGCAGCGACAAAATCGCCCATTAGAGGTTGGATTATCTGCCGTTTCGTTTCAAAAAGGTTATCAATCATTTAGCCAATGTCTGAGTAAGCTATTACCTTATGGATTTGAAGATATCGCATTTTCTGTCCTCCACTATAGTGAAAATAGCGACACATTAAATAAAATATCACAACAACGTCTGGCTCAAATTGCCGACTTTGTTCGCTATTCTGACGATATTGATTTGGTTTTAGTTGCCGCGTTTAATGATTCGATTGCCGGTACTACGGAAAGCCAAGAGATGTCAGAGCGACGAGCTGACAAACTGCGTCAGTATTTTCAATCGTTAGGGTTACCTGCCGAGCGTGTTCAAGTAGAAGCGTACGGAAAGCGGCGTCCTATTGCTGATAACTCAACCCCTATCGGACGAAACTTAAATCGTCGAGTTGTGATTTCATTAGGACAAAGTCCGATTTATTAATCAGTAATGGAAAACTGGATGGGATGGGGCTCGTTATTATCGAATGATGTAACGAGCCTTATTTTTTATTAATGCAGTTTAAAGGAAGCGATGAGCTCACAACTTGAATAGTTGTTAATGGCTTTAACTTGATTCGCAATAGCAGGGTTAGGATGTCGTTTTAAAAAGCTAATCAATGCAGATTGGCAACACCCCAAAGAATTTATATAGCTGTGGCATTGCGTTTGTTTACACTGTGGGATCAATGCAATAACTTGTTCAGAGGCAAGTTGTAAATACTTTAACTCGTAGTCTGGATCGCCATGTTGTCGCCAAAAATTAGCCATGTTATGGCAAGAAACGACTTTCATCGTTAAGAGATCCGTTAGTTGCTCGGTGTCAGTTGAATCTGCCGTGATTTCCTGAGCAATAGATAGCGCGATTTGATAATGAACAATAGACATCAAAGGGTTATTGTTAGTCTTAGCATCATCAGCCATTAAGGTGTGTCTTTCCCACTCTGAAATATCCATGTCATTATCCTTTGTAAGTGGTAGTGTTTTGCGGTTAGAAAGCCTGTAACGCGCTAAGGTAGTTCATCTCAACTTGTTCCCAATCGACTAAGTGCCACCATGCGTCAATGTAATCAGGACGGACGTTTTGGTAACTCAAGTAGTAAGCATGTTCCCATACATCAAGCGCAAGAATTGGAGTCCCTTGTACTGTTACTGTATCCATTAACGGGTTGTCTTGGTTCGGCGTTGCTGAGATCTCGAGTCGTCCATCCACGACAGAGAGCCAAATAAATCCGGCACCAAAATGATTGGCAGCTAATGTTGAAAATGTCTCTTTAAACTTAGCAAAACTTTCAAAATGGGCATTAATTGCTTCTGCAAGCAAACCTGATGGATGGCGAACGCCTTCGGGTGACATACATTGCCAATAGAGGTTGTGATTATAGAAACCACCGCCATTATTACGCACTGCTGCAGGGTATTGAGATATATTGCTTAAAATGGTCTCAATGGGCTGGTCAGTAAGATCTGTATTTTCAATTGCAGCGATAAACTTATCAAAATAACCTCTATGGTGTTTGCTATAGTGGATCTCAACAGTTTTTGCATCAAGATAAGGTTCTAGTGCATTAAAGCCATAGGGTAGTTTTGGGAATAGATGTTTCATAAATTATACCTAGTAAAAAACGTCAACTAGATACTAATGATAACTATTATCATTATCAACCGCTGTTTTGTATGGATATTAATGAATTTTTAGCTGTGAAATTATGAATTTGATGATTAGTTAACAAAGAATTTATGGTTTTTGGTTATGATTTACATTGTTTAGATAAGGATTTTCGTTATGAATAAAGTTGTTTTAATAGCTGTTGTTGTATTAGTTGCAGTAGGTGTGGGGATTTTCAGTGTGGGTAAATTGACTGAAAAAGCAGCGAATGAGACGACAAAAAAAGTATTAAAAGAAGTAGTGAGTGCTGATTTAGCACCTGTCGCAAAAGCGATTGGTAAGCTAGAAGCCTGTGAATCTGGTGCAACTGCAGAGTTAGAAGCCTTAGGCCATACCGCAACACCATTAGGCCGGAGTTTGGCTTATATTGCTTTAGCACAAAATAGTTATTTGATGGATGATAAAGATAAAGCGCGCGTGGAACTGCAACAAGCGATTGATGCGAGTACTGATAAACCCTCAGCCGAAGAGCGTAATGAGATGTTTACCAAGTTGGGTGAAGGCGCAAAACAAATGGCAGAAAAGCGTAAAGCATTCGGTTTTAAAGTAAACTGTGAACCACTTTAATTGCTGATGATAGCAGTGAAAAGGAGCGATTAAGCTCCTTTTTTATTGAATTAAATTTGTTATTAATCAGATGTCTACCTTATCTTTATACGCGTTTTATATGAACTAAAAATCATCTTTACTCGGTGGGTGAGTGAGTGACTATCTAGTTATTGTAAGGGGTGTAGGTGCCATCAACGGTAAAAATACATTACAAATACCCTTCAATTTGTAAAGGTGGTGATTTTATAAGACTAAACTCGACAAAATCATACGCAATATCCTTTACAAAAATAGTAACAAATAAATTGTAGCTGACTTTCCCCAAAGTCTTGGCAAGGCGATGGCCTCACTGCGTGAACCATCACCCTGCTAAAAGGGTATCTAGGGGAATGATGGTAAAGTAAAATAATAAAGCCACTCCTGACGCTCGCACGGCTCGCACGGCTCGCTAGTCGCTAGGCGTTTATGATTTTTCTTGACCATCGGTATCACTCACAAAAGATCTCACAAAAGAGCTTTCGTAACTCGTTTTTGGACAAAAGTAATTTAGAGTGTTTGCTCGATTAACTTGCTGGGATATTAGAAAAAGTACCTTGAAACCTTAAATGAACTGTTACTTGCCGCAGGAAAACCCAAGAAAGTAGCAATAGTTGCCTGTATGAGAAAGATGGTTGTGATACTTAATTCGATTCTAAGAGACGGTGTAATATGGACTGAAGGTGGTGTCAAAATATAGCTATTGACGCCATAGTCTCTTGTTAACACTATGGGCGCCGGAGTAACTTTTCTACTTTATCTGCAATTTCTTCAATATTGTCGTTAAAATTTACAAATAGTTTGTCGGCCAACAATGGGATTTCTTTTAACAGTTCTTCACCGTCATCCACCATTAAAGGCAATAATTTTGTTTCTTCTGAACTAATTTCTGCTGCAAGAACTGTATTTAACTCTTTCATCGGCCATGATTTCTTTACAGATTCATCCGATACAATAGCAATAACATACTTGGACTTTTTTAATGCTGTGTTTATTTTTGATACTAAAGAATCACCCCAATCGATAGCAAAGCAATCGATAAACGCTTTAATATCACGCTTAACTAAAGCCTCATAAAGTGGTAAAGCCACCTCAGATTTGTCTTCACTAGCGTGACAAATAAATACATCATACATATCAAATACACCTTTTAACTTTTTAATGAACTGTGGAGGCTTACTATCTAAAGCAAGGACTTGCTCACATAGTTTCAAGTAAGGGGAGTGTTCTTCCCCTTTAACCATTCGTATAAAACTCAAATGTCCATAGACCGCTCGCTTGAATATAGAACCATCGAGCCCGTCAGTCTTAATTTCACTATCACACAAATGATAACGTTGCTTTAAAAAACGGATCTCGGCTTGAGCGAGTCCTTTACTCCAATCATTTATCATTGCACGAGTTTTTCGAATAAATTTCCTATTTACATTAACACCCTCATTAACCACTAAGCCTGTAACTTCTTGCCTTTGTGACTTATGCTGTAAACGGGTTTTATTATGACTAACTTTAAAACCGCTATCTTTAATCGCTTGTTCGAGCAAACGACCTACTTTATGAACTTCTTTACCATTTTCATCAATTTCCCGTTCAACCAAAATAGTTGGAAAAGGCTTATTGCTAGAAAAAGTCAAATCATCGGCATAACGTGTGTAAGTTAAATGAAATTTTTTGGCTATTTGAACCAATTTTTTATCCAAAGAGGTTGAAGCTAAGTTGGATAATATTGGAGAGGTGCTCGCTCCTTGTGGCAAACGACCATTATGAGTACAAAGTTGAGCTAAAACAGTGGCTGCAGGGACACCCATATTAAATGGGGTATTTCGGAATATGCCTTGTACTCGACCAAAATTTACAGAATGGAAAAAATCTTGAAGATCTATATTAAGTACATAGTTTTTCTTTTTATGTTGTAACGCATTTGTGATTATGCCTTTTCCATCACCAACGAAGCCATGCACAGGTTTTTTTACACGATAATGTGCCTCGATAAGAGGCTTAACTTTATCCTGTAAAATTTTTATCGATGCTTTAGGGCTGTCAATTAGCCGAGTTTTCCCCGACTTTTTCTTTATAGTAAAAGAGTTATAGTTTTGTTTTTGGTAATAAAGAATGTGTAATAATTGACCAACTGGAATTTCTAATATATCGGCAACATCATTATCTGTTTTTAGCCCAACAAAATGAGTTTTTGCAACTTCTAAATCTCTTGTAAGAGTTGGAGATAACTTTGGGTTCTTCCAACTATATGTCTTTTTGTTGGGGATTTTTTTTGGTTCGAAAGACTGGAGGCTGAAGAGTAAGCTGCTTAATGGGGTGCTCATTTTAATTCTCAAGTATGAGTTAATGGTTTCAACCCAATCACCTTGCGCCAGCTGACCAAATCGAGCAAATCGATAACATCAGATAAAGTTGTATCCCGGGGCATATGTTACCCTGAATTCCAAGTCCGAAGCAGTAACAACTTCAGACATTTTGGGTTGAAACCTCGCATATACTACACTATGCACTAAAATTTGGGTACTATATTTTAGATAGTGCTAATGAGCCTGTAGGATTTTTTCCTTACTCGTTCTTAATTCTGATCCTACCTATATTTCATCATGATATAAGCTTGAACGTACTAAAGCCTTGTGAATCAGAAGCAAACCCTAACAAGGAATACTTCTTTAGATAAAAATTCCTCAAGGACTGCAAACTTTACACTTTTTTACCAATTCTGTAAGATAAGCATCTGCTCTAACTAAATCATACCTCATCAGGCTTTTATTTTTTCCACTTAGAGTTACTTCACTGTGTGAGCCTAGTAGGCAGCTTTGACTAGGCTTACAGCTTCCAACACTGATTTTCAACTCTGGCTCTGGAATAAGCTCCCACGAGGAAAACTGTACAACTACGTCGATACCACCAAAATCCTGACTCAACCAAGGCTTTCTAAAGCCTATCATTAGCACCCTTTACCTACTTTCGGTAACGAGGAACCTACGATAAAACTAAAAAATGCCATCAACCGATCTTCTTCTAACTCATAACTACGTATTCCTAACTACCAGAATTAAGTAGTTCTGCAATTTCACTGGCTATCTCATCTATTGTATGGGTTGCAGTACTTCTAGCAACTTTATCAGCCAAGGATGGACTAAAATCTATAACTTGCTGCTTAGTAATATTATGCCAAATTGGTAGTAATATTTGTTCTCCACTGACATTTCTGGATACGATCCCGTCTAATTCATAATTAGTCCAACCCTTTTTTATGAAAGATTCAGATAAAACAACAAGACCAACCCTGCTATTTACAAGACCCTTATCGATCTTTTGTCTTAAACTGTCGCCTATTCGCAGCGTCATTTCATCAAACCAAACATCTAGCCCTTTTGATATCAATGCATTAGCTAGAGGCCTAACGAATTCATCTTTATCTTCAGAGGCATGAGAAATGAAAACATCGTGAGTAGCCCCACCAGTTTCCACTGAAGGAGGGACATTATCTCGAACTAGGCTTGGAACATCAGCTAAAGGGCGCTCTAGATAATCAGGTAAAGCAGATGGTAACACCCTAACACTTGCCCGAGTACTTCCCCTAAGCCCTTGCATATCTATTGCAACATGCCAGCGGCCAGAATTTGGTATCGTTAACCTGATTGGACTTCTCTTAACTAGACCACCAACATAGCGGTGCCTTCTTCCACTTTTGTAAGAATTGAAATTACTGGAGTCCATTAAACGAACATTGGCGGCACTTGTTAAAGTAACTTCAATGATTTCGCCTCGACTTCTATTTCCTAAATCGTTATGGATAAATTGCAAAGTTAATCCCTTCTTGGTAATGGTTTATATCGTACAAAGGTAAAGCTAACCTCGCACTATTTTCTTTAGCTCATTAGCAAAAGCAGCGAGCTTTAAATTTACAGACTCTATGTCAGATACAAGCTCATCATATTGTGGGTACTGTCGCTGCAAATCCTGAGGTGTAAGTTCACTATACTTACCATCACACTGAGCAGCTGTATACCAAGCTCTGTATTTTGCTTGCCATTCAGTAAGGTGGGGACGTAATCCATCATTAAGAACTTTTGTTGATATATCTATGAGTTTCTCGATATCCACCTTCTCCCGGTTACGCAATTTTTCAACAGGTATAGCGCTGATTTGCTCTCGCACACATAGGAATAAAGAGTGCCAACTATCATAAACTTCAACAATAACATCCTTGTCACGCTGGAATGGAATTGCAGCCTTACGAGTAACTAGCTCTGTCCAAATCCTATGAGCCACTTTTTTATCTTCTGTGTTCGCCTTTATTTTTACTTCTGTACCCGTGAATGGCTCTTTTACTGTAATTTCTTCAGTGCAAAAGCCTTTGATTTTTGAACCTGCACGCTTCAATAAAAGGAATAACAATAAAATAACTACAATCAAGCCAACAGACATTGGCAAATTAATGGACAAGGCTGTGTTATAACCATCTAAGGTCAACGAGAGTAAACTGTACTCAGCCACCTGTGCAGAAACCGTTTCAGTTGACATCAATGAGTAACTCCACAAATATTGCAACGACTGTTATATTTCATCATATCGTTTGAATTTTTAATCAAATGTCGTCGAGAAGTTCGAGCCGCAAACGCGTCTTCAATCCAGTTTCTCAACTCGTCTCCAGAAGCAGGGTATCCATAAAAGTGAGCATATGCGTTACCATCAGGAGAAAAGTTGGCTAATAACCTCGGGGGAAGGAATTGAGAGTTTCTGGCTCTATCTAGGTTTATTGCTATCAGGCCATGAGGCATCTGCCCACCAACTCCGCCTTGTTGCAAAGATGCTTTAATCTCCCAATCAACGTATCGACGGCTGTGAGTACAATTTCCAACTAAAACAATAGTGACTGTCGAGTGCCCAAAATATCGCTGTCTAATCTGCTGCATGACGTATTGAGGGTTGGTGCTATTGATTATATCATCAGTAAACCTTTCTCCCTCTGCAAGCATACATGGTGTAAAAACATCCAATTCACGCCCAAAATGCCTAACGAACTCGTTAACCTGTACTTGATCGCCATGATAATAGGAGATAAACACATTTCTTTTGACTTGATGATTATGTGTGACACCAAATATCCCGTTGTATATACTCATAAACTCTCCCGAATGAACCTTTGAACATTTATATTTTCTCGCGCTCTCACATAATAAGCACTCCTATTTTCATGCAGCGTGGCCGCCTAAAAATTTAGGCAATATTACTTTAGGTATGCATATGATGTCACTGGTGTGGTAATACTTTGTTACTTATAAGACAAGGTGACAAAGAATAAGGTTAAAGGTACAAATAAAACTAATTCAAAATCATATTAACGCTATATGAAAGAGTAAAAGCACTAAGTAGAAATGGGGCACAGGCTTTTCAGAGGAAAAGCCTGTAGCAGATCCCGCCTGTCAGCAGTCTGTTTTCTCAGATAGTCTCAGAGCGTCTTCTAGCTCAACGCCAAGGTATCGAATTGTGTTATCTAGCTTCGAATGTCCAAGTAAGATCTGTACAGCCCTGATGTTTTTTGTTCTGGCATAGATTAAAGTGGCTTTAGTGCGGCGCATGGAATGAGTGCCGTAATAGTCAGCATTCAATCCCAGTTTTTCAGCCCAGTTTCTGATAATTGAGCGATAGAATGAGTAGCTGATAGGTTGCCCTTTGCGGCGACAACTTGGAAATAAAAAGCTACTTGTATCTAGGGATGCAGAGTAAACCCACCGACTAATACTCTGTTGTGTTCTCGGAGTAATCTCATAGTGTACATCTGTACCTGTTTTTTGCTGGGTGCATTGAACCCTCTCATAGATCACTCCTTGCGAAGAAACATCATATACATGCAGTTTTAGTAGATCACTCGCCCTCAACTTGCTATCAATGGCTAGGTTCAATAGTGCAAGTTGCATTAGGTCGTTTTCAAGCTCTAGCCTAGTTCTTATTCGCCAAATCTCTTCCAACTTGAATGGTCTTTTTATCCCGCTGCATTTTTCTGATGATGACTTTCTCATGTTGACCTCCTCTTAGGTGTTATTGGTCAACATAAAGTCTGGTTATTGACTAAAACTGTTGTAGCAGTTTCGATTACTGTCGTTCAGGGCGTGCAAGAACGCCCATGGACAGAAGTGATTTGGCGGTCATGTTCACAATCACCTACTTCAGATTAGCTATGTTTAGGAAATATCGCAGGTGTCAGATTTCGAATTCGTTCATTAACTTTATGTAACACATTGGATATTGGTGTGTTACATAAACTGTCATAATTTATTTCGTGTTTATCAATTCTAGAAAAACTTTCGTGGAAATCGCTACTTGTGGAGACAATTACATTGTCTAGATTGTAACCAATGGAGTTAAATTGGTCTGCTGTTATATCAATAATGTAGCCATCGCAGAGCAACCAAGCATGAGATTTTTCTCGATTATTACCTAAGCCCTTACCTGAAATATACATACTGTCTTTTCCATAAGCATTTTTTAGAAATAGACCTAAAAGATTCGATGTATCACCGCAACATCCAGAGGGAAAACCATCTAAGCACATGTAAAAGCTAGTTTTATAATGGAAATCTGACTTATCAAACGATTCAAGGGCATCCCTGATCTTTCTAATGTCCATAACAATTGAATCTTTCAAATTACCTCCATACTAGTATTGCTCTTTAACGCAGTGCTCAAAAAAATCTAAAAACAGGTATTGTATCTTGCCGATCGTTGCTCGGTATCCTTAACAACTTAATAACTGGAATGTGATATCTCCTTTCTTTATTTCCTCACTAACTTTCGGTCGAGATTTAAAATCAATTAAAACTTCATACTCATGCCCAAGCTCAACATTGCTACCAAACGGGGCAACAACGGCTTTAATTGTAGAGTCTGTCTTAATCTCAATTGCATATATTTTTATAGGCTTGGTGTATCCATTTTTCAATGCGTGATAAATAGCTATATAGGGGGATAAAGTTGTAGATACAGGCAGATCCCAATTGTCATTTCTATTTTCCGAGCAAACTCCACGAAATAGAATTTGTCCTTTTGACAAAAATAATCCATTTTCTTGTATTTCCATCCCTAATGCTGTGAAATCATTGTTATTAAAAGTTCTATATTTTTTCTGATATGACTTAAACACAGGATTTTTAACGTTATTAGCCTTACTCTCTTGCCATTTACTCAAAGTGTCAGAAGATTCAAGAAGAGTCTCAAATTCTATACACTGTTCAGGCTTTCTATGTATATTTGGGGCTAGTTGATAGTTAATAAGTTCTAAAAATAATTCTAAAACGCTGTGAAAACTACCATTCCAACCAATTTGTTTAATATCAAACCTATCTAAGACCATCTCTATTCCGAATATATAATGTTAGCATTCCGCACGTTAACTATGCTCAAGATGATTGAAATGGCCAAATAACCATCTCTTAGAAAATTAACGAGAAGCATTCCGTTAATACTCATGTTATCCCCGTGCTGATAGTCTCTCTAAGACAGTTGCATAACAGGATTCAAAGTCACTTTCCAATCCTGGAGATGAGTACTTTTTTAAGTGGATACGATAATCGGCAATACCATCGTCTTGAGTCTCGAAAGTAGACAGAAAGTCATTGTGTTCGGCAATTATTATTGACGGATTCCTATAGCCATATTCGTTGAACTGATCGCTCGTAATGTCAATGTGGACACCATCCAAGTAGAGCCAAACGTGAGACCCTAACTCCTCATTAAACCCACCATTTTCGCCACGAATTAGCTTTGCATTAGAATATCCGTTGTCACTCAAATATGCAGCTAGTAGCTGCGAGCTATCATCACAACAAGCGTCAGGAAACTTACTAACAGAAAGTGATGTCCCATCAAAATCACACGGATTTAGATTCTCCATTGCAGCTCGAAATTGATTTACCAAAAGTGTTAGTCGCTCCATTTAACCTCCGAAATTCATAACAATTTATTTGATCCAAAAGTGGGGCGTCCACACAAAATATCAGCCTGAAACATAAACGTAAACTTATGTTTTAAAGCGGTTAACATCAAAAACACGCTAGTCGATAGAGGAGGAGAGCAACGGAGAGGAATATTTCTACACGCCTCGCATTGAGTATTAGAAAATCTAACGAGAACTCTCGGAGTGAGACTGATATCCTTGGCTTTCGTCAACAAGGAATGGGGCATTAACGAGTTTGAAATTGCTAACTCAACAGTTCTTTCAGGTAGCTATTCCGCTTATGAGAGTGACTAGGTGCCTCGGTGAACTGCCTTATGTCATCACTACTTCCAACGATATGAATTTCACTTTCTGCTCTTGTAATTGCCGTATAGAGCCATGCTCTATCGACTATTCTGCCATTTTAAGCCCTCAATTAGATTTGAAAATACAAAGAGTTGCATTTGGGTCTTTATTTACTTTCTTCTATACTCCGCATCGCCCTTTGAAAAATAGCCATTACATTTGGATCGCTTTGACCGATGTTGGCGATTTTTTGAATAAACGCTTGTAGATAACCGATTTCATCTTTTGCTACTTTTAATTCCGCTTCTAGCTGAATGATTTTTTCTGCTAAATCAATATCTTTTTGTAGATAGATAAGTAGATCAGTATTGTCAGCGGAAACAGGTTGCCCCTTGAGTGAGCGTTTTCTATCTTTGTATTCATTTTTTATATTGAGATATTTATCAAGAGTTTGCCGCGTCGTAGTGATCGCAAGGCTAGACTCAATTTTCGTGACTAATAAATCCCAAGTCAGCTTTCCTTCCCAACTTCTAATTAACGCTTGAATGGAGATTTGTTGATCAGTGTCTAATGATTTAGTTGCCATGTGTATTTCCCTATACTGATCCCAAAAAGCCTAAAAAGTTATCTTTAGCTGAGTCGTTATTTGTTTGGGTTGTTGCAGCAAGAGCCGCTTGAAGAGCTTCTTTCGCATCAGGTAGCGATAGCTTACGTTCTGTTACTGTCTTGGTTTCTAAATCTGTAATTCGCATGACATTTGAACGAGTCAAAAAACGAACAATAGCCCCTTCTTTGATGGAGTCATCTGATAGCACTTCAATAAGACTCTTGAGCATACAAGTATTTTGGTAGTGGGTTTCATACCATTGCTGCATTCCTTCACTGGTTGCAAAGTTAATGGCCTCCTGAACTTGCTTTAGGTTGTGTTTCTGGATTGTTAAATCCTTATTTAGCAGTTCAATCGCATCTTTATCATGCGCAATATGGCATGAGGATGAACAGAGTGTGCATTGTGTTTCAAATTCCGTCATGTAAGTGCAAGGGGTTAACGTTAAATCTTGGGTGCAAAAGCCGACCTCACTGACAAAAGTTGGGCTTAAGTTATCGGTGGCATCATCGTATTGAGCTTTACTCTGTAGGCGTTTGCCAACCTTATCTTGTACTTCTTCCTCGGTTTCTTTTTCATATAGAATATCACTGATCACTAAGGCATTTTGGGCATTAGTCGTGTGGATATAGTCGAGTGTTTGCTCAGGGTTTTTACGGCCAGACAGCATCGTTATGAGTAAGTGGGGCACCCCCTTATTTGCTAGGTAGTTATTTTGCCAATGCCTGAATTGGTGAGGGGTGATTGCGAAACCTGTTGAGAAACTATGCCGCTCAAAGATGGTAGCGTAAGCGTTTTTGCCTTTTTTGATGGTTTTTTCAAAAAAATCACCTAAAGATTCGATGGGAACTAACAGGAAGTGAGAGGCTTGCTTAGTTCTTAATTGTTTTTCTGTATAGGTAAATAAAGCTTGCTCATAATCGACACGCTTGGTCTTAGCGTTATTGTACCCTGACATAGCTTGTTGATTAGTTGTAATGTAATGGTTTTGAAATTCCTCAACCGTCATTTCTGTTTGACCATTGAAATATTTACTCAATTGGGTTTTGCAGCCGACAGTAACGCCAACAAGTAAGGATACATAAGGACAATGCCTTTTAATTTCTAGTTTATCGAGTGGTAACAGCTTGGTGATGTGTTTGATAAATACAGGGGAATTTTTACGTTTTGTCGCATCAATCGCACCCTTGGTATCGCACGTAACACGGGCATAGCCGTCGCTGTCATCATAAAAGCCCAATAAAAAACCAAGCTGGATCAGGTTGGTCGGTTTACTGTCGTTGGGTTTGAGTGCATCTAGGTTTTTGGCACTTGGCTTAAACTCACCTAACACCTTTTTTAAACTTAGGTTTGGGTTTTGATAAAACCTTGCTAATACTCTCGCTGGCTCAGTTACAAGAGCGGTATAGTGTAATGCTCGGTCTAGGCTTTCGGCCATTTCAGCATTGATATGATTCTGATAGTCTTTATATCCTTTGGACCCACGCCAATTAAGGTAGTAGACAGTATTAATGTCGTTATCGACCATTTCATTATGGGCTTTCACGCGTTGCTTGGTTAGTAACACTTGCTCTGCTGCCGCTCGATTGGGGGACGACATCGCAAGTGCTGACATGGTGCAAACATAACTATCGAGTTGACTCGTTGTTGGATGGATGAGAGCAGCCCAAGAATTAGTGTTCTCTTTATTCTTGATGTCGTGATAAGGCGGGATTGCATCATAAAAGATCGCCCCGAGTGCCAATAACGCCTTTTCATCAGGCAGTTTACTATTTTCAGCCTCGATAGCGTCATCACCGCTTTTGGCTCTTATTGAGTTTACCGCCTTGGTTAAGTTCGGAGTCATACTCGCTGGAAGCATCTTATGGGCTTTTAGCCACTCAAAAAATGCAGAAAGATACTGGATATACTTCATTTCATCGATGGTGTTTTGAATCTCATCCAGACTGGAAGAAGCGATATTTTCATTAAGAGCAATAAGAAATTTTCTTGCCGTAGTGACTTTATCTCTCTTCCTCTTGTTAGAAATATTTTCTTTCAGCACATCAAGAGCAAAGGCAAAGAGTAGATGGTGCGTATGTTCATCGAGCCTGTCTTTATCGGAAAAAGTTGAGTTAATCTTGGCGTGGGGTTGATTATTGTTATTGAAAAGGAGGTTAATAGAGATGCCTTTGTTGCTGGTAAAGGTAACAGCAATGTCCTCCCACGTTGCTTGCTGACCTGATGGCGCGGTAAAACCAAGTAATGGCTGTTTTTTCTTTTCGGCGATATAAGCGTGTTGATTGATTATGTAACGGTTGAGCGTGTTCATTTTTCATCTCCAAGCTTAGCCGTTTTTCTCTCTTCACAAATGGCTATAGTCGCCTTGATGTAAAGAATGATTTTCTTGAGGCGTTTGACTGTCGCAGGGTGTGCTGATTGACTATTTATCACCAGTTTTCTTTCCGCTTTATCAAGATATTGTTGATGGTTTGCCGTTTCTAGAGGTCTAAAGTTGTCGCAGGGATAACAGGCCATAGGCGCACCGCCTTTTGACTGACAACTGGAGCAGTTAGCAGGATTGAGTTTATGGCCAATTTCTTCATCAAACCTGCTTTTTACTTTGAAATCATCGTGCGCTTGTAACTCTTTTACCGACAGGCTATCAAATCGCTTGATGATATGGTTCCCAGCATACGCCTCATCAATTTTTATTCGCTCTGAGGTTTTCAAATCAAGATAGGGGATAATCGCATCAATGGTGACACCTGTTATAGCAGCAAGGTGGGCAGGGCTTAACCCATATTTTGCTCCTTGGGTGAGAATGGTGTGTCGCCAGCGGTTGTTACCAAGATTCAAAGAATCGTTTGGACATCTATCGCTGTTTGGCTTGAGTTTGTTTCCGAATAAATAACGTATATTGGCTCCAAGGGTGACCGATTTCATATGATAGGCTTTTGAGGTATCGCTATTGGAGATAAACAGTTCTGCTTTAGATTCAAAACTAGAGCTAAATAAGCTTTGCTCAGGCAATACAGGTAGGCGTCTCATGAGTTCTTTGGTTTCATCTTCACCTAATGTAATGTGTTGTATAGACAGCGAATGTAAAAGGTAGTGTTCATAAACCTGATAGTAACGCAAAAGCAATCGAGAAAAGTCTGACTCTAGGCGGTTTGAGCGTGATTCCGCATCACCTCGAAATTGTCCATCCTTGCCTTTAAAGGTGCGAACGTGCAATTGCTCCACATCTGAGAACAAGTGTTGAGTAACGGGTTTCCAGTTAAGGTTCGGTTCTTTATGAGATAAAAAGGTTTCCCCTACAGGTAAAACATCACACCATTTAAGTTGCACAAGTTGGGTTGGTCGTCTTATCAGGGCGAGAAGTAACTGACTGGCTATGACATTCCGTAGTGCGGTAAACTTTTTTTGCGATAGTATTTCCCCTTCTAATACTTGCTTCGTTTCAATTCTTAAGCTTTCAAGAATATTGTCGTGCTCAACTTCACTGTAAGCACCAGTTTTTGGGTCAAGAATGCCTTTCATTAAACCTTGGCGCTTTAAATTTTCATCTTTAACTGTGTCATATAACGGTTGGAGAGTATGACAGATATAACCATTTCTTGGGTGGCATAGGGCGTATAAGCCATCTCTGACATTTTTCTTGTAAGTATCTAGTGTGAGCCACCACGCCTGAAAATCGTAAATGTCGAGATATTTTACAATGGATTTGAGGATGCTAACGTGGCTGTATAGAGAGCCATGAGCGTAATGCTTTGCGGCATGTGCTATTGCTAATTTTAAGTCCAGATAAGTATTAGTATTTAGTTCATTCATCCAATTTAGATATAAATAGGATTTATAACCAAGCTCCCACGTATCTGAAAGCACATCAAAAGAGTAACCATCTTCTCTTGCATTGAATATGCGCTGACCATCGTACTCCTTTTTTAATGTTGCGATATGGCTATGACTCATGACCACCTCCTAACCTCGGAACAGTTTTAGATTGGGTTCTAGCGGAAATATCAGCCACAGTGACCGCCAGTTGATATTCGTTATAGACGGATGCCATTTTCGAGTCTTCAACCCAGCCCATTGCATATTTGCGTAAATCTTCAATTTTTTCAGGCGTTAACCCATGCTCTCTCGCCTTATCTTCAAAAACTTCATTCCATTTATGACGAAGCTTGTGAGGGTGGAGCTTGATACCTAATGCCTCACCAAATTTATCTACGATTTTGTGAATGGATTTATACGTGAGCGGTTGCCCTGATGTTGTCCCTTTTTCTGAGATAAACACAAAGTCATGTTCACGGGCGGTTGTATTTTCTGCTCGTACAGTTTGTATGTAGAGCTTGATAAGCTTCATTAACTCTGAGGAAATAGAAACCGATAGCGCTTTGGTTTTATTTGATGGGCGTTCTAACCTTGGATCAGTCGGATCATTGGGAGTTCTGGTCAATAGGAAGCGAGGGTTATCCCAATCGTCAATCAAGTCACTGACTTTTAGCTTTAAAACCGCACCAACACGAACCCCTGTGTTAATTAGAATTTGCATGATGAGTTGGTTTCTTAATTTGCTGGATTTAAATGGGTTCTCAGGTGAACTCTCTTTGATGATTTCAAGCAAATAAAAGAACTTATCTGAAGGTATTACCGACTCAAATGCATCTTTAACGATGGTGTTATTTTTACGTGTGCCGCCAATAAACGTGTTGATGTATAACTTAAACTTATTGAATTGGTCGTCCACTCTGGCTTGAGTATTAGTTGGCTCTTGATCATAGTGGTGGCAAACGAACAAGTATTCGATATAAGCCCTCAGTCGAATTAAGCGCTGACGTAATGTGTGTGCGGAAACTTGTGGTTGGCTATGTGAAGTCGCATGGATGGCATCTCTTATGCGCTTGTCAGAAATTGCTACGGTATTACTTTCATCAATAGTGCCTTCATTAGCATAAAGCTTGCACGATCTAACAAAATCATCGACCTCTTGCCTTGAAAGAAATTCACCAGAGCTGACACGCTCAACAAGATCGATACCTTGCTCGATAAAATAACAGTATAAAAATTTCAGCTCATAGGCGTATTTTTTTAGTGTATGAAAAGCTGGAGTTTGAGCGCTTGCTTTATTCTTTCTTGCCGATAGTGGGGAGTTATGGTTTCCGTTAAGATAAGCATTAAGGTACAAGCAAGCGGGAAATACACCAGATCTTACAATGAGGGGAAAGCTGTACCCATCGGCATCTTTATAAATTTTTACTGCAACATTTTCACTTAATTCATTCATTACAAAATCAAAAGTTGGTTACATATTAATCTAACATAGTTACACTTGGTGATTTTGTAAAGTAAAAAAATGGCTCATTAAAGAGCCATCAAGGATTTAAGTGTATTTATTTCTTCTTTTTCTTTACACTTTCTTTTGGTGGAGAGTATTCACAGAGGTCCTCGATTAGGCAGCTGCCACAGCGCGGTTTTCTTGCAATGCAGGTATAGCGTCCGTGTAAAATTAACCAATGGTGAACATCAACTTTAAATTCTTTTGGCACAACCTTTAAGAGTTTCTCTTCAACTTGGTCGACGTTTTTCCCCATGGCAAATTTAGTTCGATTACAAACTCGGAAGATGTGAGTATCTACTGCAATTGTCGGCCATCCAAATGCCGTATTTAAAACAACATTTGCGGTCTTTCGACCAACCCCTGGTAGTGCTTCTAATGCTTCTCGGTTTTCTGGGATCTCGCCATTATGTTTATCTAAGAGAATACGGCAGGTTTTAATGACATTTTCTGCTTTAGAATTAAATAACCCAATGGTTTTTATATATTCTTTAACGCCGTCAACGCCTAAGTCGTAAATAGCTTGAGGGGTATTAGCAACAGGATAAAGCTTGTCGGTTGCTTTATTTACGCTGACATCGGTAGCTTGAGCTGAGAGTAATACCGCAATCAATAACTCGAAAGGCGTGCTCCAATGAAGCTCTGTTTCCGGGTGTGGGTTTTCAGCGCGTAAACGTTCAAGAATTTGGACGCGTTTTTGATTATTCATTTTCTATTCCAAATAAGGCTTATTGCAATATAAGTAGGGAGTGACAGAGTGAGCATCTGTCGTTGCAATTAAGCATTTTACTATTCCATTATTTTGTCGCGATATGTAATAAAAAGAAACCCAATAAGTATGATACTTATTGGGTTTGATCTTTAGTCTACGCTAGTGACGCGAGCACGTTCAACCGTTGGCTTTGATGCTTCTTTAGGCTGTTTTTGTTGACGGCGTTTATCAATCACATTTTTGGCCGCAATCATCAAACCGACACCAAGAAAGGCACCCGGTGGTAACATTGCAAGCAAGAACCCTGAATCAAAATGGAATACTTGGATTCGTAAAACTGATGCCCAGCTACCTAGTAGGCGATCAGCACCATCAAATAAGGTTCCTTTGCTCAATAGTTCTCGCATTGCGCCCAGAATGAATAGCGCAGATGTCATGCCTAACCCCATCCATAAACCATCGAGTACTGCTGGTAATGGTGCATTTTTAGAGGCAAAGGCTTCAGCGCGACCAATGATAATACAGTTGGTTACAATCAAGGCGATGAAGATCCCTAATGATTTGTATAAACCAAAAGTAAAGGCATTCATCAATAACTGTACGCAGGTTACGAGTGAGGCAATGATCATTACAAACACTGGAATACGGATCTCAGAGGGTACCCAGTGACGAATTAAAGACACAATTAAGTTTGAGCCTATCAGTACTAAAGTCGTCGCAAGCCCCAAACCTAAAGCATTTGTCACCGTTGATGAAACGGCAAGTAAAGGGCATAGGCCGAGAAGCTGAACAATGGTCGGGTTATTTAGCCATAAGCCATTTGCCATTAACTCTTTATTAGTTGTCATATCACTCACCTGCACAATCAAGTGGTTGGTTGATGATTTTATCCTGGTTTTGATCCCAGTATAACGAAATATTTTTTACTGCTTTGACGACGGCTCGCGGTGTTATGGTCGCACCTGTGAATTGATCAAATTCACCACCATCTTTACGTACTTTAAATGATGGGTCGTTATCACCATTTACCCGCTTACCATTAAAGCTGTAAATCCAGTTACTAACAGTGGTTTCAATTTTATCACCCAATCCTGGAGTTTCGTTTTGTTGTAATACACGAACGCCAGTGATCACGCCATTCATGTCTAAACCAACAATAATTTTAATTGCGCCGCTATAACCGTCAGGGGCAATCCCTTCAATTGCCACACCAACAGGCTTATTATCTTTTTTAGCGATATAAGCAGGCATCTGAGCCAATGTACCTAAACGCTTATGATCTCTTACTAAAGTACAACTTTTGTAGAGTAAGTTATCGTGGCTTGCTACGGGAATCACTTGGTTTAGAGTATCCAGTAACTGTACCCGCTGCTGCTCTGCTATACGATCTTCTGTTAGGTAGTTCGTCAGGGCTACTAGCGCTGTCGCTAAACACGCAAAAGTGGCAAGAATAGCACCGTTTTTTTTCATTGCATTAAACATGGCTGCTCTCTTAATTAGTGCCCGTAAGTACGAGGACGAGTGTAGTAATCAATAAGTGGTACACATAAGTTACCCAGTAAAACGGCAAAGGCAACGCCATCTGGGAAGCCACCCCATGTGCGGATCAGATAAATCATGACACCGATAAAGCTACCAAAAATTAAACGGCCTTTTACCGTCGTTGATGCTGTTACTGGATCGGTGGCAATAAAGAAAGCACCTAACATGGTTGCACCTGAGAATAGGTGCAACAACGGAGAGCCAGTCGTATCAGGATGAACAATGTAAACAAGGCTACTGATCACAAATAGTGACGTTAGCATAGCAACAGGGATATGCCATTGAATAACACGAAGCTTTAATAAGATTAAACCACCAACAAGGAAGCCCATGTTAATCCACTCCCAGCCAATACCTGCAATCGCGCCGTAAACAGGTTTTGTCATTGTTTCAGCCGTTGTAAACCCTGTGTGTAACGCTGTTTTTAGTGTATCTAGCGGTGTTGCCATCGTGTAACCATCAACTGACATTTTCAGTTGTGGAACACTAAATCCATCTTGAGTAAAGCCAGTAAAGATTGCATAAATACTATCCATAAAGTTAGCTGGTTGTGCACTCAATGATGCTGGTGGTAACCAGGTTGTCATCTGTACTGGGAATGAAATGAGCAGTACGACATAAGCAATCATCGCGGGGTTAAAGAGGTTTTGTCCCATACCGCCATAAAGGTGTTTTGCAATGACTATCGCAAAGAAAACACCAATAACAGTTAACCACCAAGGTGCTAATGGTGGGATTGATAAACCAATTAATACGCCAGTAAGCAGAGCTGTATTATCTCTTAAATAAGGTACAACAGGACGTTTACGCAGTTTTACAATAATCGCTTCAAATATGATTGCAGAAATAGATGCTAATACAATTTGGATCAGAGTACCGAAACCAAAGAAGTAGCATTGAGCAATAACGCCAAATACCGAGCATAATATAACTGTACGCATAATAGCGCTGGTGCTTCGGCGGTTATGGTCATGGGGTGAACTGGCAATATTAAACGCCACGGTTAATCTTCCTCAATGTTTTGTTGTTCTTTGGCGGCTTGTTGTGCCGCTTTTCTTGCTTTAGCGCGAGCGACGGCAGCAGCAACAGCGGCTTTTTTCGGATCAACGTTTTCAGCTTCAACTACAGGTTCAGGTGCTGATTCTGCTTGTGCTTCTGTTTGTTGTGCGGCTTTTCTTGCTTTAGCACGAGCGACGGCAGCAGCAACAGCGGCTTTTTTCGGATCAACGTTTTCAGCTTCAACTATAGATTCTGGTGCTGATTCTGCTTGTGCTTCTGTTTGTTGTGCGGCTTTTCTTGCTTTAGCACGAGCGACGGCAGCAGCAACAGCGGCTTTTTTTGGATCAACGTTTTCAGCTTCAACTACAGGTTCAGGTGCTGATTCTGCTTGTGCCTCTGCTTGTTGTGCGGCTTTTCTTGCTTTAGCACGAGCGACGGCAGCAGCAACAGCGGCTTTTTTCGGATCAACGCTTTCAGCTTCAACTTCATATTCTGGTGTTGATTCCGCTTGTGCTTGTTGTGCGGCTTTTCTTGCTTTAGCGCGGGCGACGGCAGCTGCGACAGCATCTTTTTTACTGTCATTTTCAGTAGCGGTTTGGTTATTTGCTGTAGCTTCTTTTTCAGCCTTACGTTCACGAGCTTGACGCTTACGCTCTTCACGTAATTTCGCCATTTCACTGTTATCTGGCAGGCTTTCTGAAGTTGCACCTTGTGCTGAAGCTGCTTGTTTTGCTTTTGCTTTTGCAATCGCTGCTGCAACAGCCGGTTTCACTTCTGCTGTATCTGCTTTAGCGGCTGCTGCTTGTTTGGCTTTTACGCGGGCAATAGCGGCAGCGACTGCATCATCACCCCCAGTTTTCGCCATTTCATCACGACGAGAATCAGCCGCTTTTTTAAAGCGGTTTTCACGTTCAGCCTTATCACGTTCCATGCGTGCTTGTTTGGCTTCAAAGCGTTGGCGAGCTCGTTCTGCATTCATTTCATCTTGGCTACGTGCCCAGATCTCAGCTTTTGCTTGGCGATAGTACTGAACAAGAGGGATCTCACTTGGACAGACATATGCACAAGCACCGCACTCAATACAATCTTGCAGATTATATTCTTCACACTTGTCGTAATTTTGATCCTTGGCGTACCACTGTAATTGCTGTGGGAGCAATGATGATGGGCAAACATCCGCACAAGCAGAACAACGGATACATGCCATTTCATAGGTATGTAATGGGAGTTCTTTGCGTTTTGGTGCCAAAATACAGTTTGTTATTTTGGTGATCGGTACATTGGAATGTGGGAGTGTAAATCCCATTAACGATCCACCAATGATCACACGAGGATGTTTTTTATCGGCTTTATAGCCAAACTTATCTAATAAGTAGGCAATCGGCGTACCTAACATAGCAAAAACATTACCACGTTTCTTAAAGGCTTCACCGGTTAGCGTAACAACACGCTCAATTAGTGGTTCACCGTCGATAATGGCGCGTTTAATTGCAAAAGCAGTACCTATGTTTTGCATGATAACGCCAACAGAAGTTGAACGTGACTGACTTGGTACTTCTCTGCCTGTTAAAATTTTAACTAACTGCTTTGAGCTACCAGATGGATATTTTGTTGGTACAACACGTATCAGAATGTTGTCTGCTTCGGTGACATGCTGCTCAAGGGCTTTAATCGCTTCAGGTTTGTTATCTTCAATACCGATGATTGTTAGCTTTGGGCTAATAATATGGCGAAGAATACGAACCCCTTCGATCACTTCTTCAGCATAATCGCGCATGAGTCGGTCATCGGCAGTAATATATGGCTCACACTCAGCCGCGTTGATAATTAAAATATCAACATTACCTAAACCGCCTTGAAGTTTTCTTGCGGTAGGGAAACCAGCACCACCTAATCCAGCGATACCACTCAAACGGATTGTTTCGATCAGTTCTGCGGGATCACGATCTTGATAATCGGCATAGGTTTTTTTCTCTCCCCAAGTATCGGTGTGATCTGGGTGAAGAACGATACATAAATCGCTTAAACCTGAAGGGTGAGCAGTCGTACGTTGTTCAATGGCTATTACTGTACCAGATGTAGGCGCATGCACAGGGACACACATTGCAATGTCACCTTGTGTCAGAGCTTGACCTTTTTGTACTTTGTCGCCAACAGCAACAATAATGTCACCTTTAGAACCAATATGCTGCTTAAGTGGTAAAACGAGTTCTTGTGGAATACCAGCACTAACGATAGGTGCTTGATTTGAGATTTTTTTATTTTCAGCGGGATGAATACCGCCGTGGAAATCCCACAACTTACCTTGTTTGATTTGCTCAATGATAGATAGCATAACTACGACTCTACCTTTTCTGTACTCGGTGCATCACTGATATTTACGATTGGAATTTGGTTTAGTTGCCATTTCCAATTATCAGGCGTTTCTTTAACTGGGATCATTTCGATACAGTCAGTAGGGCAGGGAGCAACACAGAGATCGCAACCTGTACATTCGTCTTTGATAACCGTATGCATAGATTTAGTGCCGCCAACAATGGCATCGACAGGGCACGCTTGAATACATTTAGTACAGCCAATGCACATATCTTCATGAATAAATGCGACTTTTTTAATGTTTTCTTCTGTACCTTGGGTTGAATCAGGAACATCAACACCCATCAAGTCAGCTAATTTTTCAATAGTAACTTGACCGCCAGGAGGACACTTATTGATCACATCGCCATTGGCAATCGCTTCTGCGTAAGGGCGACAGCCAGGATAGCCACATTGACCACATTGGGTTTGCGGAAGAATACTGTCGATTTGTTCAACAATAGGATCGGCTTCAACTTTAAATTTAACCGAAGCAAACCCAAGAATTAGTCCGAAAATGGCAGCCAGAATAACGATGGCAATGACTGCGATAAGGATCCCACTCATTACAATTTCACCAATCCAGTAAAGCCCATAAATGCAAGAGACATTAGCCCTGCGGTGATCATCGCAATGGATGCGCCTTTGAATGGCTCAGGTACATCAGCGGCAGCAATGCGTTCACGCATAGAAGCAAATAAAACAAGCACAAGTGAGAAACCCACTGCAGCACCAAAACCATAAATAACGGATTCAATAAAGTTATGACGCTCATTTACGTTTAATAAGGCGACACCTAACACCGCACAGTTAGTGGTGATAAGTGGTAAGAAAATACCTAATAAACGATAAAGCGTTGGGCTTGTTTTATGTACGACCATTTCTGTGAATTGCACAACAACGGCAATGACTAGAATAAAGCTTAGTGTGCGTAGGTACTGAATCCCTAATGGATCCAAAATGTAAGTTTCAACAAGATAAGCACAAACAGAAGCAAGCGTCAGCACAAAAGTGGTTGCTAAGCCCATTCCAATAGCTGTTTCTAATTTTTTAGATACGCCCATAAATGGACATAAGCCTAAAAATTTAACGAGTACAAAGTTGTTAACCAACACAGTACCAATAAGTAATAGGAGGTATTCAGTCATACCGGCTTCATTATTATTAAAAGAGATCTAAACATTATCTGATTTTGTTGCCGTTATAACAACTCCTGTGGTGTAGGGTTTTAGTGATTATTGTGTTTTTCATAAAGATAGATCATGAAATATAAGTTTTTAATTTAGTTACTACGGCTTTGTTTAGCTGTGCGATCAAAAAACACCCACTGCATATGACGCAGAAGTTATCAGTTTTTGGTTTTGTGTTTATTAATTGTTATTTGACTGTATGCCTTAGCCAGAAAGCTTGTGATGATGAGTTAAGTTTTCGCAAAATATGTTTGGATAGCTTGTAAAGCCGTTTTAAACCTCGTTTTATGTAAGGGCACTTGTGATCATCGTGTGAGATGATGGCATCATTGAATGAGCATAGGATAGATGTGATGGATATTTTATTATTGAGTAACGGTAAAATTGCAGGTAATACCCATGTAATGGAATTTGCGGGTGATGCAATTGTTGAGCAAGTTAAGCGAACTGGCGCTAAACATTTTCTTGTTATTCCTTATGCTGTGATTCGATCGAGTCATGATGATCGTGTGGCGATGGTACAAGCGACATTTGATCGTTTAGGTATTGATTGTGTTGCAACAGGTATTCATCAAGCAGCCGATCCAGTTAAAGCCATTGAGGAAGCTGAAGGAATTATTGTAAGTGGTGGTAATACATGGGTTTTAAATAAAAAACTTCATGACTTAGGTTTAGTTGGACCGTTACGTAAGGCGGTATTAGCGAAAGGTATTCCCTATATTGGTTGGAGTGCAGGTACCAATATTGGTTGCCCAACTATTCGTACCACTAACGATATGCCGATTGTCACCAGTGCAGTGCTAAGCTCACTTAACTTTGTTCCTTTCCAAATAAACCCGCATTATCTAGAAGCGTCGGTTGAAGGTCATATGGGAGAAACCCGTGATGAGCGTATTCAAGAGTTTTTAGAAGTGAATAAGCATGAGCCGGTTGTGGGGATTCCAGAAGGAACATGGCTGCAGTTATTAGATGGAGAGTTAAGCTACCACACAGCAAATGGTAAGCCATTAAAGCTATTCCAGTATGACGTTGAGCCTGTTTATTTTGAGGAAGGGCAAGATATTCAATTTATGATGGAATATAGCTGTTAATACATCAGACAATATTCTACTAAAGAAAAGCCAGCGTTATGCTGGTTTTTTTATAGTGGTTATGTGGAAGGCTTTCATTTTACAAAATTGCTCCCAGATGCTTATAAAATAATGCTTGATTTTTAGAATAGTAGATTTGACCAGTGTTTAACTTAGTTATCCACAAAAACTGTGGATAAGTGTGTTGATTTCATCTTGTAAACGTATTGGAGAGTGGTAGTTTGCATTCATCACTTTGTTATGTTTGAGAGGGATGATGATAAAAAGGTACTAATTTCAAATACTATTATTGACTAGATGCATATCTATAAGAGCCATTGTTAAGCAGACAGATATTACTGATGGTTGCTTTTCATTGAGCTAAAAAATTGAACAGAATAGGTATAAGCTGTGGATGTAAACGTTAATGTTTAATTGTTTTTTAAAGGTTAACGGTATGAAGCTTAGATGTTTCTTTGAAGGGGAGAGCATAATACGTGTTACAACATGGTCGGTCAATTGATCTGGATTCATTTTTCTGCTTTATATTAATATTTAGGTAATAATTTCATAAAAAGAGATAAAAAAAATCATATATTTTTTAATTTTTTTGCTCATTGTGAAATTCACCATTTAATAATATTAAATACAATATTGTTATTAATTAATGAGTTATGGTTTTATTTCTGCGGTGGTAAACATCAATATTCTGAAATTCAGAACGACATATAACCCTGGCTTATTTATCCTTCATTTATATTCACGTGGTAACTTTTACCTTGCCTGCCCTTCGCTTTATGATTCATTCCACATTAAGTTCCTGGATTCGAGTCAGGCATTTAAACTTATGATTTAAGATAAGGGTACTTAATGCCTACACGTCAAATTTAGCTTAACGTTTTGCTTATAAGTTGAGTTAGCTTTTTACAATATAATGTTGTTTGCTTCAATATTAGTTAGTTAAGACCCAAAGGGGGCTATTTACAGACTGTTGTAAATAGTTGTGGTCTTTTATTCTGTGAGTCATGTTTGGTGTTCAAACTCTTAGTATTCACTTAACTAATATTGAAGCTATTTTTTTATCTGCAATTTAGTTTCTTCATCGCAAGTATTTCCAGTAGTTGACATTACTAATGGTCTATCCACAATGTAAACAGTAATTTATTGCTGGATATGTAATTTATGAGCGACTTATTTTCTCTTGCTTCTGAATATTCACCATCAGGCGATCAACCTACCGCTATTGCTCAATTGGTTGATGGTTTAGATTCAGGACTAGCGCACCAAACGTTACTTGGCGTAACAGGTTCAGGTAAAACTTTTACCGTGGCTAATGTTATTGCCCAAGCTAATCGACCGACTTTGATCCTTGCACCAAATAAAACGTTGGCAGCACAGTTATATGGTGAGATGAAAGAGTTCTTTCCAAATAGTGCTGTAGAATACTTTGTATCCTACTATGACTATTACCAGCCCGAAGCGTATGTGCCTACAACGGACACATTCATTGAAAAGGATGCGTCGGTTAATGCGCATATTGAGCAGATGCGACTATCAGCAACCAAAGCATTAATGGAACGACGCGATGTTATTATTATCGCTTCTGTGTCTGCGATCTATGGTTTGGGTGATCCTGATTCTTACCTAAAAATGATGCTACATGTTCGGCGTGGTGATTTTCTTGATCAGCGTGACATTCTTCGTCGTCTGGCTGAGTTGCAATATACCCGTAATGATATGGCCTTTGAGCGCGGTACTTTTCGAGTTCGTGGGGAAGTGATTGATATTTTCCCTGCAGAGTCAGAAAAAGAAGCGATTCGTCTTGAGTTATTTGATGATGAAGTGGAATGTATTTCATCCTTTGATCCCCTGACTGGCAGTATCACGCATCGTGATATGCCGCGTACTACTATTTACCCTAAAACACACTATGTGACGCCACGAGAGAAAATCTTAGACGCGATTGAAGGGATAAAAAAAGAACTGGTTTTGCGCAAAGAGCAGTTTTTAGGAAACAATAAACTCGTCGAAGAGCAGAGAATTAGTCAGCGCACACAATTCGATATTGAGATGATGAATGAGCTAGGTTTTTGCTCTGGTATTGAAAACTACTCACGTTATCTTAGTGGGCGTGCTGAGGGTGAGCCACCACCAACATTGTTTGATTACTTACCTGCTGATGGCTTACTGATCATTGATGAATCACACGTAACTGTGTCGCAAATTGGCGCGATGTACCGTGGTGATCGCTCTCGTAAGGAAAACTTAGTTGAATATGGATTCCGTCTTCCTTCTGCGCTTGATAACCGACCGATGAAGTTTGAAGAGTTTGAATCGTTAGCGCCTCAAACGATTTATGTGTCAGCCACACCGGGTAATTATGAGATTGAAAAGTCGGGTAATGATATAGCAGAGCAGGTGGTACGCCCAACGGGATTACTTGATCCTGAAATTGAAGTACGCCCTGTTGGTACACAAGTGGATGATTTGCTTTCTGAAATACATATTAGAGAGAAAAAAGGTGAGCGAGTATTAGTTACAACCCTTACTAAGCGTATGGCAGAAGATCTCACTGAGTACCTTACAGAGCATGGTGTGAAGGTGCGTTACTTACACTCTGATATTGATACCGTAGAGCGGGTGGAAATTATTCGCGATTTACGATTAGGTGAGTTTGATGTGCTAGTGGGCATTAACTTATTGCGCGAAGGGTTAGACATGCCCGAAGTGTCATTAGTTGCGATTCTAGACGCTGATAAAGAAGGTTTTTTGCGATCTGAACGTTCATTAATACAGACGATTGGTCGAGCTGCTCGTAATATAGAGGGTAGAGCGATTCTGTATGGTGACCGTATTACAGGTTCAATGGCGCGTGCAATTAACGAAACCCAGCGACGTCGTGAAAAGCAAATTGAATATAACCTTGAGCACGGTATTACACCTCAAAAGTTGAATAAGAAAATTGGTGACATTCTTGAATTAGGCGCTCCAAGTTCACGAGGAAAGTCGCGAAATAGAGCGGCAGATCTTCACAAAGTGGCAGAAAGCAAAGGAACGTATTCAGCGCTTTCGCCACAAGAGCTCGAATCACAAATTCAAGTACTGGAAAAACAAATGTACGACTTTGCACAAAATCTTGAATTTGAACAAGCGGCAGAAACACGCGATAAGATCCATAAACTAAGGCAGCAATTTATCGCCAATAGTTAATTGGTTATTGGCTATTTTTCTTGTGGATCTTGAATTTTGGGTAAAAAAAAGCCAACCGATAAAAAAGGTTCGGTTGGCGTCATTGTTTTAGTGAAAAAAATCCACAAACAACGTCAGTTGGCTAGGTTGACTCTTAAATTAAGAGTCACGTTATATAAAGCATGTAGTGTGCCAACTTTTAAAAGTCGTATTTTTTTATACAATCCAGCGTGTTTTCTGTCTTTGGGTAGCACTTATTTGCTTGTGCTACAGCACAAATAAAAACAAATATTCGCAATTTGCGAATCAATTTGCGAGTCAATATGAGATAATTGAAAAAAAAGAAATCTATCCCCCATATTTTTTTCTATTGATTACAATTAGTTTAAGGGGCTTGTTTTAGGAGGAGCAATGGAGAGCAGAATGCAGCAACGCCAAGTATTAATGGTTGAAGATACAGCGTCAGTTGCGGCCTTGTACAAATCTTACTTAAACCCTCTTGGACTTAATGTAAGCATTGTTGGTACAGGGAAGGAAGCACTGAGCTTTATTCAAGATATAATTCCTGATCTAATTTTATTAGATCTCCGTTTACCTGATATGACGGGAATGGAAGTGCTTGAACGTGTGAGAAAAGAGCACGGTAATGTTCCTGTTGTAATAATGACTGCACATGGTTCGATTGATATAGCGGTTGAAGCTATTCGTTATGGCGCACAAGACTTTTTAATTAAACCTTGTGAGGCTGATCGATTACGAATTACGGTAAACAAAGCGCTTAAAGCCGAAAGTAAATCGAATACCAGTACTCAATCCAAGCAATCAGATGGAGCACAATACCAAGGATTTATTGGTAATAGTTTACCAATGCAGGCGGTATATCGCGTTATTGAATCTGCAGCTTCAAGTAAAGCGACGGTATTTATCACGGGTGAAAGTGGTACGGGTAAAGAAGTGTGTGCAGAAGCGATTCATGCAGCCAGCCCACGTCATGATAAACCGTTTATTGCTCTAAACTGTGCTGCTATACCTAAAGATCTCATTGAAAGTGAATTGTTTGGCCATGTAAAAGGTGCCTTTACAGGAGCTTCAACGGAGCGACAAGGTGCCGTTGAAATGGCACATCATGGTACGCTAATGCTTGATGAGCTATGCGAAATGGATCTTGATTTGCAAAGTAAATTGCTACGATTTATTCAAACTGGAACCTATCAAAAAGTCGGCTCATCAAAAATGAGTAGTGTTGATGTCCGTTTTGTTTGTGCAACTAACCGAAACCCTTGGGAGGAAGTGCAAGAAGGCAGATTTCGAGAAGATCTTTACTACCGTTTACATGTTATTCCTATCTCTTTACCGCCGTTACGGGAGCGTGGCGGAGATATTATAGAGATTGCTCATGCATTATTAGGTTTGATGTCGTTGGAAGAAGGTAAAAGCTTTAGTCGTTTTTCTGAGCCAGTTTTACGGTTATTTGAGTCCTACTCTTGGCCTGGTAATGTACGTGAATTACAAAATGTGATCCGTAATATTGTGGTTTTAAATACTGATGATGAAGTCAAACTTGAAATGGTTCCGCCGCCTATTAATTCAATTAACGGTGTAGAAATTGCATCTTATCCTAAGGCTCTACCTGAGAAAGTACAGAGAGAAAGCCTTGCTGATGAATCTATTTATTCACATGATCATCATAAAAATAAAATTGAGCCGCTCTGGGTTGTAGAAAAAAGAGCGATACAATGGGCGATTGATGCTTGCGATGGCAATATTCCAAGAGCCGCAGGCTTACTAGAAGTCAGTCCATCAACGATATATCGTAAATTGCAATCTTGGCAAGACACTAATACCAGTGCTAGGGAGATGGATTAAATGCCAACAACGATAAATTCTGAGACAATTAAACGCCTTGCTGATGAAGTTGGTGAGGACACCGTGTCATTGCTATTAAATGTTTTCAGTGATGAATTAGAACAGTATTCAAAGCAATTATCGGCACATCCTTCCGTTGATCAAATTGGCGAAATTAGCCATGCAATAAAAAGTAGCGCCGCAAGTTTTGGCGCGGACGATTTAGCATTAATGGCACAAGAATGTGAATATCGAGTAAAACAAGGACAAGATGATTGGATGATTGACCATTTGCCTGAATTTAGACAAATGGTCGAAGGTATGGTGGTTGAATATAAGCAACTAGCAGGAAACAATGAGCTTATCAACCGCATGCTTTAACTTGTCTCGGTCATGTCTCCACTCATGATTACTGGATGCAAGATCTTCAATTTGCAGATTAAATTTATTGTTTAAATCTGTATGAAGTTTATCGGTCAAGATTGTATCTATCTTGCGTCCATTCATTGCTCTTTCACACCAATGTAACATGGTCTCTAGTGACATTTTCCCAGCAGGGCCATGTTCCTTATCTAGGTTAGTAATAAACACGATTTGTGCGTTACTGTTTTTTAACGCGATACCTAAATCACGTAACAGTAAGATAGGCATAACGCTTGTTAAGAAACTACCAGGGCCGAGTAATATCAAATCAGCTTGATTGATTGCGTTTAAAGCTTCTTTTGTTGCCGGCACTGCGGGCTCAAGATAAAGACGTTTAGGTACTTCTTGTAATTCATCAACACTGGTTTCACCATTTATAATCTCGCCACTGTAGGTAATGGCAGCGAGATCTGATGGGTGTTCTGACATTGGAATGATCTGAGTTTCAACATTTAGCATATCTCGGATCAGATTAATGGCATCAAGTGGGCGAATTGAGAGGTTATCTAATGCTGTAAGCATTAAGTTACCGAGGTTATGACCATTCAACTCACCATTACCTTTAAAACGGTATTCAAAAATCATCGAACCAATCGATGGCTCTGTAATTAATTGATTAATACAGTTACGCATATCGCCCCAAGCAATACCGCCTTGGCAAGCTCTAATACGACCCGTTGAACCACCATTATCGGTTGTTGCGACAATACCCGTTACTTTTGAACCGTAACAAGAAAGCGAGGATAAGATCCGTCCTAGGCCATGACCGCCACCGATGGCAACAATATTCTTTTTCAATTTATCTGCCTTAAGTATAGTGTTGGCTTTTTAATATTGCTTATAAGCGTTCAGGTTATCAAAAAATGTATTGTATTGCATTTTTTGCTGTGTAAATTACCTGTGGTATCTCACTTAAAATAGATTAGTGGCTTGTTTTAATCATACTCATTAAATAATCGTAAGTATTCAAACAGGTTGGCTTATTGAGTAAATGCTGCTTATCGATAGTAGGTAACGGTAATATTTCTAACCAACGTTGACATAACCAGCTGAGGTTATTGAAGTCTTTGGATTTGTATAGCTCATCAAGATCAGGGAATTTTTCAAACATTTTCTTCAGCCGAATCGCAAGTAATTGTTGCTCTTTATTGATTGCGATTTCTTCCCAGCAGGGTAAAGGCGTCGTTTCTCCCCAAAAAACACCATCGGTTGTTTGTTTTATCGACTGGATCTTAAAGTTATTATGACCTGAAACGGTGAGTTTTATAAACGGGGAGCCTTGCTCTTGGTTGAAATCATCAATCGTGACACGAGTACCGATATGAAATAAATGTTGAGCTTCCTTTCGATTGCTATACATACAAATACCTAACCCATCTTTTGAAGCGAGTGCCGCTTTCAAGGTAGGTGTTTGATCGACTGGCGAGATATAGATTTGCATCCGACCAGTAGGAAGAACATGGCGCTTTTGAAAAAGTAGCGGTAATACTTTAGCCATAAGGAACTCCATAGTAAGATTAGCAATGCCTAGCTATGTAGACAATGCAAAACTAATGCCGACTAAAAGTTAAGGCGTTCACGTGGCTTTATCATTGAGTTCATGAGCTTTTAATCAAAGTGTGTCTGCTTTTGACTTAATTTTAAGTTAATCAAGCTTAATGTTGATTGCAGTTTGAAAATCAACATTTGCAAAATAACATTAGTTCAGTGTTATTTTTGACGCTCAATTATTGATAATGCCGTGTCGGTAGGAAGCAGTTCTAAATGCCCTAACTCATCAAAATACCAACCTTTTATGAGCCCTTTATCACGCATATCTATAAAACCATCAATGACTTGCTGAGCAGCATTTTGTGCTGACTCTGCATCAATACCGTCTTCTCGCTGTAAATAGAGAGCGATATCTTCGATTGAAGCCGATTCCATTATATTTGCCATAATACCCTCACTTTTATTGGTAAATTGTGGCTTAAATTATTAACTAGTATTGTCGTGATCTTACTCGAAAGGTAGAATACAGAGTGTTTTTTTCCAATATTTGTCAAATACGGAAAAACTCTGATACTTTTATATTAAGAAATGCTGTTGTGTAATATTATTTCAAGGAATGATTTGCTTTGCATAACTGCCATAACTCCGAGCATTTTTCACTAAGTTACTAAGTGATGTTGGACATTATATATACGTCCAAAAGTTGATAGGTGATTAATGCCAGTGACGATTTGTCACCAGGGTTTATTTAGAAATGAATTGACCTCCCGTATTTGGAAAGGTGTTCCGTGGCGAAACAATTAGAAGATAGTTTCCATCGTAAGTTTTACTACTTGCGACTCTCTGTTACAGATGTCTGTAACTTCAAATGTACCTATTGCTTGCCAGATGGCTATCATCCAACAGAAAAGAAAAAACCTTCTTTTCTAACATTGGATGAGATTCAGCGAGTTGCATCAGCGTTTGCTGAGTGTGGCACCAGTAAAATACGTATCACAGGTGGTGAGCCGAGTTTACGTCGTGATTTTACTGATATCATCAAAACGGTAGCTGAAATTCCTGGGATCAATAAAGTAGCGACAACCACTAATGGTTATCGTATGGCTAAGCACGTCCACGAATGGCGCGATGCTGGCTTAACGCATATCAATGTGAGTGTTGATAGTCTTGATCCTAAAATGTTTTATCAAATTACCGGTGAGAATATGTTCCATCAGGTAATGGATGGCATTGATGCGGCTTTTGATGCTGGCTTTGAGCAAGTTAAAATCAATACGGTACTTCTTAAAGACCTTAATTCACAAGAGTTACCTAAGTTTTTAGAGTGGATTAAAACTCGTCCAATTCAATTACGTTTTATTGAATTGATGCAAACTGGCGAAATGGACAGTCTTTTTCAAAATCATCACCTTTCAGGGGTGAGTATTCGTAATCATTTGATCGCTAATGGTTGGCTACTGAAAATAAAAGGTAGTAATGACGGCCCAGCACAAGTTTTTTGTCACCCCGATTATATGGGCGAAATTGGCTTGATCATGCCTTACGAAAAGAATTTCTGTCAAAGCTGCAACCGTTTACGAATTTCTGCGAAAGGTAAATTACATCTTTGTTTGTTTGGTGAACAAGGTGTTGAGTTGCGTGATTTACTGGCAAGTGATGATCAAAAAGAATTATTAATTGCACGTATTCAAGCAGGGCTAGGTGAAAAAGCGGTAAGCCATTTCTTGGATGAAGGCAAAACAGGTATGACGCCAAACCTAGCATCCATTGGCGGTTAATTCTGTCTACTTTTCCTAATTTTAGAGAACCTAGTTGAGATAAATATCTCTACTAGGCTTCGTATCGCTTCGTTGAGGAACGATTAAATAATGAATCAATTTACACACATTAATGCATCAGGTGAAGCCAACATGGTTGATGTTTCTGCTAAAGCGGAAACCGTTCGTGAAGCACGTGCAGAAGCTTTTGTTCATATGGCAGCAGAAACGTTAGAGCTGATTGTGTCAGGTCAGCATCATAAAGGTGATGTGTTCGCAACAGCGCGCATTGCTGGCATTCAAGCGGCCAAAAAAACATGGGATCTGATCCCACTTTGTCATCCGTTGCTACTTTCGAAAGTTGAAGTACAGTTAGAAGCGATTCCAGCTGAAAACAAAGTCCGTATTGAGTCTTGCTGTAAGCTAGCAGGTAAAACGGGTGTAGAGATGGAAGCATTAACTGCTGCTTCTGTTGCTGCATTAACGATTTATGATATGTGTAAAGCGGTACAAAAAGATATGGTGATTAGCCAAGTGCGTCTGCTAGAAAAAACAGGCGGTAAATCAGGTCACTTTAAGGTAGAAGCATGATTAAGGTTCTCTTTTTTGCTCAAGTAAAAGAGCTTGTAGGTACAGATAGCCTTGAAATTGATATGGTTTATTCTACAGCTGATGCGCTACGTGAAGCATTGGCAACACGTGGCGATAAATGGCAATTGGCATTAGAATCAGGCAAGTTACTTGTTGCTGTCAATCAAACTATTTGTTCACTAGATACGCCATTAACTGATGGTGATGAAGTCGCATTTTTTCCACCAGTAACAGGGGGATAAGTGATGATTTCTGTTCAGTTTGATGATTTCTCGGTTGCTGATGAATACGAAAAGTTAGCAGAAGGCACAGAAGCTGGTGCCGTTGTAACTTTTATCGGTAAAGTACGTGATTTTAATCAAGGTGATGCTGTGACGGGACTATCTTTAGAGCATTATCCTGGAATGACGGAAAAATCGCTTCAAGAGATCGTTGATCAAGCACACCAACGTTGGCCATTGCTTAAAACACGTGTCATTCACCGTGTAGGTGATTTGGCATTAGGTGATCAGATTGTGTTTGTGGGTGTAACAAGTGCCCACCGTGGCGCAGCTTTTGAAGCGTGTGAGTTCATCATGGATTTTTTAAAAACCCGTGCACCTTTTTGGAAAAAAGAACAAACACCAGAGCAAAGCCGTTGGGTGGATGCTCGAGAAACGGATACATCAGCCGCTGATCGCTGGAAATAGCAAATGAATAAAAGAAAGGAGCCGCAAGGCTCCTTTTTTTTACTTATAAAGCAGTAGATGGTTCTAGGTTATTGCGATTGATCATTCTTCTTGTTTTTATCACGTGTTATCACGCTAGATGGTACGTAATTAGGGCGAAAACGTGATGGGCTTGGGCGTGACGCACAACCTACTGGTCTCATAGAATACTCTTTAAAATGGAATTAAGTGGGTTATTCTTTAATATTTTTTAAATAAAGCATAAATACTTTACATTAATAATATTACCCCTCTTTTTTATGTTTTGTATGTAAAATCATGGATAAACATGTCGATATAATAAAACTATCTATCAGTGAAATTGTTAATCATTTTTAGTTATTTAAAAATAAGAAATAAAGTTTTATGGCAGATTAGAGGCGAACTGTGTAGATGTGTGCCATATTTTAAATGCGGTTAGTTATTAAATAGAAATTAGTTGCTGGTGTTAGACCAAGCAGGATAAGTGGTAATTGAGGTCTACTGGCATAGCTTGACAGCGGAGGGTTCAATGAAGCACAGACGCGTATCTAATAAAAAAATGAAACAAATTATGCATGATATTGGTATGACAGATCAGCCAGAGGATAATGAGTCGCAATTGTTATTAGAGCAAAGAGAGCAATCAGTAAGTGACGATAAACAATTGATTCAGTTAGATAGCGAAAATAAGTAATTTCCCCATATTTCCTATAATAGTTGAATAAAAAAGCATCGATAGTATCGATGCTTTTTTGTGCGTGAAACAAAAATGTAAATATAATGTTGCTTTAGTGTTTAGTTTTTTAGGTTTCATAAGCTGCATTTTGGGTTTTTATTGAGTTTATTTACTGCTTATTTGGTTATATGTTGGTTTTATATAGTGTTATTTTCTATTTTTTGAGTGTTTATAGAAATGAAACGTTAATTACATTGTTATTAATAGTATTAAAAACTGATGAATAGTGATCTTATTAGCATAAAGAAGCTTTTAATTGTTAAAATATGGTAAATATATTTATATTCTGGTAACGTTTTGAATAATTCTTCGGTTTGATCGGCCTGTTTTAGGATAAAAACTAGCCAATAAAGCTATTTAGAGTAGCCAAATGAAGAACGTCACGGACGTAATAAACTGATGTATTGGAGTAATGCATGTACAAGAATAAAATCACTCAAGCACTCATGATGAGTGCAAGTTTTGCCGTAGCCGCCACTTCTTTTTCTTCTTTTGCGGCACAAGTACCCTCTGATGTAAAACTTGCTGATAAGCAAGAGCTTGTTCGCGGTAATGGAACCGAGCCAGAATCGCTAGATCCGCAAAAAGTATCAGGTGTACCTGAATCAAATGTTATTCGTGATTTACTTGAAGGGTTAGTAAACCAAGATAGTAAAGGTAACTTAGTACCAGGTGCCGCTAAGTCGTGGGATACAACAGATAATAAAACTTGGATCTTCCACCTTCGTGAAGATGCAAAATGGTCTAATGGTGATCCTGTTACGGCGGATGATTTTGTTTATACATGGCGCCGTTTAGCGGATCCAAAAACAGCATCTCCTTACGCGTCATATATTCAAATGACAACAATGGCAAACGCTGAAGATATCATTGCAGGGAAAAAACCAGCAGATACATTAGGCGTTGAAGCGGTTGATACACATACTTTAAAAGTAACATTGGATAAGCCAGTGTCTTACTTCGCATCCATGCTTGTTCATACTTCAATGAAACCTGTAAATCAAAAAGCAGTGGAAAAGTTTGGCGATGATTGGACGAAAGTAGGTAACTATGTATCTAACGGTGCATACAAGTTAGATAAGTGGGTGGTTAACGAGCGTATTGTACTGACTCGTAATGAGAATTACTGGGATAACAAAGATACCGTTATTAACAAAGTAACGTTCTTACCGATTGAAAACCAAGTTGCTGCAATGAACCGCTTCTTAGCGGGTGAGCTAGATATGACGTACGAAATGCCAAACGAGCACTTTAAACGTCTGCAAAAAGAATACCCACAAAATGTGAAAGTTACGCCATATCTATGTTCGTACTACTACGAATTTAATATGACACGTAAACCTTTTGATGATGCAAACGTACGTAAAGCACTGTCATATGCCATTGATCGTGATGTATTGGCGAAATTTATCGTAGGTAAAGGAGAAACGCCGGCTTACAACTTTACACCATTGGCAACCAATGGCTTAGACGTTGATATGCCTGAGTACTCGAAGCTTGATCCCAAGCAACGCTTAGCGAAAGCAAAAGAGTTATTGAAAGCGGCGGGTTACGACCAAAATAATCCTCTGAAATTTAGCCTGCTTTACAATACATCTGAAAACCACAAGAAAGTGGCTGTTGCGATAGCTTCAATGTGGAAAAAAGGCTTAGGCGTTAGTGCAACGCTAGAAAACCAAGAGTGGAAGAGCTACCTCGATGCTAAACGTCAGGGGAACTTTGATGTTTCACGTGCAGGCTGGTGTGGTGACTACAATGAAGCATCAACATTCCTAGCTATTATGCGAAGTGATCATTCACAAAACTACCCGAAATATTCAAGTGCTGATTACGATAAAGCGATTGATGATGCGGTACTAGCAACAACAGATGCACAGCGTTCTGCTGATTATAAACAAGCTGAAGCAAAACTTGCTGCAGATATGCCTATCATGCCTATCTACCATTATGTCAATGCGCGCTTGGTTAACCCTCAATTAGGCGGTTACCCAATGGAAAACCCAGAAGATAATATCTACTCAAAAGATATGTACTTCACAGCGAAATAATTCGCGCTAAATAAAAATAATAATATGCAGCCTTCGGGGAATGAAGGCTGCTTTTGCACTCACAGCAATTACACGGTAGCGTTTATGTTTAAATTCATAGCTAAACGGATTTTAGAAGCCATACCGACTTTATTGGTATTGATCACAATTTCTTTCTTCTTGATGCGCTTTGCACCAGGTAATCCTTTTTCAAGTGATCGTCCTCTTCCACCTGAGGTTATGGCAAATATCGAAGCGAAATACGGCTTAGATAAACCAGTTTTAGAGCAATACACCACCTATCTTGGCAATATTGTCCAAGGTGATTTTGGTCCGTCTTTTAAATACAAAGATTTCACTGTTAACGAGTTGGTGGCAAAAGCCTTACCTGTATCGGCAAAAATTGGCTTCTTCGCCTTTATTTTTGCGTTAGTGATGGGGGTAGCTGTTGGCACTATTGCGGCGTTGAAACAAAATACCTGGCTCGATTATACAATTATGTCGACAGCGATGGCGGGGGTGGTTATGCCGTCCTTCATTCTCGCACCGGTTCTTATCTACATATTCTCGATTAAGCTGCAGTGGCTACCTGCGGGTGGTTGGCAAGACGGCTCTACAAAATTTGTATTGCTACCGATGTTTGGTATGGCGCTTCTCTACGTCGCCACGTTTGCCCGTATTACTCGTGGTAGCATGATTGAAACGTTAAACAGTAACTTCATTCGTACTGCGCGTGCGAAAGGGTTAAGTTACCCTTACATCGTCATTAAACACGCTTTAAGGCCTGCACTTCTTCCTGTTGTTTCTTATATGGGGCCTGCTTTCGTTGGCATCATTACGGGTTCTGTCGTTATCGAAACCATTTTTGGTTTACCGGGTATTGGTAAGCTATTCGTAAATGCAGCGTTTAACCGTGATTATTCGTTAGTACTTGGTATTACTATTTTGATTGGTTCATTAACCATTATCTTTAACGCCATTGTGGATATTGTTCTCGCAACAATTGACCCTAAGATCCGTTACTAAGAGGCTAATAATTATGATGTTAATGAAAAAAGATAGTGTAGAAGCCTTAGAGAACTTTTCAGAAAACTTGGAAATTGAAGGCCGTAGTCTTTGGCAAGATGCGCGTGTGCGTTTCATGCGAAATAAAGCGGCAATGATTTCTTTAGCGATTTTATTGTTAATTACCTTTGCTGTTATTTTCGGTCCAATGTTTAGCCAGTATGCGTTTGATGATACTGACTGGTATGCGCTACATGCCGCGCCATCACTCGGTGCTGAAGGGCACTTTTTTGGTACTGATAGTTTAGGCCGTGACTTATATACTCGAACCCTGATTGGTGGGCGGATCTCACTGATGGTCGGTATTTTAGGTGCATTAGTCGCGGTGGTGATTGGTACGCTATATGGTGCCGCATCGGGATTCATAGGCGGTCGAACTGACCGTGTGATGATGCGTATTCTAGAGATTTTATATTCAATCCCATTTATGTTCTTCGTGATTGTTTTAGTGACGTTTTTTGGTCGTAACATCATGTTGATATTTATTGCGATTGGTGCCATTTCATGGCTCGACATGGCCCGTATTGTTCGCGGTCAAACCCTGTCTTTACGTGGTAAAGAGTTTATTGAAGCAGCCCATGTTTGTGGCGTGAGTCGCTGGCGTATTATCACTCGCCATATTGTGCCTAACGTCTTAGGTATTGTGGCGGTTTACTCAACGTTACTTGTTCCGTCAATGATTCTGACTGAATCTTTCCTTAGCTTCCTAGGCTTAGGGGTACAGGAACCAATGACAAGTTGGGGTGCTTTACTACAAGAAGGTTCACAAACAATGGAAGTGGCTATTTGGCAGTTGATATTCCCTGCAAGTTTCATGGTTGTGACACTGTTCTGTTTTAACTACGTGGGTGACGGCCTACGTGACGCATTGGATCCAAAAGATAGATAACTGGATGAAGCTGGTTGGCAACACATGCTGCTAGAACAATAAAGTTGATCAGCTTGCTTCATTATAAGGACGTAATATGAGCTTATTAGATGTAAAAGATCTGCGTGTCGAATTTACCACGCCTGACGGTATTGTTACTGCGGTTAACGATCTTAATTTCTCGCTGAACCTTGGAGAAACCTTGGGTATTGTAGGTGAATCAGGTTCAGGTAAAAGCCAAACCGTTTTTGCCATCATGGGGTTACTGGCGAAGAACGGTAAGATCAGTGGTAGTGCTAAATTTGAAGGTAATGAAATTTTAAATATGCCTGAAAAGGCGCTGAATAAAATTCGAGCAGAACAAATCGCGATGATTTTTCAAGACCCGATGACATCGCTAAATCCCTATATGAAAGTGAGCGATCAGCTCATGGAAGTATTAATGCTGCACAAAAACATGAGTAAGTCTGAAGCGTTTGAAGAGTCTGTTCGCATGTTGGATGCGGTTAAGATCCCAGAAGCACGTAAACGGATTGGCATGTACCCGCATGAATTTTCAGGCGGTATGCGCCAGCGTGTGATGATCGCAATGGCGTTATTGTGTCGTCCTAAGTTGTTGATTGCTGATGAGCCGACAACAGCACTTGATGTAACCGTTCAAGCACAGATCATGGAATTACTGAATGATTTGAAGAAAGATTTTAATACTTCAATCATAATGATCACTCACGATCTTGGTGTCGTCGCGGGGAGCTGTGACAAAGTACTTGTGATGTATGCCGGTCGAACGATGGAATACGGTAAGATCAATGATATCTACTATCAACCAAGCCATCCTTATACCGAAGGTTTATTGCGTGCTATCCCTCGTTTAGATACTGAAGGGGAGGAGTTACCAACTATTCCTGGAAATCCGCCGAATTTATTACGTTTACCTACGGGGTGTCCATATCAAGATCGATGTCATCGTGTATCAGCACGTTGTAAACAAGAGTCGCCGATCTTAACTCCGTTCGATGATGGTCGTTTACGCGCGTGTTTTTCTGATATGAGGGCATGGTAATGAGCACAGAAAAGAAATTATTATTAGATGTAAATGATCTTAAAGTTCACTTCAACATTGCAGCAAAATCTGCTTGGCCATGGACACCGCCACTTAAATTAAAAGCCGTTGATGGCATTAATATCCGTATTTATGAAGGTGAAACACTCGGTGTAGTGGGTGAGTCTGGCTGTGGTAAATCCACTTTTGCTCGTGCTGTTATTGGTTTAGTTGAAGCAACGGATGGGCAAGTGGTCTGGCTTGGTCAAGATTTGACAAAGTTGAAGCGTGAAGCTTTGCGAGAGAAGCGTAAAGAAATTCAAATGATCTTTCAAGATCCATTAGCATCATTAAACCCACGTATGACGGTGGGTGAAATTATTGCAGAGCCATTAAAAGCGTTTTATCCAAAGCTTTCAGCTGATGATGTAAAGCAGCAAGTACAAGCGATGATGACTAAAGTGGGTTTATTACCTAACGTGATTAACCGTTATCCTCATGAATTTTCTGGCGGGCAGTGTCAACGTATTGGTATTGCGCGGGCATTGATCTTAAAACCTAAAATGATCATTTGTGATGAGCCGGTATCAGCACTTGATGTATCGATTCAGGCTCAGGTAGTTAATCTACTTAAATCGTTACAAAAAGAGATGGGTCTTAGTTTGATTTTTATTGCTCATGATCTTTCGGTTGTGAAGCATATCTCTGATCGTGTGTTGGTGATGTACTTAGGTAATGCGGTTGAGATGGGGGAAAGTGAAGCCCTGTTTGCCGAGCCTCAGCACCCTTATACCAAGGCATTAATGTCTGCTGTGCCAATCCCAGATCCAGAATTGGAACGTAACAAGCATATCGAATTGCTTGAAGGGGATTTACCGTCACCAATGAACCCCCCTTCAGGCTGCGTATTTAGAACCCGTTGCCCAAATGCCACATCATTGTGTGCAGAGCAACAGCCGCAACTAAAAGGTAACGATGTTCATGCGGTGTCATGCTTACATGTAGCGTAAATTGTGTTTAATTACAAAAAGCGGCTTTCTATATAGAAACCGCTTTTTTATTGGTAATTTTTCAGTTGCTCTGTGATGTTCTTATTTTGATACAGAATATACACAGCGCGTTTTAACGCATTGCTTAAGCTTTCATTCATTGTGACTTCAATGCAATCTGCCGTGATATTCTTCTGTACATTATGCTCGCAAACACGACGTTGATTGATAGTAATGAAAACCGATTGGCCATTAAATTTCAGTACTTAAACCGCAAGCAATAGCGGAAGATAAGAAAATATATTTGTCTTTGATCTCGCTAAAGCGGTTTTAAAATCAGAAGACATTAAATAGTTAGATGTTTTTTTTACTAAAATTCAGTCACTTTAAGAAGATATCTTAATTACAGGTCATACCGATTATCAAGGGAGTGATAGCTATAATGAAGCTTTATCGCTGCCTCGTTCACATGCGATTGAAAGCTATATAAAAGTGCGAATTGATGAAAGTCATTATCAGTTTGAAGTGAAATATTTTGGTGAGAAGAATCCCATCGTGAAAGGACACTGTTTAAAAGCTAATGTATTGAACCGACGTGGTTTGGTGATGTTCACGGAAGTCTAATGGATAAATTCGAGATAAAGAAAAGGCGAGAAAGGTCACCCTTCTCGCCTTTTTTAATCCCGTTTAGAACGACATTATAGCTTGTCAGTTAGCTTAACAGCATCACCAATGTAGTTTGCTGGTGTTAGCTCTTTTAGACGTGCTTTTTCATGCTCAGGTAGGTCAAGACCATCGATGAATACACGCATACCTTCGCCATCAACACGCTTACCACGAGTTAGCTCTTTTAGCTTCTCGTATGGCTTTTCGATACCGTAACGACGCATTACTGTTTGTACAGGCTCTGCCAATACTTCCCAGTTCTTATCAAGCTCTGCTGCTAACGCATCAGCGTTAACTTCTAGCTTGCTAATGCCTTTCAGTGTTGATGTGTAAGCAATAATTGCATAACCACAACCTACCCCTAGGTTACGAAGTACTGTTGAGTCAGTTAGGTCGCGCTGCCAGCGAGAAACAGGCAGTTTTTGTGCTAGGTGACCGAAGATAGCATTCGCTAGGCCAAGGTTACCTTCAGAGTTTTCAAAGTCGATTGGGTTAACTTTGTGCGGCATGGTTGATGAGCCGATTTCACCTGCAATCGTCTTCTGCTTGAAGTGACCTAGTGCAATGTAGCCCCAAACGTCACGGTCAAAGTCTAGAAGAATTGTGTTGAATCGTGCGAATGCATCAAATAGCTCTGCGATGTAATCGTGTGGTTCAATCTGTGTTGTGTAAGGGTTCCAAGTGATACCTAGAGAGGTCACGAACTCTTCACTGTATTGGTGCCAATCGATTTCAGGGTAAGCTGAAAGGTGAGCGTTGTAGTTACCTACAGCGCCGTTGATCTTACCAAGAATTTCAACGTTTTCGATTTGCTTGTATTGACGTTCCATACGATACGCCACGTTAGCCATTTCTTTACCCATTGTAGATGGAGAAGCTGGCTGACCGTGAGTACGAGTAAGCATTGGAATATCACGGAATTGATTTGCTAGATCTTTGATCGCATCAATCACGTTACGTACTTCTGGTAGCATCACTTTTTCACGTGCTTCTGTCAGCATAAGCGCGTGAGAAAGGTTGTTAATATCTTCAGAAGTACATGCAAAGTGGATGAATTCGTTAACAGCGTGAAGCTCTGGCACTTCAGCTACTTTTTCTTTTAAGAAGTATTCAACCGCTTTAACATCGTGGTTTGTTGTACGCTCAATCGTTTTAATGCGTAATGCATCTTCTTCACTAAACTCAGCGGCAACACGATCTAAGAATGCGTTAGCTTCAGGGCTGAATGCAGGAACTTCCACAATAGCGTCAGTAGCGGCTAATTTTTGTAACCAACGGATTTCAACGATTGTGCGGTACTTTAGCAGACCAAATTCACTGAAAATGCTGCGTAGTGCGCTTGTTTTACTTCCGTATCGGCCATCTACTGGGGAAACAGCAGTCAATGCTGACAGTTCCATATTGGGTCTCTCCTGATTTATAAGGGTTAAAACAATTTGTTCATCTAGCTAAGGGATTAGCCAAAGCTAGATGTTATGAATATTTACATCGTCGCTTTTAGTTTCGCGCAAGCAAGATTTTTGCTTGCTCGATCATTTGTTTACGACCAAACAATAGGTGGCGACGTTTGCCGCCGACTTGACGCCACAGTACCGCACCACGAACAGCCGCTAGTAATAATGCACGGACTTTATGCTGTACGTGAGATTGTTGTAATTGCGCAGGTGTGCCTGATACTTGGATACGAGGGCCAAGTGGGCTAATAATATCGAGGTAAACACTCGCGATATTACTGAGCATTTGCTCGTCAAGTAGCTCGAAGTGATCACGCTGGCGTTTAAGCATATCAATGCGATCACCAAGCTGAGACATACTATCTCGACGACTTTCCAACTTACGTTCTAATGCCATCACACTGACTAAGTAGCGAGTAATTTCACTACCTGACGTGCTATTGTCGATATCACGCACCATGGACTCTAAGCCCATGCGTAGGTTTTCTTCATTTCCATAGACAGCAATAGTATTGTTTGGTGTTGTTTCAACAATACTATTTAATGTTGCGGCTAGAATATCGTTGTCACAGCTACCATTCTTGGCAACTTCCTGAACCAGTTTTACCGCTTGGCAAATACCAGCAAAGGCGATTGTTCGATCATAAACAGTGTAAGCCACGGTGAAACTCCTTTAAATTCGCTCTTCAATAATGCCGCCACCTAGGCAGATTTCACCGTTGTAAAATACCGCGGATTGACCTGGAGTAACTGCAATTTGAGGCTCATCAAAAATCACTTTAATGGTTTCATCATCCACAGGAATGATGGTGCAAGGAATGTCTTGCTGGCGGTAACGTGTTTTCACCGTACAAGCCATTGTTTCACGAATTGGTTGACGATCAACCCAGTGCAATTGCTTCGCAATTAAACCGTTTGACTTTAGGCGCGGGTGATCTTTGCCTTGGCCAACAATCAATAGGTTGTTTTTAACATCTTTATCAACCACATACCATGCATCTTCGTGACCATTACCACCTTTTTGACCACCAATATGTAAGCCTTTACGTTGGCCTAGGGTGTGGTACATCAAGCCTTGGTGTTCACCAATTTCTTTCCCTTCGTCAGCGGTAACAATTTTACCTGGCTGAGCGGGTAGATATTTGCCTAAGAACTCAGTGAATTTACGCTCACCGATAAAACAGATACCTGTTGAATCTTTTTTCTTCGCTGTAATTAAGCCTTGCTCTTCTGCAATGCGACGAACTTCTGGTTTCTCGAGTTCACCAACAGGGAATAAGCTACGTGCGATCTGCTCGTGACTTAAGGTGTACAAGAAGTAGCTTTGGTCTTTGTTGTTATCTACACCACGTAACATTTGTGGTTTATCGCCTTCCGCTGTCGGGAAGCTACGACGGGTGTAGTGACCCATAGCAATGTAATCAGCTTCAAGTACTTCGTCTGCAAATTCAAGGAATGCCTTAAATTTGATTTCCTTATTACATAGAATATCTGGGTTTGGTGTACGACCGGCTTTGTATTCAGCTAGGAAGTACTCGAAAACGTTATCCCAGTATTCTGCTGCAAAGTTAATGGTGTGCAGAGGAATACCCAGCTTGTCACATACAGCTTGTGCATCAGCGAGATCTTCTGCAGCAGAGCAGTATTCGTCGTTATCGTCTTCTTCCCAGTTTTTCATAAATAAGCCTTCAACTTGATAACCCTGTTGAAGGAGTAGGTAAGCGGATACCGATGAATCTACGCCGCCGGACATGCCGACAATGACTTTCTTTTGGCTGTTATCTGACATATTTCTCTTCAGTCGCTAATTTAGTGTTAAGAGCGTAATTCTAACAGAAAGCATTGAGCTGAAACAGATCGAGAGCAGAATCACACTTCAATAAATAAGTGACATAGCGCAATGCGCTGTCTTGTATCATTGCTGAAATTAAAAAATCACTACTAATACAATGGGTAATAGCCAAATAAGCCGTGAATATAAAGTATAAGTAGACTGTTTTTCTAGTTGCGCAAACGTTTGCTATTTAGGTCGATAATAATAGATATAGTGATGAATGTGTAGTTTTTTTGAAGAGAAAGAGTGTTTTACATTTTAGTTGGTAATCTGTGTGATTTGAGAGAAGAAACAATCACACAGATAAATAGCAGCGTTTACAATTGTTCACTGGTGGCTAATGTGACCTCTCGCCACTCACCAGGTGCAAGATCATTGACCGTCCATTGTGCCATTTGATGGCGAATTAGGCGTAATGTTGGATGGCCGATATGCGCGGTCATACGGCGAACTTGGCGATTACGCCCTTCTTTTAGTGTAATAGCAAGCCATGTCGTTGGAATGTTTTTACGTTCGCGAATGGGGGGATTACGATCCCATACCATTGGTGATTCAATGACTTCAACACCTGCAGGCAGTGTCATGCCGTCTTTTAATTCTACGCCATCACGTAAAGCTTGCAGATTAGCTTCTGTTGGTGCGCCTTCAACTTGTACCCAATACACTTTTGCTTGCTTTGATTTGGGCTGCGTTAACCTAGCTTGTAACACACCATCATTGGTTAAAACTAACAAACCTTCACTGTCTTTATCTAAGCGTCCAGCAGGGTAAACATCTTTTACTGGAATAAAGTCTGCAAGTGTACTGTCACCCGGTTCACCAGAAAACTGGGTCAAAGTGTTAAAGGGTTTGTTAAATAAAATGATCTTTTGTGGACCGCGAGCTCGCTTCGGTTTATTTAATTTTCTTGATGCCCTGCGCTCATTATTGGCACGTTTAGGTTGACGAATCATGGTATTTGGCTTCATAAATACTGCCGTAATGGAGATTTGTAGTATAGACAGGTCTATTATACGTGAAAATAACACAATTGGCGTACCGTTAAAATTTCAAGTATGATTTGCTCGCATCTTACAAAAAGATAACAAATGGACGCTAGGAGATTAAAATGGATAGTAAAGTAGTTGTACCAGTTGAAGGTCAGAAAATTACCCTAGATTCTGATGGTAAATTGGTCGTTCCTAACAACCCAGTCATTCCTTACATTGAAGGTGATGGTATTGGTGTTGATGTAAGCCCTGCAATGATTAAAGTTGTCGATGCAGCTGTAAAGAAAGCCTACGCTGGCGATCGTAAAATTGAGTGGATGGAAATCTACACAGGTGAAAAGTCTACACAGATTTACGGTGAAGATGCTTGGTTACCTCAAGAAACATTAGACTTTATCCGTGAATATAAAGTAGCGATCAAAGGCCCACTGACAACACCTGTCGGCGGTGGTATTCGCTCACTGAATGTAGCATTACGTCAAGAGCTAGATTTATACATCTGTGCTCGTCCTGTTCGTTACTTTGATGGTGTTCCAAGCCCACTTAAGCAACCAGAGCTAACTGACATGGTTATTTACCGTGAAAACTCTGAAGATATCTATGCGGGTGTTGAATTCCAAGCGGGCACTGCTGAAGCGGATAAAGTAATTAAATTCCTACAAGAAGAAATGGGTGCAACTAAAATCCGTTTCCCACAACAATGTGGTGTAGGTATCAAGCCTGTATCTGAAGAAGGCACTAAGCGTTTAGTTCGTGCTGCAATTCAATACACAATCGATAACGATCGTGACTCACTAACGTTGGTACACAAAGGTAACATCATGAAGTTCACCGAAGGTGCCTTCAAAGATTGGGGTTACGAAGTTGCGCTACAAGAGTTCGGTGCTGAACTACTTGATGGTGGCCCATGGATGACTCTAAAGAATCCAAATACGGGTAAAGAAATCATCGTTAAAGATTGTATTGCTGATGCATTCTTGCAACAAATCCTACTTCGCCCTGCTGAATACGATGTTATTGCAACGATGAACCTAAACGGTGATTACGTTTCTGATGCACTTGCAGCACAGGTTGGTGGTATTGGTATCGCACCTGGCGCAAACATTGGTGATGGCATTGCATTATTTGAAGCAACGCACGGTACTGCACCTAAGTACGCAGGTCAGGATAAAGTAAACCCTGGTTCACTTATCCTTTCTGCAGAAATGATGCTGCGTCACCTAGGTTGGGTTGAAGCTGCAGATCTAATTATTAGTTCAATGGAAGCTGCGATTAGCAACAAAACAGTGACTTATGATTTCGAGCGTCTAATGGATGGCGCAACATTACGTAAGTGTTCTGAATTTGCTGATGATATGATTGAACAAATGTAATTTAATCATTACATATAGATATGAGCCCAGCACTGCTGGGCTTTTTTGTATGCAAAAAACACAGTTTGTCTGCTTGTTAGGCATTCAGAGTAATGGTTCGTGCTTAACTTCTCAAAGGTGATATTTGGCTATGAGTCAATGGTTTTCATCGCTGATTATTTCGCATATGATGAAAACAGAGCAGGAAAATTGTTAAAAATATGTTTGTATTTGAGCGGTAGGGAGTGCTTTTTTAGTCATGCACTTTTTATTCATAATATGTTGGTATATTTCTCTGGTACAGAACAAGATTAGCGAATAACCATGTGGTGGGTGTACTTTTAATGTCCATTGAGGCATTGGATCATAGACAAGTAAACACATTATTATTATTGTCTGTTAATAATGCGGTAGATGTTGAGATAGAAGGGACTAAAAATTAAAGGCGAGAGAAACTCACCTTTATTATACACAATGTGGTAGATACAAGATTACTTAGCTTCATCACCTTCAGCGAGGATGATTTCGCTAGCATGATAGCCTTTGGGGCCTGTTTGCACTTCATAGTTAACTTGTTGTCCCGCCTTAAGTGTTCTATATCCTTCCATCTGGATTGTAGAGTAGTGGGCGAAGATATCATCTTCTCCATCCTCAGGGCAGATGAAACCAAAGCCTTTGGCGTTATTGAACCATTTCACTGTACCTGTTGCCATGCTATTACATCCCTCTTGCATTCAACTTCCATTTGGCATTAGCTATATACCAATACATTTGAATATTTGCATACTAATGCGTTTTGATGCAGATTATATCTACTACAGGTAACACTTTAGTAAAAAGAGCAAGTCAGTCAAGTGTTCTTTGTAACATTTTGATAAAATCTTTTTTGTTGGCTTCTCTATAGCCAGCTTGTGAACTAATGAACTAAGATGAAACTATGAGTAAGTTATACGAATGGATTAGCCCTGACTCCGATATTTTAGAAGAGGAAGAGATTCAGGTTAAGCCACCATCGATGTACAAAGTAATTTTGAATAATGATGATTACACACCGATGGATTTTGTGATAGAAGTGTTACAAACTTTCTTCTCCATGGATCTGGAGAAAGCTGCTCAGTTAATGCTAGCTGTACATTATGAAGGCAAAGCTATTTGCGGAACTTTCACGGCAGAGGTAGCAGAAACAAAAGTAGCGCAAGTAATGATGTACGCACGCGAACATGAACATCCGCTGTTGTGTACTATGGAAAAAGCATAATCTTTTTCCGGCACGCCATTTTTAGTGGTTTTTAGGGGAGGTGCCTTATGCTAAACAAAGAACTTGAAGCGAGCCTAAACGGTGCATTCGCCCGTGCGCGAGAAAAGCGCCATGAGTTTATGACTGTAGAACATCTATTGATGGCTCTATTAGAAAATGTAGCAGCTCAAGAGGCTTTATTAGCGTGCCGCGCTGATTTAGACCAATTGCGTCGTGAACTTGATTCCTTTATTGAACAAACTACGCCATTAATTCCGGTTGATGACGAAAGCCGTGAAACACAACCTACGCTAAGTTTCCAGCGTGTCTTACAACGTGCAGTTTTCCATGTTCAATCATCCGGACGTAGTGAAGTTACGGGTGCTAATGTTCTTGTTGCTATTTTTAGTGAGCAAGAATCTCACGCCGCTTACTTACTTAAGAAAAGTGATATTAGTCGTCTAGATGTCGTTAACTTTATCTCTCACGGCACTGTAAAAGACAGTGACAACGATGATGTTAATTCATCAGATATGGGAAATAACGAAGAGCAGCGCGCAGAAGCAAATTCTGAAGATAAGCTTGAGAACTTTGCAACTAACCTTAATCAGCTTGCAAAAGCGGGCGGTATTGATCCATTGATCGGGCGAGATAAAGAGCTGGAACGCACCGTTCAAGTGTTATGCCGTCGTCGTAAAAATAACCCATTACTGGTTGGTGAAGCTGGGGTCGGTAAAACAGCGATAGCAGAAGGGTTAGCATGGCGTATTGTTGAAGGACAGGTGCCAGAAATTATCAAAGATTGCGTGATCTATTCCCTGGATATTGGCTCGCTACTCGCGGGAACTAAGTATCGTGGTGACTTTGAAAAACGTTTTAAAGGAATTTTAAAGCAGTTAGAAAAAGAAGATCATGCAGTGCTATTTATCGATGAGATCCACACTATTATCGGTGCGGGTGCGGCATCAGGTGGTCAAGTTGATGCTGCAAATTTAATTAAGCCGTTGCTAAGTAGTGGCAAGTTACGTTGTATGGGATCAACCACGTACCAAGAGTACAGTAATATTTTTGAGAAAGAGCGTGCACTTTCACGCCGCTTCCAAAAGATTGATGTGATTGAACCATCTCTTGATGATACAACCAAGATATTAATGGGCTTGAAGCCGAAATATGAAGCGCACCATGAAGTACGTTTTACCAATAAAGCAATTCGTGCAGCGGTAGAGCTTTCAGCTAAATACATCAATGAGCGCCATTTACCAGATAAGGCGATTGATGTGATTGATGAAGCGGGAGCTCGTTGTCGTCTCGCTCCAGCTAATCGCCGTAAGAAAACGGTGAACGTGGGTGATATTGAAGCCATGATTGCAAAGATGGCACGTATCCCTGAGAAGTCGATTTCATCAAGCGATCGAGATGTACTTCAGCATCTTGATGACAAACTGAAGATGCTAGTCTTTGGTCAAGATAACGCCATTGATGTACTCACAGAGGCCATTAAGCTCAGTCGTGCAGGCTTAGGTGCTGAGAATAAACCTGTTGGTTCTTTCTTGTTTGCAGGCCCTACAGGTGTTGGTAAAACAGAAGTGACCGTACAACTTGCACGTACGCTAGGCATTGAACTATTACGTTTTGATATGTCAGAGTACATGGAGCGTCATACTGTTAGCCGTTTAATCGGTGCTCCTCCTGGTTATGTGGGTTATGACCAAGGTGGTTTATTAACGGACGCTGTGATCAAAAATCCACATTCAGTAGTGCTACTGGATGAGATTGAAAAAGCGCACCCTGATGTATTTAATCTACTACTACAAGTAATGGATAACGGTACGTTAACAGATAACAATGGTCGTAAAGCGGATTTCCGTAACGTGATTTTTGTTATGACGACCAATGCGGGTGTGACCGAGACAGTACGTAAATCGATTGGCCTTATTCAACAAGATCATAGCCATGATGCGATGACTGAAATCAAACGTGTATTTACACCGGAATTCAGAAACCGTTTAGACAATATCATTTGGTTTAACCACCTAGAGAAAGATGTTATTGGTCAAGTGGTAGATAAGTTTATTGTTGAACTGCAAGCCCAACTTGATGCGCGTGGTGTATCGATGGAAGTCTCTGAGCGTGCACGTAACTGGATGTCAGATAAAGGTTACGATAAATCAATGGGTGCTCGTCCGATGGCGCGTGTAATTCAAGATAACTTGAAAAAGCCGCTGGCGAATGAATTACTGTTTGGTTGTTTAGTGAATGGTGGTTCTGTACGTGTTGACTTTATCAATGATGAGCTTGATTTCCAATTCAGTAGTGAGATGGAACCTGCGCATTAGTGATGAAATGCGATAAAACTAGAACGCCGCAGGCTACTAAGTCTGCGGCGTTTTTTTATCTACGCAAAAAGATTATTTGATAGATAAAATAAAACCCAGCATTTAGCTGGGTTTCACTGCATCGTTAATTTTGAAAGAAAATTAACGTGCGCGGAAGACGATGCGACCTTTAGTTAGATCGTAAGGAGTCAGTTCCACAGTTACTTTGTCACCAGTAAGAATACGAATGTAGTTTTTACGCATTTTACCAGAGATGTGAGCAGTAACAACGTGACCGTTTTCCAGCTCAACACGGAACATTGTATTAGGTAGTGTATCTAGTACAGTACCTGCCATTTCAATTACGTCTTCTTTTGCCATTGAATCCTCTTAGGCTACCAGCCATTCATCTTGATCGGGCTGGATAATGCCTCGAAACTGTTTAAGTGTAAAGTTTAGGTGCTAATTTTACCCTTGCCAGTTGTCTTTGTCAGCTTTTGTTCGCGATTAATACGTATTTTCTACGTAAATTGACTTTTGTTTGATGTGTTCAGTTTGTATTGCTTTAGATTTAAGCAAACTTATTGCCATATACCATCGATAAGTTTTTGATGAGGGACAAAACGTGTTTTGTAATTCATTGCCTTACAAGCATCGATTTGAAATCCAGGATATAGCCATTGACGTTTTGATTGACGACAGAATGCTATTTGAAAAAGTACACATAAGGTTCCGAGTGAGAGAGAGTGCTCTGGTTCAAAAAAGCTATACACTGCGCTCAATGCGTCAGGAAATACATCCGTTACAGCAATGGCGATAAGTTTTTCATCTTCATAAACATGCAAAAACGCGGTTGCCATCCAAGGTGCTGTTACAAATTCAAAAAATTGTTCTTTATTGGCTGGAAACATGGATCCTGTGGAATGACGAAGACGGATGTATTTTTCATATAATACAAACCAGTTTTCATCTAGCTCTGTTTTAAATTCAAAGCGCAGCTTTCGCATTTGAGCTTGCTGACGCTTTTGACTTCTTGATGGTGTGAACCTTTGGCAATCAATACGTAAAGGTGTACAAGCTGAGCAAGCAGCACACATAGGTTTGTAAATGGCACGACTACTGCGACGGTAACCTGAGGCTATTAATACGTCGTAGCCTTCGGGTGATAGCCACTGTGGCTCTATTACTACCCCTAAGCGTTCTGTTTGATTAGGTAAGTAACTGCAATTAGATTCTGGTGTTAGACCGATTTGTAGTGATAACTGATCCATTGGTTAGGCCTGTGCAATCGGTAAAACGTGAGAAAGATAGGTTTCTACTGGCAGTATAATATCTCGCTGCTGGTAAAGATGGTCTAAAAATAGCGAACGCTCAAAGGTTTCTGCGCCTAAGGATTCAAGGTGTGGATTCATCATCTGGCAATCAATTAATGTACCGCCAAGCTCAGAGAAATAACGACAAAACTGCCATAATGCAATTTTAGATGCATTATCCGCCAATGAAAACATCGACTCACCACAAAAAACAGTTCCTATTGCAACACCATAAAAACCACCTATAAGTTTTTCATTAAACCAGACTTCCACGGAATGACAAATACCTAATGTATGTAGTTTTTGATAGGCTGAAATCATTTCTTCGGTGATCCATGTTTGTTCAGGCCCTCGGCAACTTGCACAGTGGCGAATCACATCATGGCATGCCTTGTTAATCGTGACGGTATAGCCTGATTTACGGAAAAACTTTTTCAGGCTCTTACTTGGTATAAAGGCATGTGGATGAAAAACGCCACGAGGGGTAGGACTCCACCAGAGAAGAGGTTCACCTTCCGAAAACCAAGGGAAAATACCTTCACGATAGGCGGTTTGTAAGCGTTTGGGGCTGAGATCTCCTCCCATTGCCAATAACCCATTAGGTTCTGATAAGGCGTTTGACGGGTGAGGAAACTGGTAAGTGCTGCTATCGATCTCTGGTAAATAAATAGTCATACTTTACTGATAGTAGTGGTAAATCTTAAATGATTATATCGCAGTTGATGGTGAGATGAGACAGATAATAAAAAGGCGATATAGTCAGATATCGCCTTTATTTATTTTAGCTATTACAGTACTTAGATACGATTACACAATTCTGCATAACGACCGTTTTGTGCCAGTAATGCTTGGTGTTTACCGCGTTCGATGATCTCACCTTCATCCATTAAACAGATTTGATCCATTTGATCGAGTCCCACTAATCGGTGGGTGATAAAGAGTACGGTTTTATCTTTTGCATGTTCGAGTAACAAGGCTAATATTTGCTGCTCAGTTCGGCGATCAAGACCTTCTGTTGGCTCATCCATTAGTAGGATAGGCGCATCATGAAGTAGTGCGCGAGCGATACCTAAGCGGCGTCTTTCACCACCAGAGATTTGACGTCCACCTTCACCTAACCAAGTATCTAATCCTTTCTCTTCAAGTAGGGTTGATAGGCCGACTTGAATTAATGCCTCGGTAAATTCAGCATCAGTGCCGTTGGGTTTTGCTAACACAAGGTTTTCACGCAATGAACCATTGAAGATATCAACACGTTGGCTAACCACGGTAATTGCTTTACGTAGAGCACTTTCACTCCATGTTGGAAGTGGTTTGCCATCAATGGAAATTTGACCTTGTTGAGGATCCCAACTACGCGTGAGCAGTTGAAGTAAGGTTGATTTACCACAACCTGTTCGCCCTAGTAATGCCAGTTTTTCACCTTGTTTTAAGTCTATTGATACATTCTTCACAACAGTCTGAGTGCTACCGTAATAGGTGTAGCTGACATTTTCAATCTTTAGCTCACCTTGTGCATCACCGTGGTAACCGTTTGGATCAAAGATCGTATCAGGTGTCGCTTCAATGATTTCATTTAAGCGTTTTGCTGACGTTATGGTTTGCCCTAGGTATTGGAAAGCACCAGCAACTGGTATCATCATCTCAAAGCTTGCCATGGTTGCAAATGCGACCATAGCTACAAATGGATCGGGCGCATGGCCACCAATACCATCAGCAGCAATCCACAGAATGACCACTAAGGTCCAGCCTGTGGCTGCCATCAACATACCATTCGCTAAGCCTGTTAAACTCGCCATTTTGCGTTGAGCTGCAAGCAGTTGGTCTTGCTCTGCTTCTGCTTGTTGGCGGTAACGAGGTTCTGCATTAAACAGCAAGAGTTCTGCATGGCCTTGCAACCAATCGAGTAGTTTTACACGGTAGTTCGCTTTTGCAACTGTCAGTTGCTCACCGTTACGTTTACCTAAGTGGTAAAACAAAATAGGCAATATAAACATTAATGAGAGCAATATCCCACCAAGCGTTAAGCCAATCGTTGGATCAAACCATGATAAAAATGCGGTAATTGCAGCGATACCTAATACGCCAATCACTAAAGGACTAACCAATCTTAGATAGATGTGATCCATCGCATCAACATCAGCAACTAAACGGTTCAGCAAATCAGCATCACGTAGGTTCGCTTGACGGCCAGGGATCAGTGGTGTGAGTTTCCTAAAGAAAAATAAACGTAGATCAGCAAGGAGCTTAAACGTTGCGTTGTGGCTAACAACGCGTTCCCCCCAGCGCCCTGCGGTACGAGCCATAGAGAAACCACGAACCCCAGCCCCTGGTAACATGTAGTTGAATGTTTCTCTCGCTATGGTTAAACCCGCAACAGCAGAAGCGGCAATAAACCAGCCGGATAGGGTTAATAGACTAATAGCGGCAAGAATTGTAGCTAAACCTAAGAGCATACCGAGTGTTAAGCCAAACCAGTGCTTACGGTAAAGTTTTAGGTAAGGGATTAAATCACGCATCGAGATCCCTCTTATCTGTATGGCTTAGCATATCTGCCAGTAAGCCATGTTGACTGATTTCTACGAACGAACCGTTTTGAACAAGTTTGCCATTCTCCATTACAAGAACACGATCCATAGCATGTAGTTGATCTAAACGGTGGCTAACCATCAATGTGGTGTGTTGCTCAACAGCACGACCTAAACTTTCAAGGACTAAGCGTTCACTGTTAGCATCAAGGCTGGCTGTGGGCTCATCTAAAATCCAAAACGCACCTTGTTGTAACATGGCGCGAGCAACAGCAATACGCTGCGCTTGACCTACAGATAAACCACCGGAACGATCACCGACATGATGTTGATAACCTTTTTCTAAGCGATTAATGAATTCGTCAGCGTAAGCTTCTTTTGCTACTTGAGTCACTTTGGCTTGTTCCGCGAATTGATCACCTAATGTGATGTTTTCATAAATCGTACCGTGAACAAGTAACGGGTTTTGACCAACCCAGCTAATCGCTTGACGCCATTCACTGTGGTTAAGCTCTTTCAATTCAATCCCATTAACTTTTATACTGCCGCGATAGGGTAGGAACCCCAATAAGGCGTTTAATAAACTGGTTTTACCTGCACCACTAGGGCCAACCAATGCCACATGCTCATTGGCATTAATATCAAATGTCAGTGGACCTGCAAGCTTTTGACCTTCAGGACTTAATACTTCTAATTCGGTCACTGATATTTGTATTTTCTCTGGCGTTGTTAATGTTTTAGTGCCATCCGTCATTTCGTCTGCTTCAATATTTAGAAACTCAACGATAGATTCTGCCGCACCAATAGCTTGTGCCTTGGCATGATAGAAAGTACCAAGATCACGTAGCGGTTGGTAAAACTCGGGTGCAAGAACCAGAATGAACAAACCAGTAAATAAAGTAATAGGGATACCGTAGTTACCGAAATTTAATTCACCGATAAAAGCAAAACCGAAGTAAACCGCAACAATAGCAACAGAAATAGCAGAGAAGAACTCTAATACTGCTGAAGATAAGAAAGCAAGACGAAGGACTTCCATTGTTCGTTTACGAAGTACGTGTGAAGCGGCATTCAGGTTCTCTGCTTCAGCCTCTGCACGATCAAATAAACGCAGGGTAGATAGCCCTTGAAGACGGTCGTAAAAGTGACCAGATAAGCGTTGTAATGCCTTAAAATTTCGGCGGTTAGCATCTGCAGCACCTAAGCCAACCAGTGCCATAAATAAAGGAACAAGTGGTGCGGTGAGTAAGAATATTAACCCCGCTGCCCAGTTTAAGGGGAAAACGACAAATAAAATAACGACAGGAATAAGAACGGATAGTGACATCTGGGGTAGATAGCGAGCAAAGAAATCTTGCATTTCTTCTACTTGCTCAAGAACAAGACTTGCCCATGTGCCAGCAGGTTTCCCTTTAATATAAGCGGGGCCTAAGTTTTGTAAGCGGTTAAGAATTAATTGGCGTATATGTAACCGTATTTGTTCGCCGCAACGGTAACCAAAAATTTCTCTTCCCCAACTACATAGGGAACGCAAACCGATAATAACAAATAAACCAATAAATTGATTAATAAGAGAGTATTTATCAGTATGTTCAATAATCAGTTGATGCAGAATACTTGCAAGTAATGCTGCTTGTCCAACAAGCAGTAAACCAGACAAAAAGCCTAATCCAATACTTAGCATAAGCCAGCGTTTTGCTAACTTGCTTTGGGATTTAAGCCATTTGGTTAAATCGCGATGTAATTGTTTATCCATATAAGGGTTTCATTACGGTATTAACGGTGGGTAGCTCATAGTTAAATGGTGAGCATACATTTAACTATGAGATAAACAAACCGCGACTTCATGAGTGGCGGTTTGGACGTTTACTGATTATTGGGCGTCAAGGTAACGTTCTGCATCAAGCGCAGCCATACAACCAGTTCCTGCAGAGGTAATTGCTTGGCGGTAGTTATGATCCATCACATCACCAGCGGCAAAAATACCTTCAATGCTTGTCTGTGTTGCATTACCATTTAAGCCTGACTTCACTTTAATATAGCCATTTTCCATGTCTAATTGACCTTCAAAAATAGCGGTATTTGGCTGGTGGCCAATTGCAATGAACACACCCATAACCTCTAACTCTTCAGTGGCGTTAGAATGAGTATCTTTAAGACGAAGACCAGTAACCCCCATATCATCACCAAGTACTTCGTCTAAAGTACGATCTGTATGCAGTATGATATTGCCATTAGCGACTTTATCCATGAGACGATCAATCAGAATTTTTTCTGAGCGGAAAGAATCACGACGGTGGATAAGGTGAACTTCAGAGGCGATATTTGATAGATAAAGCGCCTCTTCAACAGCTGTATTACCGCCACCGACAACTGCTACTTTTTGACTGCGATAAAAGAAACCGTCACAAGTCGCACATGCAGAAACGCCACGGCCTTTAAATGCTTCCTCTGATTCTAAGCCAATGTATTTTGCTGAAGCGCCTGTTGAGATAATTAGCGCATTACACGTGTAAGTATTGCTTTCACCTTTTAATAAAAAAGGACGTTGGCTGAAATCCGTTTCAACAATGTAGTCGGTAATAATTTCCGTATTGAATTTTTCTGCGTGTGCTTTCATGCGATCCATTAGCGCAGGACCGGTGAGATCATCAGCATCTCCAGGCCAGTTTTCTACTTCTGTCGTCGTAGTTAATTGACCGCCTTGCTGCATACCAGTGATCATCACAGGGTTTAAATTTGCACGTGCTGCATATACTGCAGCGGTGTAGCCCGCAGGACCAGAACCAAGGATGAGCAGTTCACAATGTTTTACGTTACTCATTTCTTCTCCAGGCTGAATGAGATTATTGTTATTGAGAATTGATTGTAGGTAAATTGCAGACGTAAAGGAAGAGTCGAATTAAGAATAGGTTATTGCTAATTTGTCGTTATATATGAAAAAAAAACGTTAAGTAAAGACAAAGAGGTTAATAAATAAAACGTTACATAGGTCACAAAAAAATACGAAAGAAAATGAATAAGTAAAAAACATAAAATTGAAAAATCAGATTATATTTTTATCGCGTCATTTTTTTATTATCAATTGTTTTATATTTAACCGCGTTAGCTATGTCGAATGTACAGGTTGATGCATAATTTGTTTTTAATTATTTGATTTTTAATGATAATTTTATTGTTTTTTATTGAGAATAAAAGAAAGAACGTTAGCAAAGAAACCTTGATTAAAAAATGGTCGACTAGATATTAGGTGTTTTTATATGGTTAATTATTCATATGATAATGCTCTTTGTCGCAAATAGAATGGAGTCAAAGATACATGTTTTAGGTGTTTTTTATGCGTTTTCGTAGTGATTAATACGAATTTTACTGCTGTTTTACTTTGACAATCATTTCTTATCTGGTAAAAATTTCTATAACTACATAATGATGCGCACCTGAAATTATAGGATAGGCGGGTGATAAATATTCAATTTTTAGCATGCGGCAAGACTGTAGCTGGCAATATTGTGCAAGGAACATGAGCGGGTAGTGAATTATAAAGATCAAACTGCCATGAAAATAATGTTAAGCAGTCAATTTGTCTAGGTTACATGTCAATTTATAGGTGATTATTGATCATTAATTTTGACTTTTGGCTTATTTGATTCTAAAAATAGATAAAATGTAGTATATTTTTTTGCAAGGAAGTAAGAAGGTGGAATAAAAAATGGTAGATACCAAAAAGAAACCATCCAAGGAATTGGATCGCATTGACCGTAATATTTTGAATGAACTTCAAAAAGACGGCAGAATTTCAAATGTTGAGCTATCAAAGCGTGTTGGTTTATCCCCAACACCTTGTCTTGAGCGTGTACGTCGTTTAGAGCGTCAAGGTTATATCAGTGGTTATACTGCATTGCTTAACCCACAGTTTCTTGATGCTTCATTATTAGTGTTTGTAGAAATCACACTAAATCGCGGTGCACCAGATGTATTTGAACAGTTCAATAAATCAGTTCAAGAGCTTGAAGATATTCAAGAATGTCATCTTGTTTCTGGTGATTTTGACTACTTATTAAAAACACGTGTATCTGATATGTCAGCATACCGTAAGCTCCTTGGTGAAACCTTGTTGCGTCTACCGGGTGTAAATGACACGCGTACGTACGTTGTAATGGAAGAAGTTAAACAGTCAAATAATCTAGTGATTAAAACACGATAAGTGTATTTCTGAGTATAAGCAGAATAAATAAACGAGCGGCTATTTAGCCGCTCGTTTTGTTTGTACGATATGTTAATTTATTCATAGTGGTGGTTAATTGGACAAAAAGTGAATCAAATTGACATAGTGATGAATTTTTTTATCTATTGGGCGTCTAAAATAGCTATCTGTACCTTATTATCTGGGGCGAGAGAAAATTTTTCACTAAAAGCTTTTTCGGTACACAGACAATGCACGCATTTAGTATAGAATAGTGGCATTGAGACAATGACATTGTATTTCTTATATTTAGCTAAACTTTATAGCGCATTTGGCTATAGATATTAGTATTATTCGATGAATGTCTTAGATTTCTGGCAAAATTTTGAGTTTTATAGAGACATCGGAGTTATCCTTGAGGAAAATTAAAGGTAAAAAACTGTCCCAGATGCGTTTGTCAGGTACACAACGCATTGTTGAAGGTTTTTTAATCATCAGTATTTTAGCTGCTATTTATATTATGGTGGCATTGGTAACATTTAACCCTGCAGATCCATCATGGTCACAAACTGCTTGGGAAGGGGTTGTTCAGAATAAAGCTGGCGCGTTTGGCGCTTTAGTCGCTGATACATTCTTCTTCAGTTTTGGTTCATTAGCCTATGTTTTTCCTGCCTTAATAGTCTTACTTGGCTATTATTTATTTCGTCGCCGTTCAAAAAGTTTATCTCACGATTATATGGTTTACGGCACTCGTCTTTTAGGTCTAATTTTATTGCTATTAACTAGCTGTGGTCTTGCTGATTTAAACTTTGACGATATTTGGTACTTTTCATCGGGTGGAGTCGTGGGAGATGTTGTTTCAAACATCTCTATGCCATTGCTTAATGTGCTTGGTACAACATTAGTATTAATGTTTATTTGGGCTATTGGCTTTACATTGTTCTCGGGTATTTCATGGATATCAATTGTTGATACATTAGGTGAGAAGACGCTTGCTTCGTTAACATGGTTTTTAAATAAATTCCGCTCAGATAAACATGAGGTTATGCGACCTTTTGCAACCGAAATCCCTGATGAATCAGAAATGCCTTACATGGCACACATAAGTGACGTTGATGATGAAGATGACCCGTTATTATCATCTTATGTTAATAACGAACCATTAGATAATAATGCAAAAGAAGTCGAATCTTCACCTTATAAGATTGTTCGACCGAATTCTGATGTGACACGTGACCCGTTGTTAGAAACGAGTGAACCTGTTGTCAGCCCGCCCGCGGCACAACCGCAACCAGCTGTTCAACAACCTGTTGTAAGTCAGCCAGTGGTACAACCGCAAACTGCTGTTCAACAACCTGTTGTAAGTCAGCCCGCGGCACAACCGCAACCAGCTGTTCAACAACCTGTTGTAAGTCAGCCAGTGGCACAACCGCAAACTGCTGTTCAACAACCTGTTGTAAGTCAGCCAGTGGTACAACCACAAGCAGCTGTTCAACAACCTGTTGTAAGTCAGCCAGTGGTACAACCGCAAGCTGCTGTTCAACAACCTGTGGTAAGTCAGCCTGTTCAACAGCAACAAGAGACAGTTCAGCAGCCAGCTACTCAGCCTCGTGGTCTTTCGATTGAGGATTTAGAACGTGAACTGGATAAAAATGAAGATTTTACTGTTCCAGTGGATGAGTATACGCAAAGTGCAATTGAAGCGGCTGAATCAGCAGTAACTGCTGCTCCTGCTTATCATTCTTCACAGCAGAATGTTGCTGAACTAAGTCAAGCTGAAGAATCTATGGCTGTTCAACAGACAACACCAGTAGCGTCGCAAGTTGTCGCTCCACAACCAACAACATCACAGCCAGTTCCTGGAAGTGATATTGAAATTGGTGTGCAAGATGGTATGTCTGAACTAGAGCGTGGTGAAGCGGTAGCGTTAACACCAGAACAAAAAGAAAAAGCCGATCAGGAAGCGTTTTTACAAAATATTCGTGATTTACAAAAAGAACAAGCGCATTTGGCTGGATTAGATAATCCGTTTTTAATGCAAACAGAAGTTGATCTTCCGGCGCCAACGTCACCAATGCCGACATTAGATTTATTGCAACCAGCGCGTCGCACTGTGGAGCCTGCTTCTGAAGAAGAGCTGCAAGCGACAGCTGCGTTAATTGAATCTAAGTTAGTTGATTATAAAATTAAAGCGCAGGTGAAAGGGATTTATCCGGGGCCAGTTATTACCCGCTTTGAATTAGATTTAGCGCCAGGTGTGAAAGTCAGTCGCATCTCTGGTTTAGCAAAAGACTTAGCGCGTGCGTTGTCTGTGATGGCTGTACGTGTCGTTGAGGCTATTCCGGGTAAACCATATATTGGTTTAGAGCTGCCGAACAAAGGTCGAGAAACGGTATACATGTCTGAAGTGGTCGCCAGTGAGCGTTTTCAGAATATGGATGGTCCATTACCGATTGTTTTAGGTAGCGATATCGCTGGTGAAGCTGTTGTGGCTGATCTAAGTAAAATGCCTCACTTACTGGTCGCGGGTACGACGGGATCGGGTAAATCAGTTGGTGTAAACGTCATGATCTTGAGCTTACTATACAAGTGTAAGCCTGAAGATTGTCGCTTTATTATGATCGATCCAAAGATGTTGGAATTATCTATTTATGAAGGTATACCGCATCTATTAACGGAAGTCGTAACTGACATGAAAGATGCCGGCAATGCCTTGCGTTGGTGTGTTGGGGAAATGGAACGTCGTTATAAGCTCATGGCGAAATGTGGAGTACGTAACCTAGCGGGCTTCAACGATAAGTTAGAGGAAGCGGCAGCGGCGGGTTTCCCTATTCATGATCCATTATGGCAGCCAGGCGATACCATGGATGAATACCCACCATTACTTGAAAAAATGCCGAGTATTGTGGTTATCATCGATGAATTTGCTGACTTAATGATGGTTGTTGGTAAGAAAGTTGAAGAGCTTATCGCGCGTCTCGCTCAAAAAGCACGTGCGGCAGGTATCCACTTAGTACTTGCTACTCAGCGCCCATCTGTAGATGTTATTACCGGCTTAATTAAAGCAAATATTCCTACGCGTATGGCATTTACGGTATCGACCAAAACAGATTCACGTACCATTCTTGATCAAGGTGGTGCAGAATCCTTGCTTGGTATGGGTGATATGCTGTACTTACCACCAGGTCAAAGCCATACAACACGTGTTCACGGTGCATTTGCATCGGATGATGATGTACATAACGTGGTGAATGATTGGAAAGCGCGTGGTAAACCACAATATATAGATAGTATTCTAAGCTCAGACCAAGGTTCAGAAAGTCTATTGCCGGGTGAAACATCCACTGGTGGTGATGATGATATCGATCAACTGTTTGATGAAGTAGCTGCATTTGTCACTGAAACGCGTCGCGCATCAGTATCGGGTGTTCAGCGCCGCTTTAAAATTGGTTATAACCGCGCAGCGCGAATTGTTGAGCAATTAGAAGCGCATGGCATTGTTAGTCCGCCGGGGCACAATTCAAACCGAGAAGTACTAGCACCTGCGCCAGTACAGATCCACGATTAATGAATAAACCGACACCTTGCTGTCAGTAAATTTATAGCGTAATTTAAACCGCTGCGCATAGTATGTTCGGCGGTTTACTTTAATAGAGGTAAGCGAATATGATGAAAAAGTTATGGCTAAGTATATTAGTTGCCGTTCCAATGCTTGCAACAACAAGTGCTTGGGCTACGCCACAACAAGCATTAAGTAGCCGACTTGATAAAGTTAATGCCTTTAGTGCTAACTTTACTCAGAAAGTGATAAGTCCTGACGGTGAAATATTGGTTGATGGGACTGGCGATTTATCCATTAAGCGCCCTAATTTATTCCGTTGGGATACTAAAACACCGGATGCAAGCTTGTTAGTCTCCGATGGTAAAACAGTATGGTATTACAGCCCATTCGTTGAACAGGTCACGGCAATGTGGCTAAAAGATGCAACAGAACAAACACCGTTTGTTTTGTTAACACGTAATAATGAAAAAGACTGGTCGCGTTATAATGTGAAGCAATTAGTAGATACTTTTACCTTAACGCCGAAAGATAAAACTTCTTCGATGAAAGAGTTTATCGTGACAGTATCTAAAGATGGTCAAGTGCGTAATTTCTCTGTAGTTGAGAGTGACGGGCAACGCAGTAACTACACATTATCTAAATTTACACGTACTACACCAGCGGCAGACTTATTTAAGTTTACGCCACCGAAAGGGGTAGAACTGGATGACCAACGTCAATGAAAAAACAATCGATATGATGCTATGAGTTAGCGTGTATGTATTGTTTATCTAAATTGTATAGGTGGCTGTTAGCCACCTTTTTCTGTTTATGGGAGTGGTTATTTTGAATAACTTCAGCCTTGATTTTTCTTCTGATTTCAGGCCGCTAGCCGCAAGAATGCGACCTCGAACAGTAGAAGAATATATCGGTCAGCAACATATTTTGGGACAAGGAAAACCCTTACGTCGAGCCTTAGAAGGCGGGCAGCTACATTCAATGATTTTGTGGGGGCCACCGGGTACAGGAAAAACGACATTAGCAGAAGTCGCTGCACATTATGCCAACGCTGAAGTAGAGCGTGTGTCTGCTGTAACATCCGGTATTAAAGATATTCGAGCTGCAATTGATAAGGCTCGTGACAATAAAATGGCGGGACGTCGCACTATTTTATTTGTTGATGAGGTGCATCGTTTTAATAAAAGTCAGCAAGATGCGTTTTTACCGCATATTGAAGACGGTACTGTAACATTTATTGGTGCAACGACGGAAAACCCATCGTTTGAGCTTAATAATGCATTACTCTCTCGCGCTCGAGTTTATAAGTTAAAGTCACTTGAGGATGATGAGATCTTGCAAGTGATTGAACAAGCATTAACGGATAAAGAGCGAGGGGTAACTGAAACGAATTTACACTTTGCGGATGATATTAAAGAAAAATTAGCTGAGTTTGTTCGTGGTGACGCGCGTATGTCTTTAAATTATCTTGAGCAGCTTATTGATATGGCTGAAGAAGATGATGAAGGCATTAAGCAAATAACGGTCGAATTATTGGCGGAAGTCACAGGCGAAAAGGTTGCGCGCTTTGATAACAAAGGTGATCTTTGGTACGACATGATCTCAGCGGTGCATAAATCAATTCGAGGTTCTAATCCTGATGGTGCTTTGTATTGGTTTGCACGTATGCTCCAAGCAGGCTGTGATCCGCTATATGTGGCTCGTCGCCTATTAGCTATTGCTTCAGAAGATATTGGTAATGCTGATCCTCGTGCGATGCAAGTCGCGGTTTCTGCGTGGGACTGTTACACCCGTGTTGGCGCTTATGAAGGTGAGCGAGCCATAGCACAAGCGATTGTGTACTTAGCTTGTGCGGCGAAAAGTAATGCGGTTTATGTGGCGTTTAATCTTGCCAAAGCTGATGCGCGCGAATTTCCCGATTTTGAAGTCCCTCATCATTTACGTAATGCGCCGACCAAGTTAATGAAAGAATTAGGTTATGGTGAAGGATATCGTTATGCCCATGATGAAGCAGGGGCTTATGCGGCAGGTGAAGTGTATCTACCGCGTGAAATCCGTGATCGGGTTTATTACCAACCATCAAACCGTGGTTTAGAAATGAAAATATCCGAAAAGTTGGATTATCTTGCTTCATTAGATGCAAAAAGCCCGTTAAAGCGCTACCAATAATAAGGCTTTTTGGGTATCGTTAAACGACTGGCAGTTCCATGTGAGAACTGCCTTCCTAATTACAGACTATTTTGATAAAAATCGTCTAAATAACGTGCATTTCAGAATATTAAGAGCACAGGATTAGCATGCTAGATTCTAAATTACTTCGAACAGAGCTGGATGAAACAGCTGAAAAACTCGCGCGTCGTGGTTTTAACCTTGATGTAGAAACTTTACGTAACCTTGAAGAGAAGCGTAAATCCCTTCAAGTGAAGACAGAAGAGCTTCAAGCTCAACGTAACTCGCGATCGAAGTCGATTGGTCAGGCAAAAGCGAAAGGTGATCACGAAGAAGCCGAGCGTATTATGGCTGAAGTGGGTAACCTAGGTTCTGAGCTTGATGACGCGAAAAAAGCGTTAGCTGAGTTACAAGCGGAGCTTGATGTTATTACACAATCTGTACCAAACATCCCAGATGATTCTGTACCTGTTGGTAAAGACGAGTCTGAAAACGTAGAAATTTCTCGTTGGGGTGAACCAAAAGCTTATGACTTCGATGTGAAAGATCACGTAGATCTGGGTGAAATGGCGGGTGGTCTTGATTTTGCGAGTGCTGTAAAAATTACCGGCGCACGCTTTATCGTTATGAAAGGTCAATTTGCGCGCTTACACCGTGCAATTGCACAGTTTATGCTTGATCTTCATACCGAAGAGCACGGCTACACAGAAATGTATGTACCGTACCTAGTAAATGCAGATAGCTTATTTGGCACAGGTCAGCTTCCGAAGTTCGGTGAAGACTTGTTCCATACACAGCCTTTAACTGAAAAAGTAAATGATGAAGAACCTCGCGTTCTATCATTGATCCCAACAGCTGAAGTACCTGTAACAAACATGATGCGTGATACCATCACTGATGAAGCGGATCTTCCTGTTAAGATGACGGCACATACACCATGTTTCCGTTCTGAAGCAGGTTCTTACGGTCGTGATACTCGTGGCCTTATTCGTATGCACCAGTTCGATAAAGTTGAGCTTGTACAAATTACGAAACCTGAAGATTCAATGGCTGCACTAGAAGAGTTAACAGGTCACGCTGAGAAAGTACTACAGCTTCTAGAGCTTCCATACCGTAAAGTGGTTCTTTGTACTGGCGATATGGGCTTTGGCTCATGTAAAACCTATGATCTTGAAGTATGGGTTCCTGCTCAAGAAACGTACCGTGAAATTTCTTCTTGTTCTAACATGTGGGATTTCCAAGCTCGTCGTATGCAAGCACGTTTCCGTCGTAAAGGTGAGAAGAAGCCTGAGCTTCTACACACATTAAACGGTTCTGGTCTTGCTGTTGGTCGTACAATGGTTGCTATTTTAGAAAATAATCAGCAGGCTGACGGTCGTATCGAGATCCCTGAAGTACTTCGTAAGTACATGAACGGTATGACTCACATCGGTTAATCACTGATTTGTCGTTTGAAAACCCAGCCATCGTGCTGGGTTTTTTTATGTCTGCTTGTTGTGATCAAAATTAATGGCACATGTCGTTATGTTTGGAACTGTTATAGCAAGATCATCAGCAATATCATTGATAATAAGATCGAAGAACTGGAAAATAGTGTCTGAGATCTGAATTGAATAAAGATAAAGCTCTTCTTTAAGTTTATTTTTATCTTGGTTATGAAATTGTATTTCATGAAATTTTTGTAGGAGCTTTTCAATAGGCCAAACAGGTGGCGTCTGTTGGCTTATCATCGATATCTGCCCAAGCCTTCGTTGGATCATTTTTACATGCATTTCTAACTCGCGCGCATAGCTTTTGCTTTCTAAAGGACAGTGTTCAATCGTCCAGCGGAATCTATTTAAACTATCCAGTGAATTTAATGTAATAGGCCAAGCGGTTTGATAATGTTCGAAAGTGGTGTCTTTTTCGGCTGTAAGCAAGCTAGAACTAATAACATCATCAATCAGATACATAATGTGTCGAATAATTCTGCCATGTACGGCTTGGCTGCGCTGTAAAGAGTAGTGAGGACAATCTGTAAATAAACGCTGTATTTCTTGTCTCAATATCCGAAACATCGGTTTGTGATTGGTGTCAGCTTGATAAATTAATATTGAGAGTGTTTGCTTTAAAGCATGCCTTTTACGCTTAACAGATTCATGGATCTTATTATCCATATTGTTACTTATAATTTTTTGATGGCAATAGCGGCGGTGATAACGAATGAATTGTATCAGTTCTCTGAGCTGCATTATTTGATCAAATTGTAGTTGTAATTGGGTGTTATTTTTATTTGTTTTCCAAGTGATATATCCAATCGTTAATAGTGAAATAATGGCAGCTATGATCAACCACATAAATAGCCCTTTAATTACTCTTATTCTTTTAGTAAGCAAGCAATCGTCATGCCGTTAATATATTTTAATTAAAACAACAAGTTAAATATGGTGTAACGGTGTCTTGTGAGCTAACTTGGTTCAAGTGCACCAAAATAGTGAAATAAAAAAGGCGCCATAAAGGCGCCTTATACAATGAGAATTACCGAATTATGAGCTTTGCTTTAGAGGATGAAATTTAACTTCTTCATCTTTAACTGCAGCAGCAGGATCATTGAAGCGTTCAATATCAATCTCGTTTTCACTCTTAGCAACAATACATGTTACTACAGAGTCACCAGTAATATTGACAGCGGTACGGATCATATCAAGTAGGCGGTCAACACCCATGATGATTGCAATACCTTCAACCGGAAGACCGACTTGGTTTAGTACCATGGCCAGCATGATCAAGCCGACACCAGGAACACCCGCAGTACCAATAGAGGCTAGTGTTGCAGTTACAATAACGGCAATGTAGTCACCCATGCTTAGGTCAATGTTGAACGCTTGAGCAATAAATACTGTCGCGACACCTTGCATGATAGCCGTGCCATCCATATTAATGGTTGCACCTAGCGGTACTGTAAATGAAGCAATCTTATTATTTACGCCAAGACGTTTGGTTGCTGTTTCCATGGTAACTGGAATCGTTGCATTTGATGATGCCGTTGAGAAAGCAAACATCACCACATCTTCCATTTTCTTTAGGAAAGTAATAGGGCTTAGACCGGTAAAGATCTTTAGCATCGCACTGTATGTTACTAAACCGTGGATAAGTAGCGCTGCAACAAGGACTAAGAAGTAGTTAATTAGGTTAAAGATTGCATCTAGACCTAATCCTGTAAATAGCTTAGCCATTAGGAAGAACACACCGAATGGTGCAATGTTCATTAGCAACGCTACAAGCTTCATGATCACTTCATTAAGATCTTTGAAAACTTCAGCAATACGTTCACCTGGTTTACCCGCAGCGCTAATTGCGATACCGAATAATACGGCAAAGACAATAATTTGCAGAGTATTACCATTTGCCATAGAGCTTATTGGGTTAGTTGGGAACATACCGACAATAACGCTACCTAGCGTTGGTGCTTCTTTTGCGGCAAATGTTGTTGCTGCGCTTAAATCTGCACCAGCGCCTGGTTGGAAAACATTAGCAAGGAAAAGCGCTAGGGTAATAGCAATGGCAGTTGTTGCAAGATAGAACAAGACTGTTTTACCACCAAGGCGGCCTAATGTTGCAATATCTTTTAATGAGCTAGTACCACAAACCAGTGATACAAAGACAAGAGGTACTACAAGCATCTTTAAGCTGGCAATGAAAATTTTGCCACCTACATCAAACAAACCGTTAACGATGTATTCGTGGATAAAAGAGATATCAGCTAAAAAGGTGCGAATTAAAAATCCTGTTAGAATACCCAGTACCATACCGAGGATCACTCGGGAGGTGAGGGACATTTTTTTCTTTGTCGTTGACATTGAATTTTCCTTATAATTATTCACTCTGTCCATCTATATATCAGAGCCACAAAGAGACTATCAGCACTTCAATGTTTCAACCAAAGCAAAAATACGATCAAATATTAACTATATGGCTTGAGTCACGTTTTTTATATTTATTTAAAGTTAAATAAGGGTAATATTAACTATATTTTAACATTTGAGTGGTTTTTATATCGGGTTGGTCACGCTTTTATCTTATATATAACTCTACCTAGTGGGCGTTGTTTACTCTCATTCTGTAAGAAAATAGTACTACTTCAGAGGATTAAGCTATTTCACTAATATTTATTTTATAAAATTAAAATGTTTTATTGGCTCTTGTTTGAATTTTTATTCTAAAAATATGAGTTTATATCCGGTAGTAATGGGGCGGCGACAATAAAAAAGGGCACATACAGTGCCCTTCTATATATAGGTGAGGTGTAAATTACATTACACGCATACCTGGCTGCGCACCTTCATGTGGCTCTAGGATCCAAAGATCTTTACCACCAGGGCCCGCTGCTAGGATCATGCCTTCAGACATGCCGAATTTCATTTTGCGAGGCTTCAGGTTAGCTACCATAACAGTCATTTTGCCCACTAACTCTTCTGGTGTGTAAGCTGACTTAATACCAGAGAATACTTGGCGCATTTCACCGCCAATATCTAATTGGAATTTAAGCAGTTTGTTTGCCTTTGGTACTTCTTCACAAGATACAATCTTAGCGATACGCATATCAACTTTAGCAAAATCGTCAAATTCGATTTCAGCTTCAATTGGTTCATCAGCTAAAGGGCTTGCTGGCTTTGCAGCGGCTTCAGCAGCGGCTTTATCTGCTGCAGCTTCTTCTTTCGATGATTCAACCATTGCTGCAACGTGTGCAGGATCGATACGATTAAATAGAGCTTTAAACTTCGTTACTTCGTGAGCTGTTAGCGGCTTGGCAATTGTTTCCCAAGTTAGTGTTTCGTTTAGGAATGCTTCACTACGCTCAGTCAGTTTTGGCATGACGGGCTTCAGATAAGCCATTAGCACGCGGAATAGGTTGATACCCACAGTACAAATTTCTTGTAACTCTTGGTCTTTACCTTCTTGTTTCGCAACAACCCAAGGTGCTTTTTCATCAACATATTGGTTTGCTTTATCAGCAAGTGCTGTGATTTCACGAATTGCACGACCGTATTCACGGCTTTCGTATAACTCACCGATACGATCAGCGGCTTCAACGAATTCTGCATATAGCTCAGGTTCAACGAAATTATCAGATAACTTGCCATCGAAACGTTTAGCGATGAAGCCTGCATTACGAGATGCAAGGTTAACAATCTTGTTTACTACATCACTGTTAACACGCTGTGTGAAGTCTTCTAGATTTAAATCCAGATCATCAATACGGCTGTTTAGTTTGGCTGCGTAATAGTAGCGTAGGCATTCTGGATCTAGGTGTTTTAGATAAGTGCCGGCTTTGATGAACGTGCCTTTAGACTTAGACATTTTCGCACCGTTTACTGTTACGTAGCCGTGTACGAATACATTGTTTGGTTTACGGAACCCTGCACCATCTAGCATCGCAGGCCAGAATAGGCTGTGGAAGTAAACAATGTCTTTACCGATGAAGTGGTATAGCTCTGTTGAGCTATCTTTATTCCAGAACTCATCGAAGTTTAGATCGTCGCGCTTGTCACATAGGTTTTTAAATGAACCCATATAGCCAATTGGTGCGTCCAGCCATACATAGAAGTATTTGCCGGTCTCACCTGGAATTTCAAAGCCGAAGTAAGGAGCGTCACGAGAAATATCCCACTGTTGCAGTCCTGACTCGAACCACTCTTGCATCTTGTTCGATGTTTCTTCTTGAAGAGCACCAGATTTAGTCCATTCTTTTAACATGCTTTCAAATTGAGGCAGGTCGAAGAAGAAGTGCTCAGAATCTTTCATGACTGGTGTAGCACCAGAAACGGCTGATTTTGGATTGATTAAATCTGTTGGGCTGTATGTTTCACCACAGTTATCGCAGTTGTCACCGTATTGGTCTTCGGCTTTACACTTAGGGCATGTACCTTTTACGAAACGATCAGGGAGGAACATTTCTTTCTCAGGATCAAAAAGCTGAGAAATAGTACGGCTAGTAATAAAGCCATTGTCTTTTAGCTGGGTATATACAAAAGATGCTAACTCACGGTTTTCTGGTGAGTGTGTGCTGTGGTAGTTGCTAAAATCAATATCAAAGCCAGCAAAATCAGCTTGGTGCTCTTTGCTCACTTCGGCAATCATTTGCTCAGGTTCCATACCCATCTGCTGGGCCTTAAGCATGATTGGAGTTCCGTGTGCATCGTCGGCACAAATGAAATGAACTTCGTTGCCGCGTAGGCGCTGATAGCGAACCCAAATATCCGCTTGTACATGCTCAAGCATGTGACCTAAGTGGATAGAACCGTTAGCATACGGTAGGGCACAGGTAACCAGAATTTTTCTTGGATTGGCAGCCATAATTACTTATTTCGCTCATGATGGGTAAAAAACGTAGCTGTAAATACTACCTGATGGTTGTCGTTATTCCTAGCATCAGATACGGTTTTATCTGCTTAAAAGCTTGTGAAATCGGGCAGTTTTTATGCTTTGGTGGTAGCATTAAGTAAAACAAGTAAAATTAGCGCAGCAACAAGCTCTTAAATGACTAACTAAAGGTTAAATTGTTGCTCGTTTGATAATAATTATGTGGAGCGTTAACTTATGACTAACGATGTAACTCATCGTTTTCAGAATGTTGCTGATATATGCCAATGGCTAAATCATTTTGAGCATTCTCTTTTGAATTCAGAGTGGGCGGATATGCCCAATGTTGTCTCTATCTCTGCAGATGGTTTAATTACCATCACGATTCCTTTTGCTGCGGCTACATTGGTTAATGAGCTTGAACAGTGGATTGCCAGCGAGCAACATACTAGTGTTATTCCTTCAAATGCGACGTTTAATGTACGCGCAAAAGTGGCTACCTTGGCTGTTGAAAATAAACAACCATTACGTGGTGTGAAAAATATTATCGTAGTAAGTTCGGCGAAAGGTGGTGTGGGTAAATCAACAACGTCAGTTAATTTAGCTTTAGGTCTTCAGCAACAAGGAGCTAAAGTTGGATTACTTGATGCAGATATCTATGGCCCATCTGTTCCTATGATGTTAGGCACCATGGATCAAAAGCCACAATCGCCAGATGGCAAAATGATGCTGCCAATTGAATCATGCGGGTTATATACCAATTCAGTGGGGTATTTGGTGCCAGCAGAAAGTGCAACGATTTGGCGTGGTCCTATGGCCTCAAAAGCGTTAGCACAAATTATTAATGAGACATGGTGGCCTGATCTTGATTATCTTGTGATTGATATGCCACCGGGTACTGGTGATATTCAACTGACGTTATCTCAGCAAATTCCTGTTACAGGGGCGTTAGTGGTTACTACACCACAAGATTTAGCCCTAGCTGATGCCATTAAAGGTATTAGTATGTTCAATAAAGTGGATGTGCCAGTACTGGGTATTGTTGAGAATATGAGTTACCACGTTTGTAGTAACTGTGGTCATCAAGAGCATATTTTCGGTACTGGTGGTGCAGCAAAAATGGCACAAGAATATTCAGTGCCATTATTAGCGCAGCTACCACTTGATATTAAGGTACGTCAAGATATTGATAACGGTAAACCAACTGTGGCAGTATCTCCTAACTCTGAGCAAGCGATGGCTTATATTGAATTAGCCGCGACTGTTGCGAGTCGTTTGTACTGGCAAGGTGAAACGGCGGTAGAGCAGATTACAATTCGTACTATGTAACAAAAATATGAGACGATCTTTGTCCGTTCTCTGTTCAAACGTGCTAGATGTCTCATTTTTGTTGGCATCTGGCATAACAACGGCTTATAATCAGGCGGTTTAATTATTTATCTCGCCACGTGGTCTAACAGGTGCCTTCTGATATGTCTGAAAATTCACACCAATGCGTTATTATTGGTATTGCAGGTGCTTCTGCATCCGGTAAAAGTCTGATTGCCAGTACTGTATACAAAGAGCTAAAAGAAAAAGTAGGCGATCATCAGATCGGTGTTATTACGGAAGATTGTTATTATAACGATCAAAGCCACCTGACCATGGATGAGCGGGTCAAAACTAACTATGATCATCCGAATGCGCTTGATCATGATTTACTTTGTGATCACCTAGAGCAATTAATAAAGGGTGAAGCAGTAGAAGTACCTCAGTATAGCTATAGCGAACATACTCGCCTGAAAGAAACCACGCAAATGACACCAAAGAAGGTGATCATTTTAGAAGGTATCTTACTGCTTACAGATCCACGCCTTCGTGAGATCATGCACGCTAGCGTATTTATGGATACACCACTTGATATCTGTCTACTTCGTCGTCTACAGCGTGATGTTGCAGAGCGTGGTCGTACTATGGAATCAGTACTCGTTCAGTATCAAAAGACGGTACGCCCTATGTTCATGCAATTTATTGAACCGTCAAAACAATATGCTGATATCATCGTTCCTCGCGGTGGTAAAAACCGAATTGCTATCGACGTACTTAAAGCGCATATAGCGAAGTTGTTACGTTCTTAATTTTTTATAAGGCTGGCCTTTGCCAGCCTTATTTTTATCTTTCGGGAAACCCTGTTAAGATTTGCCTACACAGGTATTATTTTATTGATAATACGTGTGTTTTGTTATTCAGGAGAAAGCTCAAATGAGACTTTGTGACAAGGATATCAAGGCGTACCTTGATGAAGGAAAAATCAATATCGAGCCACGTCCAGCAGATGACTGTATTAGTGGTTTAACGGTTGATGTGACCCTTGGTAATAACTTCCGTATTTTTAATGATCATGGTGCACCCTTTATCGACCTTTCTGGAAAGAAAGAAGATGTAGCAACGCAACTTGATAAAGTTATGAGTGATGAAATTGTTGTTGAGGAAGGAGAAGCCTTTTTCCTTCATCCAGGACAACTCGCTTTAGCTGTAACGCATGAATCAGTGACATTACCTGCCAATATCGTAGGTTGGTTGGATGGACGATCATCATTAGCACGTTTAGGTCTAATGGTACACGTTACTGCACACCGTATCGATCCAGGTTGGTCTGGTCGTATCGTACTTGAATTTTATAATTCAGGACGCTTACCACTGGCATTGCGTCCACATATGCCAATTGGTGCGTTAAGTTTTGAAACCTTATCTGGTGAAGCTGAAAAACCGTATAATAAACGTGTTGACGCTAAATATAAATATCAGCAAGGTGCAGTAGCTAGTCGTATTAATGAAGATGATAAAGAGAGTTAATTTCAATCATCAATAATCTATATTTTAAGAGGCAATCCATAGTGATTGCCTTTTTGTTATGTGTGATATTTTATCGCCTGATGGTATTACTATGATGTTTAGGGCGAAACTATCATTATAAATCATTGTCATAACGCAGAGCTTAATAACATTAAGCTTATATTTTAATTGTTTATATTTCTTATGCAGATTCCTCATAGTGATAATGGGTGCAAGGGAAAGAGGGTAGTATGAAAAAATTACTGTATGTTTTAATCGGTATTATTATCGTCGTTGTACTTGGGATCACAGCCCTTGTCACGTTAGTCAATCCCAATCAGTTTAAAACTGTGATTGCAGAGCAAGTAAAAAAGCAAACTGGGCGTGAATTGGATATTCGCGGCGATATTAACTGGCGTTTTTTCCCAACATTAGGCTTAAGTGTGGGGGAAACAACGTTAAATAACCCTCAAGGCTTTGCTCAGCCAAACCTGATTCAATTTAAGCAAGCTGAGTTGTCTGTTTCCGTATTACCGCTTTTATCTCATGAGCTTGATATTGGTAAAGTGCGTTTAGATGGTGCGCATGTTTTTGTGCAAACATTGAAAGATGGTCGTAGTAATTTAGATGGCTTAACTGAAAAGTCATCAACTAAAGAAGTGAATGACTCTACATCATCAAAAGCTAATAAAGATGCTGTTAGTAATGTTCAGGATGAGAAGTCAACGGCATCAAAGGTAACGACACAACCGTGGAAAATATCTCTTGCTGGGGTTGAACTTATCAATGCTAGTGTTGATATTATAAATGACAAAACCGGTTCGAATATCGCGTTAAATAAGGTGAATTTCACCTTAGATAAACTGACACCAAATACATGGACGAAAGCGACATTTGATATTTCGGGCAGTGCAAATGCGCTAAAATTTGCAGCTAAAGGCAGTACCGAGTTGAATCTGTCTTCTGCATATCAATTGGCTGAATTAAAAAATCTAGATGTATCTCTGACGGCCCAAGATGGAAAAACAGAGATAAAACATGCTCAAGTAACGCTGGATCATTTTCAGTATGGTCAATGGGCAACGGTTAATTTAAATATAGATGGTCAATTACCTGAGTTGGCTTTTGTTACCAAAGGGCAGACCCAGTTTAAATTGTCGTCGGATAGAAATATTCTAACGTTAGAGAATCTTTCAATAGATAATGCATTGTCAGGAAAAGCGTTACCTCGCCCTAAGATGCAGGTAAACATAAAAACCAATGCTAGTTATGATATAACGACAAAAACAGCGACGTTATCAAAACTCAATGCAAATGCAGATGAACTAGCGTTAATGGGAGATGTATCTTTTATCAACCGTGATGTTCCTGTGATCCGTTTTAATTTATCTAGCGATAATATTAATCTTGATAACTGGCTAAACAAGCAGCACGGCCAGGTTTCATCGGAAAAGCCTGCAGTATCAGATCAAGCTGCGAATAACACATCAACCGAAGTTGCTTCGTCAACGTCACAACAAACCTCTTCACCATCGGTATCAAATACTTCCTCTGCAATACAAGAGCCGGATCTTTCAGTACTAAAAGGTATTGATGTTGACGGAACGATAATGGCGAAAAAGTTCACTATCTCACATGCACACTTGTCTGATGTGAAACTGTCGGTTGTGATTCAAAATGGGATTGCAAAGTTAAATTCGTTCACGGCAAATTTATATAAAGGCACTGTGAGTGGAACAGCACAATTGAACGTTAATACACCTTTGGCTAGCTATCAATTACATAATCAAATAAAAGGCGTTGAAATCCAGCCATTATTGGAAGATGTTGCTAATAATAAGCAGTTAGCAGGACGTGCAAATATTATCGCCAATCTTGCAGGTAAAGGCTTATCTTCACAACATTTGAAAAATAACAGTACAGGTACGATTAATGTGAATTTAACCGATGGCGCTGTTTATGGAGTGAATATATCAGAGATGATCCGTTCAGCAAAAGCCCGTCTAAAAGGTGAAAAGTTATCTGATAGTCAGAAGCAAAAGAAAACAGATTTTTCTTCTTTAACGGCATTGTTGCAATTAGGGCAAGGCCAAGCAAAGATCGACAATCTTCACCTTGTTTCACCATTACTTGATATCAATGGTCGTGGTACGACTAATTTAAATAATGAGTCATTAAACTTTTCTGTTGATACTGCTATTGTAGCAAGTGGTAAAGGGTTAGATGAATTGAAAGGGATTACTGTTCCTATTAAAATAAAAGGCACATGGCAGCAGCCTAAATACCAATTAGATTTAAAAAATCTCTTTAAGCAAAATAGCGAATTAGAGCAAAAAGCGAAGAAAGAGCTAAACCGAGGTCTTGAAAAGCTATTGGGTGATAAAGCCAAAGACGAGAAGATTAAAAATGTAGCGGATCAATTGCTTAAAGGTTTGTTTAATTAACAATATTTTTATATTGGTCACGTTATTATTGAAAAGGTTTGCTTATTAAGGCAAGCCTTTTCTATTTTATATGTATTTGATACTAAAAAGTAAATGGCGACTTTATAGTAAGACGGTGAGCAGTGATTACTGTCACTTGATAAATGAATGACGCCATGATGATGAATTATGATAGATAAACCGACGTCGACAGATGAAAAAACAACCTTGATGTCAAAAGTAATGGCGATTGTTACTTTTGTGGTCGATAAAATAAAAGCCTTGCCTCCTATTGATCACTTGATCCGTGCTGCGGATCGCTTTAATGATCGTTTGGGGAGTCAGTTTGGTGCAGCAATCACTTATTTCTCTTTTTTATCCCTTATCCCTATTTTAATGGTGTTGTTTGCAGCAGCGGGTTTTATATTGGCCTCTAATGCCTCATTACTAAATAGCATTATTGATAAAATAGTTGCAGGTGTTACTGATCCAAGCTTAGCAACGACATTAAAAAACACTGTTAATATTGCTATTAGTCAGCGTACAACTGTCGGTTTAAGTGGTTTAGCCATTGCTTTGTATTCTGGTATTAGTTGGATGGGGAATTTACGTGAAGCCATTCGAGCACAAACCCGTGATGTATGGGAACGCAAACCTGAAGATAAAGATCATTTTTTACTGCAATATGTGAAAGATTTTGTCGCACTGACAGGGTTAGTGGGCGCATTAATTTTTACTGTTGTACTAACGTCAGTGGCAGGCTCTGCACAAGCAACAATTGTTAATGCGCTAGGTTTAGAAAATATTACTTGGTTACGCCCTGCTCTTACCGCAACAGCTTTAACAATATCGATCTGTGCTAACTATCTTATGTTTTTATGGATCTTTTGGATGTTACCTAAGCGTCGTTTTAATCGTAGGGCACTGATGAAAGGAACATTACTTGCCGCGATAGGCTTTGAAGCAATTAAGTTTGCTATGACATTCATGTTACCTAAACTGGCAAGCTCACCATCAGGTGCCGCGTTTGGTTCAATTATAGGCTTAATGGCATTTTTCTATTTCTTTGCGCGTTTGACATTATTTTGTGCCGCTTGGATTGCGACAGCGAATGAACATCGTATTACGCCGATCACTGATGAAGAATAACGGCTTTATTCTGTGATGAATACAAGAAAGGATGACGCTATATCATCCTTTTTTATTACATTGTGCAATATTGAGTTGTTTTAGGAAATGACTGATTTGGCTAACTTGAAGACCAATTCTTGGTTCAATGAACTTACGGCGGATCATGGCATAGCTGACTGTTGCAGTAGCGATGGCAATAAAGGCATTGATATTGAGTATAAGTAAAACAAGGCTAACAATACCAATATATGCGATGCTATAGCCGAACACTTGGTTTTCATTATGTTGTAGATGGATGCCACAGCTCTCACAGGTAAAAGAGAGGGTATCTTGGTTGAGTGTTGGTACTGAGGTTTTATGCTGACAGCAAGGACAAGTTTTTTTCATTTTATTACCTTTAATAGACTGACAACGCCAGATATGCGAACTACATCCCTGTCTATATCAGTAGTGTCATATTACTGAAGGTAGAAGTACCGTTTGACTGCGTAATGTAATAACTTTGTCATGGTATAGTTAACTGATTAATATATTAATAATGATTATGTATTTATATTTCATGCTAGATATGAAGCTAAATACAAGGAGTGTATGTGGATTCAATAACTCAAGCTGCACTAGGGGCATCTGTTGCAGCAGGACGCCACTGTAAGCCTAAAACATTATTGATTGGTGCTGCGTTAGGGACGTTACCTGATTTAGATGTTTTTATTGATTATGGTGATCCTATTTCAGATACGGTGAAGCATCGTGGCTTTAGCCATTCACTTTTTGTGTTGTTACCGTTCTCTTTATTACTCACTACATTATGGCATCACTATCGACCTACGGTATTATCATTTGGTCGATTATGGCTCTTAGTTGCCGCATGTTTGATCACTCATCCATTACTTGATTCATTTACTACCTATGGCACGCAACTGTTTTGGCCTTTAGATAACAGCGTTGCGGTATCGAGTCTCTTTATTATCGATCCACTCTATACATTGCCTTTGCTTATCATGCTGATTGCAAGCTTGATGTGGCGAGAGAAAATGGCAAAACTCTGTAGTATTGGACTAATCGTTTCAACGATTTACTTAGCATGGTCAGTTGTTGCTTATAAGGTTATTGAGCACCGTATTGAACAAGAGTTAAAGCACACACCGTTAGCCAATCAGCCCATGTTTATCAGCCCAACCCCGTTTAATACGGTACTTTGGCGGTTTATTATTCTTGATGATGATAAATATTATGAGGGCTTTTCATCTTTGCTCGATCCAAAAGATGATGATGGTTACCCTATACAATGGGTGCAACGAGAGCGAGGCAGGTTACCGTTAAAACAGCCCTCAGAGCATGTTGCAATGCTAACTAAGTTTGCTAGTGATTTTGTTCAGTATCAAACGATTGATGATCAATTAGTGGTGACAGATCTGCGGTTAGGATTAATCGAATATTTGCCATTTCGTTTTATCGTTGCCAAGCAGTCACCGCAGCAAGGTTGGCAATTAATAGCACCGATAAAAATGGAGGAGCGAAAAGTGCAACCCAAACACCTTTCTGCATTATGGTTACGGCTATTAGGCAGCCAAGATGTGAATGCCGATCTATGCCAGATCAATGAATGCCCCAGTAACATTGTTATAAAAACGTAACTATAACGTTTCTTTCACTGTTTTCTTATGTGTTGATGTAGTAATGCTAATCGGCTTTTTTCGCTGTGCGAGTTACAGAGCGTATTCTACGTAGCAATCCATAGCGTGTGACTATCGTAGGTCTATTAGTCTCTTACGTGATGACATTCATGCTAGGTATTGGTTACGCAGTGTACTCATTATGCCAATCATTGGTGATGTTGCCTTGAAAGATGGCATTCGTCCTGAGCGACCTTGGTCGATACGTTATTACTGTCACTGCATAGCTTGCGTCGAGGTAAAGAAATCGCTGATGATCCTGAGTATCAACGTCGTTTAAACGATCCTGTTTGGCGCGATCAAATTCTTCATACGACTTCAACATCATTAAATGAAGAGTTACCTAAAACTGCAATGCATGCGGTGATACTTTTAATTTTAGTGTTAATCATGATTGTCATTGTCGCGATGGTGTCGGAAATTCGTACTATTGGTGTTGTATCAGCTTGCTGTATTGGTTATGCCATTGCACAAGTGCTTATTTAATAAGAGGTTATGATATTTTAAAGGTATCCGATGGGTCCCTTTTTTTATTAAAGATTGCCTTAAAATATTACCGCTGAATTATAGATTCCCATAAGGCATGATTAATTTGTAAATTGAATAATTAATGTTGAGCTGATAATTAAGTGTTTCAAATTGTACGATCTAATTCTTATGTTTTGTATTTAACTTTTTGTATTTAAATGTTTTTATTGTTTATTAGTTATTTTTCGATTGTTTGTTTGAATTTATTGTTCTTGATTGCTTTTTTATTATCAGCATAATGCGCGCCGTTTAACTTGGATTTACGAATTTATTCATATCGGAGATGAAAATGGCTGCTGATAATAATTACAGTTTAGGGCCTGTACCCCTTACTGCTCGAAAGGGTGTCGCTTCACTGACAATGGTCATGTTAGGTCTCACTTTTTTCTCCGCCAGTATGTGGACAGGTGGTTCACTTGGTACTGGACTTTCATTTGACGACTTCTTCCTTGCTGTTCTCATCGGCAATCTTATCCTCGGTATTTACACTTCTTTTCTTGGCTATATCGGTGCTTCCACCGGACTCTCTACTCATCTTCTTGCTCGTTTTTCTTTTGGTACTAAAGGCTCATGGCTACCGTCTGCATTGCTTGGCGGTACACAAGTTGGCTGGTTCGGTGTGGGGGTTGCAATGTTTGCGATCCCTGTTCATAAAGCCACTGGCATTGATACCAATGTATTAATTGTCGTATCCGGTATATTGATGACGGTTACTGTGTACTTTGGTATGTCGGCATTAATGATCCTATCAGCCATTGCTGTACCTGCAATTGCAGTGTTAGGTAGTTATTCTGTAGCTGGGGCTGTTGAAAGTATTGGTGGTGTTGATCAATTAAAGATGATGAAGCCTGTCGATCCTATCGATTTTCCGGTTGCACTGGCGATGGTTGTTGGCTCGTTTGTGAGTGCGGGAACGTTAACCGCAGATTTTGTTCGCTTTGGTAAGAAGCCTAAATCAGCAGTACTCGTGACCATGGTTGCTTTCTTCTTAGGTAATTCTCTGATGTTTATCTTTGGCGCAGCAGGTGCTGCAGTAACAGGGCATTCTGATATTTCTGAAGTGATGATTGCACAAGGGTTGTTGATCCCTGCCATTATCGTATTAGGTCTTAATATTTGGACGACTAATGATAATGCGCTTTATGCTTCAGGCTTAGGCTTTGCAAATATCACTGGATTGCCGAGTAAGTATTTGTCAGTCGTGAATGGTTTGATCGGCACACTTTGTGCGCTATGGCTTTATAACAATTTTGTGGGTTGGCTAACATTCCTATCCTTAGCGATTCCACCGATTGGCGGCGTGATCATTGCGGATTTCTTTATCAATCGTAAGCGCTACCAAGATTTTACTAAAGCAGAGTTTAAAACGGTTAATTGGGCTGGCATGTTAGCGATTACTGTCGGTGTTGCGGCAGGGCATTTCTTGCCAGGTATCGTACCTGTGAATGCGGTGTTAGGTGGTGCGATAAGCTACGTGCTATTAAACACAGTAATGAATAAAAAGACACATGCAGTAAAGCAAGTGGCGTAAGGGAAAATGATGACAAGTTTATTGATTAATAATGCGACGTTGCAAAATGAAGCAGGCTTAAAGCAAATTCTGATTGAGAATGGTGTTTTTACACAAATTGTAGATAACCATACCATCACAGATCACCAAGGTGAGACGCTAGATGCTGCTGGTGGCTTAGTGGTAACGCCATTTTGTGAGCCACATATTCATTTAGATACCACGCAAACAGCAGGTGAGCCGAGCTGGAATATTTCAGGCACCTTATTCGAGGGCATTGAGCGTTGGGCTGAGCGTAAGCAGTTACTTTCGATTGAAGATGTAAAAACACGTGCTAAGCAGACCTTGAAGTGGCAAATCGCTAACGGTGTTCAGCATGTACGTACTCATGTGGATGTTTCCGATCCGACGTTGATTGCATTAAAAGCGATGCTTGAAGTTCGTGAAGAAATGAAGCCTTGGGTGGATATTCAGATTGTCGCTTTCCCACAAGAAGGGATTTTGTCTTACCCCAACGGTAAAGAGCTACTTGAACAAGCAGTACAACTTGGTGCTGATGTTATCGGTGCTATTCCACACTTTGAATTTACTCGTGAATACGGTGTGGAATCGCTGCATTACGTGTTTGAATTAGCACGTAAGTATGATCGATTGATCGATGTGCATTGTGATGAAATTGATGATGAACAGTCACGTTTTGTTGAAACAGTAGCCGCACTGGCACATAAATATAATATGGGCGAGAAAGTCACAGCAAGCCATACCACTGCAATGGGATCTTATAATGGTGCTTACGCATCACGCTTGTTCCGCTTATTACGTATGTCAGGGATTAACTTTGTTGCTAACCCATTAGTGAATATTCACCTACAAGGGCGTTTTGATGATTATCCTAAACGTCGTGGTGTAACACGTGTTAAAGAGATGCTAGGGGCTGATATCAACGTATGCTTTGGTCATGATGATGTGTTTGATCCTTGGTATCCGCTAGGTACAGCCAACATGCTACAAGTGCTTCACATGGGTCTGCATGTATGCCAAGTGATGGGTTATGATCAAATCAATCAATCGTTAGATTTGATCAGCAAAAACTCAGCACGTACCTTAAACATTCAAGATAATTACGGCATTGAAGTGGGTAAGCCGGGCAGTTTATTGGTTTTACCTGCAGAGAATGGTTTTGATGCGGTGCGTCGCCAAGTGCCAGTTCAATACTCAGTGCGTCACGGTAAAGTGATCGCCCAAACTCAACCTGCAGAAACGCAAATTCATTTAGATGAAACAGAACGTGTTACCTTTAAACGCTAATTAGTTTAAAAGATAGCAATAGAGAAAAGGCACGATAGAGTGCCTTTTTGATATTTAAATCATAATATTAGCTATCTGCTTGTTTTTTGCTTGGATCCTCTGGCGTGTCATAAGGCCAGTAATGATGACCGATACGAATAAGTACTGTTGCTGCAGCTAAAACAAATGCAGCTAACGATAGCCAAATAATAACCGTGCCATCTAACTCTTTCATTCCCAGGGTGATGTAGCGAGCAATCGCCATTATTGCAATATAGATAGGATAACGAACTGGAATTTTACCATTAACAACAAATTGTTGAACCATGGCTAATATTTCCAAATAGATGAACATTAAAAGAATGTCCGTTAGTAGAATATTTCTCTCTACGATGACATGTATAAATTCATTAAACATGGCAACGACGGTAGAAAGTGTTATCCCCACCAAAAGAATGGCTTCTAAGGTATGAAATATTTTAAGAAAAGGTTTGCTAAACGCTTTTGGTAAATGGGACGGCATAATTGCTCCAAAAATAGCATTACTGGCTGATAAGCATGTGGCTATTATATGAAGCTATAGACTCTGTGATAGTAATAAATGTAAAAAATTAATTGGTTGTTGGTTATTTAGCCATTAAAAGTAAGGTTTATTACTTTTAATGGCTTATTCGCATTTACCAATCAATCCCTTTTCGCGCTTTTATTCCGCTTTCAAAGGCATGCTTAACATTACGCACTTCTGAGACAGTATCGGCAATTTCGAGTAATTGTCGGTGTGCAGCTCGTCCTGTAATGATCACCGATTGTGTTGTAGGACGCTTTTCTATAGCCTCAATTACGTCATCTAACGCAATATAATCATAGGTAATCATATAGGTCAGCTCATCGAGTAATACAACATCATAGCTATCATCAGCTAGCATTGCTTTACATTGTTGCCATGTTTCTTTTGCAGCGGCGGTATCGGCTGCTTTATTTTGGGTTTCCCATGTAAATCCAGTCGCCATGACTGCAAAGTTGACACCGTGTTGCGCTAGTAAATTACGCTCACCACAATCCCATGTGCCTTTTATAAATTGTCCGACACCACAGCGCTGACCATGACCGACGGCTCGCGCAATCATGCCAAACCCTGAAGTAGATTTTCCTTTACCATTGCCAGTGATTACCAGAACCAGTCCTTTTTCGTGTTGGGCGGCATCAATACGAGCATCGACTTGCTCTTTTAATTTTTGCTGACGCGCCTTATGGCGATCATCCTTGTTGGTTGTATCTATCATCTGAAATCCTTAAAAATGATAATGGTTCGCAAAGGTTAATAATGTCAGGTATCCGGCTATCTCTGCAAGTTGTTGTGTCGCTCCTAAACAATCACCGGTATATCCACCGAGTTGATGGTTGAACCAATAGCCACAACTTTGGCGAATCAAGATGGTTGTTATAAGACAACTTAATGCGAGAGATAGCGGTAATATTGAAAGTACTAGTATTGCTGTTGTTAGTAAGATCCCAATATCGAGTAAAGATTGCTGATTGGCTAAAGGTTTAACCTTACTATCCTGATCTGCGCGAACATAAGGGTAAGAGAAGATAATACTTGCTGCAGCGACTCGGCTTATACAATGAATAACAATGAAGGCATAAACAGGGAAGTAGAGGTTTATATCAGCCAATGAGACCAGTGCAATCCATTTTAAACCCAATGCCATGACTAGTGCAGAAGCGCCATATGTACCTAGGCGAGAATCTTTCATTATGTTGAGCTTTGATTCAACCGTCCAACCACCACCAAAGCCGTCAAATACATCAGCCAGTCCATCTTCATGGAAAGCTCCCGTGATTAACAGACCTGAAATCATTGCAATACCAATCGCAATTGTAGGGGGAAAAAGCAGAATAAATAATAGGTATATTAAGCTACATATTGCTCCCACAATAAGACCAATAACACCAAAGTAGCGATTGGCATGATTTAATCGCTCAGTACTAAATGGAGTACTGGTTGGTATAGGAATACGAGTGAAAAAGGCTAATGCGACTAAAAAGAGTTGCCATTGATATCGATAGCCACTTTCCGTTAGTGATGCTTTGCTCTGTGTTTGATGATCGGTGCTCACACAGTAACTCCTGCATCATCAAAACTCGCCATATCATTGTAAAAGGCACACGCAGCTTTAATTAAAGGCAATGCTAATACAGCACCAGTCCCTTCACCTAAACGTAAGCCTAAGTTAAGTAATGGCGAGGCATTAAGATGTTGAAGCATACGATGATGTCCGGCTTCCTCTGAATGATGACAGAAAACAAGGTAATCGATAACATTAGGGTTAATTGCAACAGCCAGCAAGGCTGCTGCTGTTACAATGAAGCCATCAACCAATACAATCATTCGGTTTTCAGCCGCTTGTAGTATACCGCCTGTGATTTGTGCAACTTCAAACCCACCAACAGCGGATAACACTTTTAACGGATCGCCTGTCGCACTATAGTGATGTTTGCAGGCAAGACGAATAAGCGCTAATTTTTTTTGATATTGGCTGTCATCAATACCTGTACCATGTCCTGTGCATGCATCAGCAGGAAGATTAAGCAGCAATGCCATAATTGCGGCAGCACTACTGGTATTGCCTATCCCCATTTCCCCAAACGCAACAAGGTTGGTACCTGATTGATGCAGCGAATCAACAACGCTCGCTCCTGCGGATATTCCTTGTTTCACGGTATCAAGCGACATTGCATTCTGAGTGGTAAAATCTTGAGTGCCTTTGCCTAATGGCTGTCTGATTAAATCTGGATGGTCATTAACATCGCCTAAAATCCCAGCGTCAACAATTTTAAGCGCCATATTATTGCTATGACAAAAACAGTTCGCTGCCGCACCGCCGGCTAAAAAATTATGGACCATTTGGGTGGTGACTTCTGCGGGCGCAATACTTATTCCATGTTGTGAAATGCCATGATCTGCCGCGAAAATAAGTAGATGAGGATTATCGATGGTCAGTCTATCGCTTTGTTGTATTAATGCGAGTTGTTCAGCAAGTGGTTCTAATTGGCCTAACGCACCAATGGGCTTCGTTTTATTATCAATGCGTTTTTTAATGTGGACAGATTGAGTTTTATCTACAGGATAAATGGTAAACACAGTGCGAATCCTTTGCCGAATGTTTGAAATATTAATCACTTAATACAGTGATTGTTTCAGAAAACCTGACATAAGGGGAGCCGGAATGAGAAAAACAAACGTAAAATATGATCTACAGGTAGAAAAAAGCCCACCTTGTCAGTGGGCTTGTTAATATCTCTTAGCCGAGTACGTCAGAAGCAACTTTATAGGTTGGATCTTCAAGAACGTTCACTTCAACCAACGTTCCTGCTTTTTTCAGCAGCTTACTGCACTCAGGGCTTAAGTGACGCAAATGAATGGTTTTATTACGATTAGCATAACGTTCTGCAATCGTATCTATCGCTTCGATAGCGGAATGATCGGCAACACGTGATTTAGCAAAATCAATGATCACTTCTTTTGGATCATTTTGAGCATCAAATAACTCAAGAAAATGTGATACTGAACCAAAGAAAAGTGGACCATTTACTTGGTAAACTTTTGCACCATTATCATCAATGTGGCTTGCGGCATAAATTTCTTTAGCGTGATTCCAAGCAAATACGAGTGCAGAGTAAATAACACCGACAAGTACAGCAACCGCGAGATCTGCAATTACCGTCACGCAAGTTACTAAGATAATGGTAAAGAAATCGTGCTTTGGCACTTTACGCATCATTTTGAAACTTGCCCATTCAAACGTCCCGATCACAACCATAAACATTACGCCAACAAGCGCAGCAAGTGGGATCATTTCAATAAATGATGAACCGAATAAGATGAACAGTAGAAGGCCAATGGCTGCTGTAATACCGGATAAACGACCACGACCACCTGAGTTAATATTGATCATGGATTGACCAATCATGGCACAACCGCCCATCGCACCGAATACTGAACAAGTAACGTTTGCAACACCTTGACCAACACACTCACGGTTACCATGACCACGTGTATTTGTCATTTCATCAATCACAGTTAGCGTTAGTAATGATTCGATTAAACCAACCGCAGCAAGGATTAATGAGTAAGGCAAAATAATTTTTAGGGTTTCGAGGTTAAAGCCAACATCCGGTAAAGCGAATGTTGGTAAAGAGCCTGCCAGTGTTGCATTTGCGTCACCACTCATGGTACGAACAAAATCGACGACAGTGCGAGAGTCTAAACCTAAGATATGAACTAATGCTGTAACAGTTAAAATGGCAACAAGTGAAGAGGGAACTGCTTTAGTTAGTTTTGGTAAAAAATGAATGATAAACATGGTTAACGCAACCAAGCCTAACATGATGTAAAGCTGTGTGCCGTGCATCCATTCTAAGCCACCATTAAGAGCCGGAACTTTGAACTGACCTAACTGAGCTAAGAAAATTACAATCGCAAGACCGTTAACAAAACCGATCATGACAGGGTGAGGCACCATTCGAATAAATTTACCAAGACGGAACACCCCCGCTAGGATCTGAAGTAAACCTGCAAGCATGACGGCAGCAAAAAGATATTGAATACCGTGCTGGGCAACAAGGCTAACCATCACAACGGCCATTGCACCTGTAGCACCAGAAATCATACCTGGGCGACCACCGAAAACGGCAGTAATTAAACCGACAATGAAGGCTGCGTATAAGCCAACCATCGGGTCAACGCCAGCAACGAATGCGAAAGCAACGGCTTCAGGAACCAGTGCAAGTGCAACGGTTAAACCTGAAAGTACGTCGTTCTTGACGGATTGATGAGTTTTTTGGGGAAAATCTAACATGTTAGTTGAGGATTCTTCTATTATTTGCTGTATTTAAAGCGCATTTTGGTTAACAGAATGCTACAGAAAGTTGTAATTAGCTTCAACTTTTGTTGGCTAATAACGGCATTTACTCCGCTTACAAGTGAAAAATTAGAGCTATATGTAATTATTAAACATAAAGTGCGCTGGTTTTGACTCATAATTAGATAATAAAAAAAGCCATGCAAGAGCATGGCTTTTTCATTGCTAAACTTAACTTTTAGTCAAAAGAGGGTTTAGTCATTGGTGCTGTAGCACTGTTTGTTGCTGTTTGGCTACCCGCTGCGCGTGTATTGGTACGCTCGCGTAATGGTGCCGCTTGAACAACAGAGCCTGAAACATGCTCTTCAGGTGCTGGCGCTTTTGTCATTGCAGAAGCAGCATGGAAACCACGAGGTGAGGTTGCCATTACCGCCGTTGCTACAGCAGGTAAATCAACAACTGGAGTTACAGGTGATTTCATTTCAACTGTCTCTTCTGTTTTGATCACCGGAGCTGCGACTTCTTCGACAATAATAGGTTGCTCGATCACTTGTTCTTCAGCAGGCTCAGACTTTATTTCTACTGTTGTTTCTTCTGCTGTAAAGCGTGGGAAGACTTTACCCATCGCCATTTCAGGAATAGCAACACCAGAAAGTGTCGTTGTTTCAACTGCAACTACTTCAGATTTAGCTTCTACTACTGGTGCATTAATGATGATGTCATTTGTTTCAACTTCATCAATCACATCTGCAGCATCGACTTTCTCTTCTGTGATGTTTTTCTCAACAGGTGCTTCAACGGCTGGTTTGATACGAGACCAAACTTTGCCCATTGCCATTTCAGGAATTGCAACCCCTGAAGTAGGACGCATTGTTTTTGGTTTCTCAACGATAGAAACAACATTGACCATCTCGCTAATACTATCAGCAGCATCAATAGCTGCCTGCTCAATAGCATTTGCTTCTTCATTGGTAACAAAGTCAGATTTCTCTACGCGTGTATCACGCATACGGCGACGGCGTTGACCACTTGCACGTAAGTGACGTGGTGAGCGGCGATTACGGCGTTGAGTGCCTTCTTGCTCTTCATTATCAGCTTGCTCGTCAGTCACACCCTGAGTTTGTTCAGGTTTGTCTTGTGCTTCTTTAGCAATGCTAGTTCCCAATGCCATTAATGGTGATGGTGTTTGCTCTACAGCAGTTTCAACAGCTTCAACTTTTTCGACAGCATCAACGGTTGCATTTTGTTGTTCAACTGATTTTTCAACATTATCTGTGATACGTACTTTTTTACGAAGTTGACGACGCTGGCGGCGTTGTTTCACTTTTACCGCTTTTTCTTCGCTATCACGTTGTGCATCAACAGGCTGTTCAGTTGTTGCTTTTGCTGTTTGCTCGTCTTGTTGTTGACGTTGCTGTTTTTGCGCTTGAATTTCTTCTTTACGAGACTGACGCTTCTGCTCTTTCACTTCATCGTTATTACGGTTTTGGCGAGGAGCTTTGGCAGCCTTATCGTTTTGCTGTTGACGGTTTTTGTCATTACGGTCATTGCGGCGACGATTTTGGCGTTGCTCGTTATTACGTTCTTGACGCTCGTCATTGTTCTCAACATCGTTGTTATCACGACTGTTGTCACGGTTATTACGACGGTTGTTATCACGACTGTTGTCACGGTTATTACGACGGTTGTCAGAACGATCGTTGCGACGATTATTGTTGCGACGATTATTTTGATTGTTGTTTTGTTCTGTTTTTGCTTCAACAGGTTTCTCTTGTTGCTGTTCAGGGCTACCAGAGAAGAATGACGCTAATACAGAGAAGAAGCGGCTCAACAGACCAGGTTTATTGGCTGATGCAGTGGCAGGCTTAGCCGTTACTTTTGGTGTCGGCTTAGTCGCAGGCGTTGCAACAGGTGCTGGTTGTTTTGGTGCAGTGAACCCTTGAAGTATTGGCTCTTCACGCTTTTTGATGACGCGCTCAGGTTGTGGTGCTTCAATGGCTTCTGCTTCTTTTAACGCTTCTAACGTTTTCGGAATATGGTAAGAAAGGGTGTCTTGCTCTTCACCTTCACGAATACGCAGAACTTCAAAGTGCGGCGTTTCCATATCAGAGTTAGGAACGATAACAACACGTACACCATGATACTTTTCAATGTGTTGAACTGATCGACGCTTCTCGTTTAAAAGGTACGAGGCAACAGGTACAGGTACAATAGCAAGTACTTGTGAGCTGTTATCTTTAAGCGCTTCTTCTTCAATCAGTCGTAAGATTGATAGTGATAGTGATTCATTGTCACGTACAACACCAGTACCTGAACAACGAGGACAAACATGGTGGCTTGCTTCTGCAAGAGAAGGGCTTAAACGTTGACGAGACATTTCAAGTAGACCAAAACGTGAGATTCGACCGATTTGAACTCGTGCGCGATCCATACGAACAGCTTCACGTAAACGGTTTTCAACTTCACGTTGGTGGCGAACAGGTGTCATATCAATAAAATCGATAACAACCAGACCACCTAAGTCACGTAGACGTAATTGACGCGCAATTTCATCAGCAGCTTCTAAGTTTGTCTGTAATGCTGTTTCTTCAATATCGCCGCCCTTCGTTGCGCGAGCAGAGTTGATATCGATAGACGTTAATGCTTCTGTTGGATCAATAACAACAGAGCCACCTGAAGGTAAACGAACTTCGCGCTGGAACGCAGAGTCAATTTGGCTTTCAATTTGGTAGTGGCTAAATAGTGGAACTTCCCCCTCGTAACGCTTCACGCGAGACAAGAAATCAGGACGAATTAATTTAATATGATCACGTGCGCGGTCAAAAATTTTCGGGCTATCGATAAGAATTTCACCGATGTCACGACGTAAATAATCGCGGATTGCACGAACAATCACATTACTTTCTTGGTGAATAAGAAACGGAGCTGATTGTGAATCGGCTGCTTCTTTTACTGCATTCCAGTGGTTTAGTAGAACGTTTAAATCCCACTCAAGCTCTTCACCTGATTTACCCACACCAGCTGTACGTACAATCAGACCCATACCTTGGGGTAAGTCTAATGTGCTTAATGCAGCTTTAAGTTGGGTACGCTCTTCACCTTCGATACGGCGAGAAATACCGCCAGCACGAGGGTTGTTAGGCATTAAAACAAGATAACTGCCAGCTAGAGAGATAAAAGTAGTAAGGGCTGCGCCTTTGTTTCCGCGTTCTTCTTTATCAACTTGAACGATAACTTCTTGGCCTTCTTTTAGGACTTCCTTGATATTAGGACGACCTTGGTAAGAATAATTGGCAGGGAAGTAATCTTTCGCAACTTCTTTAAGAGGAAGGAAACCATGACGCTCAGCACCATAATCAACGAACGCTGCTTCCAGACTTGGTTCGATGCGTGTGATGCGGCCTTTGTAGATATTTGCTTTTTTAGATTCGTGACCAGGGCTTTCGATATCAAGATCAAATAGCTTTTGGCCATCAACTAATGCGACGCGCAACTCTTCCTTCTGAGTTGCGTTAATCAACATTCTTTTCATTATATTGTACTCATTTATTGTCGTTGTATTAGTACGCTAGTTACATCTGTTTTTTGATGGCGCCGGACTCCAAGTCTGATGTACGGTTGCAACCTCACGGTTGGAATGCAGGAGTGCTTTCTGGCCACACTTATCAGCCAACTGTATGTGAGATGGTTAGATCTAAAAAATACAGCTGGTATCACCACATTGAAGTGGTTGTATCTGTCACATCAAAAAAAAATGTAATTTGACGCACTAAAAAAAACTCCGATAACCCTAACGTCTTACGCCATTTGCTGCGTTGATTATCTGAGTTGTATAAAAAATAGCCATAAAGATGATTATATGCTCATCTTGTCAATGAAGTAGACAAAAAAACCTACCTCAGCACACAATGATAGCAGGCTCACTTTTTTGCGGCAATCTGCTTTATTTGCATGATACAATCAAACCTATGACAGAAGATAAACCTAAAGTGCAATTCATCGACATTAGCGATGACTTTGCAGGCCAGCGGATTGATAATTTTCTCCGCGCTAGGCTTAAAAACGTACCAAAAAGTATGATTTACCGCATTTTGCGTAAAGGCGAGGTGCGAGTAAACAAAAAACGTATTAAACCTGAATATAAATTGCAGGATGGTGATCTAGTACGCGTACCGCCGGTTTTTGTTCCTGAAAAAGAAGAACAAGCGCCAGTCAGTACCAAGTTGAATAAAGTCGCTGAATTAGAGCATTGCATCATCTATGAAGATGATCATATGTTAATTCTGAATAAACCATCAGGGACAGCAGTTCATGGCGGCAGTGGCTTAAAATTTGGTGCTATTGAAGCATTACGAGCGTTACGCCCTGATGCGCGATTTTTGGAACTCGTTCACCGAATTGACCGTGATACCTCGGGCATTTTGTTAGTGGCAAAGAAGCGTTCAGCTCTTCGTCAATTGCAAGAGCAATTTAGAAATAAAACGGTGCAGAAATATTACTTCGCTTTAGTAATGGGGGAATGGAAAGCGAATTGCCGAAAAGTCACTGCACCTTTGTTAAAAAATGAAGTAAACAGCATTGTACGTGTTAACCCACAAGGTAAAGCATCCGATACGCGTTTTAAAGTATTAGAGCGATTCTCACAGGCAACATTGGTACAAGCTAGCCCTGTAACGGGTCGTACGCATCAGATCCGTGTGCATTGTCAGTATGAAGGCCATCCTATTGCTTGGGATGATCGATATGGTGATCCACGTTTTGATGCTTACACTAAAAAAACAGGTTTAGGGCGTTTGTTCCTTCATGCTGCAAATATCAAATTTACGCATCCAAGTACGGATGAAGCGATGGATATTAGCGCGCCAATGGAACCGGTTTTAGAACGTTGTTTGGAAAAGCTACGTCAAATGTAACCAAAGTGAAAGGCGAGGAAATCGTCTCGCCTTTTGTTTTGCACGACTTTTTTTTCACGAATGTTAGTGAGTAAGTCTTATAAGACCGAAACGCCCTCATTAGCTAACATCTCAGTTAATGCAATTAAAGGTAATCCTACGAGCGTGTTAGGGTCACGCCCTTCAAGTTTATCAAATAGTGCAATTCCTAAACCTTCACTTTTAAAACTCCCTGCACAATACAAAGGTTGCTCTTTTCTCACGTAATTTTCAATTTGTTGTGGCGTAAGTGTTTTAAAGTGAACATGAAAAGGTTCACAAATGACTTGTGTTGATTGTGTTTTTGCATTGTAAACACATAGCCCTGTGTAAAAGGTAATGGTTTTTCCACTTGCGGCTTGTAATTGCTTACAAGCATTTTCTTCAGTATGGGGTTTGCCTAAGATTTTCCCATCAATCACACAAACTTGATCTGATCCTATAATAAGAGAATCTGGGTAAGTGCTGGCGCAAGCTTTGGCTTTTAATTGTGCAAGTCGACAGACTAACTCTTGGGCAGATTCTGTGGCTAATGCCGTCTCATCAGTTTCAGGGCTTGCTGTTTCAAAAGGGATCGCTAACTTTTCGAGTAGCATTTTTCGGTAAGGGGAGGTTGATGCCAGTAATAATGGTTGTGTCATAACAATGTTCTACACATCTAGAATGAATTTTAATACAGCAATGATATAGCAAGTTTCACTATGATTGCTGCAACTTTTATTAGGATTATATTGAATTGAGATTGTTGTATTACGGTTGTTTCATTCCACAATTCGGTGTATGTTCCGCATAATTTGTTAGATCCCCAATGTGGCCAATGACGAGACTTATATTGTTCAAAATATATGAGAGTTATTGACAGCGACTGCATATGATCATACGGCTATGTTAGTTGCTTTGTGCGTTATATTGGGTGTTATTTCATCGATTGTTCCGACACGATCAAGTGATTGAGTAGCAGACATTTAAACTTTTATTACTGAGATGTGGTGTCGAAGCGTTTTGTAATTTTCATCACAGCATGAGAATTGGTCAAAAGCTGTTAAATCACACACATTTCCTTTGACTCAAACAGACTATAAGGCTAATATTCGCGCCCTATGCAAAAGGTAAAATTGCCGCTAAAGGTAGATCCAGTACGTACAGCACAAAAAAGACTCGATTATGATGGCATCATCAAAGCCGATCTTTTGTCTCGCCTAGCTGAATCAACCCAGAGCGTAATAAGTGATGCAAACGTCAACTTGTCTTTTGACCTTGACCAACGTCGTATTCCTTTCATCCGCGGTATCGCAGATGTAGACGTGATGTTGACCTGCCAGCGATGTCAGGGAGAATTTCCACACCATATTCATGTGGAATTCTGTTATAGTCCGGTTCGCAACGAAGAAGCCGTAGATGAGTTACCGGAAGCCTATGAGCCGACAATCGTCGACGAAAATGGCGAGATCAACCTGATTCAACTTGTTGAAGACGAATTGATTCTGGAATTACCACAAGTCGCAATGCACGACGATGCTGATTGTAAAATTGGCTCGAAGAACATGTCTTTTGGTGAGATCCCCGTTGCTGATGAGCGTCCGAATCCGTTTGCAGTATTGAAAAATCTTAAGAGTTAAATTTAACAGGAGTAGGGTTAATGGCCGTACAAAAGAGCAAAAAATCACGTGCAGCACGTGGTATGCGTCGTTCACACGATGCCCTAACTACAGCAGCAGTTTCTGTAGATAAAGCATCTGGTGAGACTCACCTACGTCACCACGTGACAGCTGACGGTTTCTACCGTGGCCGCAAGGTTATCAACAAGTAAGGTTGAACCTTGATGGGTCTTACCGTTGCACTTGATGCAATGGGCGGGGATTTCGGTCCTCAAGTAACAGTGCCTGCCGCCGTGCAGGCACTGTTGCATTCGCCTGAGCTCAAACTTATTCTTTTTGGTGATCTAAGTGCAATCACTGCGCAGTTAACTCTCCTTAATAAGCTTAACCATCCTAGGCTAACGATCGTGCATTGCGATACCGTTATCGCTAACGAAACACGCCCATCACAAGCCCTTCGACATAGTAAAGGCTCATCTATGCGTATGGCATTAGATGCAGTTGCAGCAGGCCAAGCAGATGCATGTGTCAGTGCCGGTAATACTGGCGCACTCATGGCATTATCACGCTTTGTGTTGAAACAACTTCCGGGGGTTGAGCGTCCTGCATTAATTTCAGCGATACCCAATCGTGGTGCAAATCCAACTTGGCTCCTTGATCTTGGCGCGAATGTGTCTTGTGATGCTGATACTTTATTCCAGTTTGCAGTTATGGGCTCTGTTCTTGCTGAACAAACCTTAGGTACTACACCACGTGTCGCATTATTAAATATTGGTGAAGAAGAGATCAAAGGTAATGATTTGGTTAAACGTTGTGCTGAAATGTTGATTCAATCTCCGGATATCAATTATGTTGGCTACGTTGAAGGTCACCAACTTTATTCAGATAAAGCCGATGTTATTGTGTGTGATGGTTTCGTTGGAAATGTGAGTTTAAAGACCAGTGAAGGGGTCGCAAACTTATTTATTGAACGGATAAAACATGCAATAGGTCGTAACCCTATTCGACGCATTATTGCTAAATGGCTGTTTAGTGAGCTCTTTGAAGGCTTGCAACAGTTGAACCCCGACCAGTATAACGGTGCAAGTCTGTTAGGATTGCGCGGTATTGTGGTGAAAAGCCATGGAAGTGCTGATACTGTCGCTTTTGCCAACGCGATAAGCGAAGCGGTTTACGAAGTTAAACGACAAATACCGAATAAAATCAGTGACCGTTTAGAAGAGGTCCTACTCGAGAGGCACTATTAGTCTTCATGAATAGCAAAATTCTAGGAACTGGCAGCTACCTGCCACAACAAGTACGCTCGAATGCGGACTTAGAAAAAATGGTAGAAACAAGCGATGAGTGGATTGTGACACGAACAGGTATTCGTGAGCGCCGTATTTCGTCTGAAGATGAAACTGTTGCCGTAATGGGCTACCAAGCCTCGTTAAAGGCAATTGAGATGGCGGGGATTGATAAAGAAGATATCGATCTGATCATTGTTGCCACCTCTAGCGCCAGTCACACATTTCCATCAGCAGCTTGCCAAGTGCAAGGTATGCTAGATATTAAAGGCTGTCCTGCATTTGATTTATCAGCGGCATGTACAGGCTTTGTTTATGCGTTAAGTGTTGCTGATCAGCATATCAAAACGGGTATGGCGAAAAATGTACTTGTTATCGGTTCTGATGCACTTTCTCATTGCTGTGATCCAGAGGATCGCTCAACCATTATTTTATTTGGTGATGCGGCGGGTGCGGTTGTGATTGGTGCGAGTGAAGAGCCTGGCATTATTTCAACGCATTTATATGCTGATGGCCATTTTGGTGGTTTATTAAGTCTCGCAGTACCAGAATATGGTAAAGATTTTGATGCTAACAAATGGCTTTACATGGCAGGTAACGAAGTCTTTAAAGTAGCGGTAACCCAGTTATCGAACTTAGTGAAAAGTACGCTGGCTGAAAATAACATGGATAAGTCTGAGTTAGATTGGCTTGTACCTCACCAAGCAAATATGCGTATTATCTCAGCGACGGCGAAAAAATTATCAATGTCGATGGATCAAGTTGTGGTTACGCTTGATCGTCATGGTAATACGTCGGCTGCAACAGTCCCAACAGCATTAGATGAAGCGGTTCGTGATGGCCGTATTCAACGTGGTCAAACATTATTACTCGAAGCGTTTGGTGGCGGTTTTACTTGGGGCTCAGCATTAGTGAAGTTTTAATCAAGTGATTAAACATTACTGATTTGCTTTTATTTTTAGTGCATTAAAACTAATAAGCAATATATTAGTTTTAATGCATATTAATCGACTAATGATTAGTCAATAAAGAAGGATTCTCGAATGTCTAAGTTCGCGATTGTTTTCCCAGGTCAGGGCTCTCAAACCGTTGGTATGCTAGCTGAATTAGCAGAACAATTTGATGTGGTTAAAGAAACGTTCTCTGAGGCATCTGATGCGCTAGGTTACGATCTTTGGGCGTTAGTTCAAAACGGTCCAGCAGAAGATTTAAACCAAACACAACGCACTCAGCCTGCATTGTTAACAGCATCTGTTGCAATCTGGCGTGTATGGCAGCAGCAAGGTGGTGAACAACCAACGGTTCTTGCAGGTCACAGCCTAGGTGAATACTCAGCACTCGTATGTGCTGGTGTTATCGATTTTAAAGCAGCGGTTAAACTGGTTGAGCTACGCGGCCAACTTATGCAGGAAGCAGTACCGGCTGGTGTTGGTGCTATGTCTGCAATTATCGGCCTTGATAACGATGCAATTGCGAAAGCATGTGAGGAAGCGGCACAAGGTGAAGTTTGTTCTCCTGTCAACTTCAACTCACCAGGTCAAGTTGTTATTGCGGGTAATAAAGAAGCGGTAGAGCGTGCAAACGTATTATGTAAAGAAGCGGGCGCTAAACGTGCACTTCCTCTTCCTGTATCAGTGCCTTCTCACTGCGCATTGATGAAACCTGCGGCGGATAAACTTGCAGTAGCATTAGAAGCTATCGCATTTAATGCGCCGTCTGTACCTGTTATTAACAATGCTGACGTGGCAACAGAAACTGATCCTGCAGCAATCAAGTTTGCACTTGTTAAACAGCTATACAGCCCGGTACGTTGGACTGAATCAGTTGAGCGCATGGCTGCTGAAGGTATCGAAGAATTATTAGAAATGGGGCCTGGTAAAGTATTAACTGGTCTAACCAAGCGTATTGATCGCGCACTTAGCGGTGCTGCAGTTAATGATATTGCTTCATTAGAAGCGGCTGTGGCTAAGTAGTCATTAAGCTTTAAAGAGGATTTACAATGAGCCTGGAAGGTAAAGTTGCACTAGTTACAGGTGCAAGCCGTGGTATCGGCCGTGCAATTGCTGAAATTTTAGTAGAGCGTGGCGCAACAGTTATTGGTACTGCAACATCTGAAAGTGGTGCTGAAGCTATCAGTGCATATCTTGGTGATAAAGGTAAAGGTCTTGCTCTAAATGTGACGTCACCTGAGTCTATTGAATCAGTTTTAAAACAGATTAAAGCAGATTTTGGCGATGTTGACATTTTGGTGAACAATGCTGGTATCACTCGTGATAATCTATTGATGCGCATGAAAGATGATGAATGGCAAGATATCCTTGATACGAACCTAACATCTATCTTCCGCCTTTCTAAAGCGGTACTGCGTGCAATGATGAAAAAACGTAATGGTCGTATCATCAGTATTGGCTCTGTTGTGGGTACTATGGGTAATGCGGGTCAAACGAACTACGCAGCAGCAAAAGCTGGCCTATTAGGTTTCACAAAATCCATGGCACGCGAGGTAGCTTCTCGTGGTATTACAGTTAACGCAGTCGCTCCAGGTTTTATCGAAACAGATATGACTAAAGCGTTAAATGATGACCAACGTGCAGCAACACTTGCAAATGTACCTGCTGGTCGTTTAGGTGATCCGCGCGAAATTGCAGCAGCGGTTGCATTTTTAGCCTCAGATGATGCTGCTTACGTAACGGGCGAAACTTTGCACGTTAACGGCGGTATGTACATGATTTAATCAAAAGATTTGCAATACTTAATGACGCAAGTCAAACTGACCTAGTTTTATGATAAAATCGTGGTTTGACCAGCACTATGAGTGTTGCAACTTTTGTCGTAATGAATAAACTACAGCAAATCGCATTAGCGAATTCTTGTTAAGGAAATATATTAGTATGAGCAACATCGAAGAACGCGTAAAAAAAATCATCGTTGAGCAACTAGGCGTAGACGAAGCTGAAGTTAAAAACGAATCATCTTTCGTTGACGATCTAGGTGCAGACTCACTAGATACAGTTGAACTAGTAATGGCACTTGAAGAAGAATTCGATACAGAGATTCCAGACGAAGAAGCTGAAAAAATTACTACTGTTCAAGCTGCAATCGACTACGTAAACAGCGCACAGTAATATAAAAATGAATATATCCAGGCGGTCTTTATGACCGCCTGTTTTTTTTTAATTTCCTGTTTTATCCTCAATTCCCGGAGAAATTAATCGTGTCTAAGCGTCGTGTAGTTGTAACTGGCATGGGTATGCTTACCCCGGTTGGTAATTCTGTTGAATCTTCTTGGAAAGCTTTACAGTCAGGCACTAGTGGTATTAGTACTATCCAACATTTTGATGCAAGCGCATTTGCTACTCAATTTGCCGGCATGATCAAAGACTTCAATTGCGAAGATTACATGTCCAAGAAAGATGCACGCAAAATGGATTTATTCATTCAGTATGGCATTGCTGCTGGCGTACAAGCTTTCAAAGATTCAGGTATTGAAGTTACTGAAGAAAATGCAGCACGCATTGGCGTTGCTATCGGTTCTGGTATTGGTGGCTTAGGTCTAATTGAAGTTGGCCATCAAGCTTTAATGGAAAAAGGTCCGCGCAAAATTAGCCCGTTCTTTGTTCCTTCAACAATTGTAAATATGATCGCTGGACACATGTCTATCATGTACGGTCTACGTGGTCCAAATATCGCAATCTCTACCGCATGTACGACTGGCCTTCATAACATTGGTCATGCAGCGCGTATGATCGCTTACGGCGATGCAGATGCGATGGTTGCTGGTGGTGCAGAAAAAGCATCAACGCCATTAGGTATGGGCGGTTTCGCAGCAGCAAAAGCACTATCTACGCGTAACGACAACCCTCAAGCGGCTTCTCGTCCATGGGACCAAGATCGCGACGGTTTCGTACTAGGTGATGGTGCGGGTGTTATCGTGCTAGAAGAGTATGAACACGCAAAAGCCCGTGGCGCTAAAATTTATGCTGAGCTTGTAGGCTTTGGTATGAGTGGTGACGCTTACCACATGACTTCACCAAGTGCAGATGGTTCAGGTGGCGCGTTAGCAATGGAAGCATGTATCCGTGATGCGGGTATTAATGCAGACCAAATTGGCTATATTAATGCGCATGGCACATCGACACCAGCAGGTGACGTTGCTGAAACATTAGGTATCAAGCGTGCTATGGGTAGCGCAGTTGATAACGTTATGGTTTCTTCAACAAAATCAATGACAGGTCATCTATTGGGTGCTGCAGGTTCTGTAGAATCAATCATCACTATTCTAAGCTTAGTAGATCAAGTGGTTCCACCAACAATTAACTTGGATAATCCAGGTGAAGGTTGTGATCTTGACTATGTTCCAGGTGAAGCCCGCCAAGCAAATCTAGAGTACGCATTGTGTAACTCATTTGGTTTCGGCGGTACTAACGGTTCATTATTATTTAAGAAAATGTAGTTACATTTGTCTCTAAATGGCATCAGGAAAATCGCTTAATAACCTGATATGATTAGCAGCCCGATATCTTTGTAGGTATTGGGCTGTTTTTTATCATAAAAAGGATAATCGATGGCGTTTATTAACAGTCAGAAACAACGAGAGTTAGCAATAACGGATCGTGCTATACAATATGGAGATGGCTGTTTTTCGACAATAGGCGTTAAACAGGGAAAGCTGTTGTTATGGCGGTTTCATCTTGAACGATTACAACAAACGTTGCGCAGGTTAGCGATTAATGAACCTGATTGGGATCAAGTCTTTCTACAGGCTAAAAAACTCGCTCAATCTTTCACTGATCGTGGTGGGATAAAAATATTAATCAGCCGAGGTGGCGGCGGTAGGGGGTATAGCCCAACGGGCTGCGATGACACGACAGTTATTTTTAGTGCTTTCAATTGGCCTACCCATTATAAGCAATGGCAGAAAGATGGCATCATACTGGGGGTTTGTCAGCAGCAACTGGGTTACAGTCCAATGCTTGCGGGGATGAAGCACTTAAATCGATTAGAACAGGTACTCTTAAAACAAGAAGTCGAACATAAACAATGGTTGGATGCTGTGGTGCTCAATACCAATGATCATGTTATTGAAACAACAGCATCTAATATCTTCTGGCGTAAAGGGCGTGTTGTTTATACGCCAGAATTAATAGGATCTGGAGTTGAAGGTGTCATGCGTCGACATGTCATTACATTGCTTTCAACGTTGCCATATACGTTAGAATTAGGTGATTATTCTCTGGCAGATTTGCTTTGTGCTGATGAAGTATTTATAACCAATGCGTTAATGGAGTTAGTGCCAATAATGGCGATTGACTCTACCTATTATCAACAACAGTCACTACTCGACGTATTACAAAAGAGGCTATATACGTGTTAAAGAAGTTGATTCTTATTGTTTTCATTCTTGCTGCCCTAGCGGCAGGTGCTGCTGGTTGGGCGTATACTCAAGTGAAGAACGAGCTAAATCTGCCCGTTATTAATACTGAGCAGGTAATGATAACAGTTAAACCAGGGACATCGTTTAGAGGGTTAATCAATCAGCTTGTACAAGATAAAGTGATCAAGGCATCACAATGGACGCGCTGGGTCGGAAAGTTAGATCCCTCTTTAACGGATATTAAGGCAGGAACTTACGGTCTAGAGCCACATAAAACATTGCAAGAAGTATTGGCATTGATTGCTTCTGGCAAGGAGTTTCAATATTCAATCACCTTGGTTGAAGGTGAGCGTTTTAGTGAATGGTTAAAAAAAATCCAAGCTGCGCCTGAATTAAAGCATATTACTGATGGCATGACAGAGCCACAAATTGCGAAAGCGATCGGCATTGATAACGTTAAAATTGAAGGTTATTTACTGCCTGATACGTATCATTACACAGCGGGTACTACCGATATTGCAGTACTGAAACGTGCTTATCTAGCGATGAATAAAGAGTTAGCCACTGCGTGGGAGCGACGTGAGAAAGATCTGCCTTTAAAAGATCCTTATCAAGTATTGATCATGGCTTCTATTATTGAAAAAGAAACCGCTGTGCCAGCAGAACGAGGTTTGGTTGCGTCTGTCTTTATGAATCGTTTGCGCAAAGGGATGCCTTTACAAACCGACCCAACCGTTATTTATGGCATGGGTGATAAATATAAAGGCAATATTAGTAAAAAAGATCTTAGAACCCCAACGCCTTATAACACCTATACCATGAAAGGTTTACCACCTACACCGATAGCAATGCCAAGTAAAGCATCAGTATTAGCAGCCGTTAATCCTGATAAGAGCAATTACTATTATTTCGTGGCCGATGGTAAAGGCGGGCACAAATTCTCTACAACTTTGGTTGAGCACAACCGTGCGGTTCGTGCATACCTGAAAACATTAAGAAAACAGTCACAATGATCGGTAAATTTATTGTCATCGAAGGTCTTGAAGGGGCCGGTAAAAGTACTGCGATTAAGCAAGTTATCGCGACCTTGGCACAGCATGGTATTCATGATCCAGCATCAACGCGAGAGCCTGGTGGTACACCTTTAGCAGAGCAAATGCGGGCACTGGTTAAAGAAGGGCATCCTGATGAGCCATTAACCGATATGGCTGAATTATTACTGCTTTATGCGGCACGTATTCAATTGGTTGATAACGTGATTAAACCTGCATTGAACCAAGGTCAGTGGGTTGTTGGCGACCGTCATGATATGTCATCCCAAGCATACCAAGGTGGCGGACGTGGTTTTGATAAAGCATTAATGGAAAATCTACGTGATACGGTACTGGGAGATTTTCGTCCTGATCTGACTATCTATATGGATATCGAGCCTGAACTGGGGTTACAACGTGCCCGTGGTCGTGGTGCGCTAGATCGTATCGAACAAATGAATGTCGATTTCTTCCATCGTGCGCGTGCGCGTTTTCTTGAATTATCAGAGAATCAACCAAACGTCATTATTATCGATGCAAGTCAGCGTTTAGAAAAAGTGACTGAAGATCTACAGTCTGCGCTGAATGCATGGTTGGAGCAGCAATAACATGTTGTATCCGTGGCAAGAATCGTTATGGCAGAATTGGCAACAGTTGTTAGAGCAAAAGCGGCTTCATCATGCCATTTTGTTGTTGGCGGTAAAAGGCAGTGGCCGTGATGTCCTCGCGCGCCAGTTAGCTAAAACCGTTTTATGTCAAAACAATGAAACAGAACCATGTGATGTTTGCCATAGCTGTAAATTATTTGAAGCTAACAGCCATCCTGATTTTCATGTTATTAAGCCTGAACAAGAAGGAAAACAAATCGGTGTTGATGCGGTTCGACAATGTAACCGCTGGGCAACGGAAACCTCTCACTTAAATGGTCAGCGTGTTATTTTAATTGAACATGCCGATGCAATGGGAGAAGCGGGCTCGAATGCGATTTTAAAAACGCTTGAAGAGCCACCGCAAGGTTGTCAGTTTATTCTAACGGCGCAAAGTTTAGATAGTTTATTACCGACTATTGTTAGTCGTTGTAATAAATGGCGTTTGCCAATACCTGCTGAGTCAAATGTAAAGCAGTGGGTTGAGCATAAATTAATGCAATCGATTAACGTTGAATCTATTCGCCTTAATAGTGGGGCGCCATTGTCAACGTTAGCGTTTGTTGAAAGTGGTATGAATATTCGTCATGCTAATTTGATCAAAGCATTTGCCGAGTTTTTACAGCCACCAAATATTGGTATCTATGATGTTACCGCGATGTGTACTGCAGACGGTATTGTTACATTAAAATGGCTAAGCTATTTTTTAGTCGACTGTATTAAGTATCAGCAAGGTGTAAGCAATAGTTTTGTGCACAACGAATCTTTAGTGGCAGTACAACAGGTTGCTACACAGGTTTCGGGGGCTTTGTTACTTGAGCAATCAAGAAAAATTAATACGCTATACCGTAAATTAGAGCAGCATACAGGATTGAATATTGAGCTGTTAGTTGTAGAGTGGCTAACTGGTTTTATTCAAGATTAAGCGTAGTATTGAGATTTGTATTTATAGTCATATTCAGAGATAAAAGAGGAACGCCCGTGTTAGTTGATTCACATTGTCATCTCGACAAACTTGATTACGATAAGTTACATACAGGGATTGATGATGTACTTAATAAAGCCAAAGAAAGAGGTGTAGAGTACTTTCTTTCTGTTGGTGTAACGTTGGCCGCTTTTCCTAAAATGATGGAAATGATCGCCCCTTACGAAAATATTTTTGCTTCTTGTGGTATTCACCCTTTAGATGTTGAGTCTGGTTATAACTACGAACAGTTTAAGGCTTTTGCGCAACATGAAAGAGTTGTGGCTATTGGTGAAACGGGGTTAGATTACCATTACCAGCCTGATACGGCAGAGCTTCAGCAAGAGATCTTTCGCCAACAGGTTCGTGTCGCGGTTGAATTGAATAAGCCACTTATTATCCATACTCGTATGGCACGTGAAGATACAATGCGTATTCTTCGTGAAGAAGGGGCTCAAAAATGTGGCGGTGTTTTACACTGTTTCACTGAATCGCTTGAAATGGCATTAGATGCGATTGAACTTGGTTTTTATATTTCGATTTCAGGGATTGTAACATTTAATACAGCAAGCGATCTGAAAAATGTGGTGAGCCAATTGCCACTGGATCGTTTGTTAGTTGAAACGGATTCACCGTTCCTTGCGCCAATGCCATACCGAGGTAAGCAAAATCAGCCTGCGTATACACGTGAAGTTGCTCAATATATTGCGTTGCTAAAAGGTGTTTCCGTTGAAGAGGTTGAACGAGCAACCACTGAAAATTTCTTTACGCTATTTCCTTTAGCGAAGAAATAACTTTGATAGATTGGTCGTGAAAAAAGAGAAGCGCTGGCTTCTCTTTTTTTTTGGTTAGAAGTGTTGGCGAGAGTAAATATATATAAATCGTTACTTTTAATTATTACAAAAGTAACAAAGGTAACTGAGTATATATTCAGCATAGAATGAAACGTAATTAATAGTACTTATATGGATATATAGAAGTAGGATATTTTATTGATTGATAAATATCACAGATCTTTTAATGATGACTATTGGTTAAAGCATTGTATCCATCCCGTTTTAAATTTGTCATTGAAACTTAATAAAAAGTGAATTTTTATCTTTACTATCAGCAATTTAATGCTTTTTCTTTAATTAATGTGATCAATGTTCTATATTTTTGATGTTATTTAAGTATATTCTGGCGAAAATGGGTAAAAACGCGCAATATTGATTATTGGGGGTAATGCTTTCAAGGAATGCTTTAATCAGTTTATTATTAGAAGATGCTAAAGATAAATTAATTAAAGCAGACAGCATTTATTATTGAATCCTAATTATACCAATTAAATTAATGAGTTATTACAGGTGTCTCTGTCGGTGTCAATGACATTCTGCAGTTATACATTTGGATATATCAAAGGGTAAAAAATTATGTCGAATGGCAATAAGTCTTCAGCAGAGAAGATCCTTGAAGGAGTTGGTGGTGCAGGCAATATAAAATTCTTGTCTTGCTGCGCAACTCGCTTACGTTTTGAATTAAATGATAATTCTATTGTTGATAAAGCAGCATTAGATGCCATTCCTGATGTGATGGGGTGTATTCCTCAAAGCGGTGATCGCTACCAAATTGTTATCGGTGGTGGTGTTGCGACTATGCATAGCGCATTACAGCAACTGATGGAAAGTCAAACGGGTAGTGGTACAGCAAGCACGAATGAAGTGAAAGCTGATAATGCATCAAATGATGATATTAAAGCTTCTATGCGCTCTAGTGGTGTAAGAGGGAAAGTTGCTTGGGTTGATGGTTTTTTTGAATACCTTTCAGATTCGTTCCGTCCAATTTTAGGTATTTTATTAGGTGCGTCGTTAATTATTGCACTATGTGCAGTATTAGACGCCCTTCATATTGTTGACTTTAGAGGTGATAAGTCTGCAGGTTGGGTTTTTGTTGACTCAATGTGGCATACAGTATTTTACTTCTTGCCTATTATGGTTGCTTACAATGCCTCGAAAAAACTGAAGGTTGATCCTTGGTTGGGCGCTGCAATCATGGGCGCACTTATGACGCCTGATTTCCAAAAACTAACCTCACTTGCATCAACAACATCGATTAAAGATACGACCTTAGGGACTGTCTCTCATGTTGCCCATGTGTTTGGTTTACCAATGCAGCTTAATGATTATTCTGGTAACGTATTTGTACCGCTAATCATGGTTGCTGTATTAGCTGTGGTTTATCGCTTCCTGAAGAAGATTGTTCCAGATAATTTGCACATGGTATTTGTGCCGTTCTTATCTTTGATTATCATGATTCCGCTTACAGCGTTCCTAATTGGTCCTCTAGGTGTTTGGATTGGTACTTACTTAGGTCTTGGTTTAGCTTGGCTTAATACACATGCACCATTTGTGTTCGCGATTCTAATTCCATTACTGTACCCATTCCTTGTACCTCTTGGTCTTCACTGGCCTCTAAATGCATTGATGCTAATGAATATTCAAACATTGGGTTATGACTTCATTCAAGGTCCTATGGGTGTTTGGAACTTTGCATGTTTCGGTGCAACAGCGGGTGTGCTACTAATTTCATTACGTGAAAAAGATAAAACCATGCGTCAGACAGCTTCTGGTGCGTTAGCTGCTGGTTTATTCGGTGGTATTTCGGAGCCTTCACTATACGGTATACACTTACGATTTAAGAAAGTTTACTCACGTATGCTTCCTGGTTGTCTAGCTGGTGGTTTAACAATTGCAATTCTAGGTTCTCAATACGGTGGTATTAAAACTAAGGCGTTTGCATTTACTTCGTTACTAACCATCCCAGTATTCCACCCAATGTGGGTATATGCAGTATCAATTGCAGTGGCATTCATTGTGCCAATGCTACTTATTTTCTTCTTTGACTATCGTACTCCAGAAGAAAAAGCGGCTCATAAAGAATAAGTTTATTCTTATTCGTTGAATGCTCATAATCCCGTAATGAAAATTACGGGATTTTTTTTAACCGTTTTGAAATAATTAGGTGTTATTTCATTTAATTTAAAATTGTGATAAAGATCTGCACGTGAAATCGCTTAGCTATAAAGTGGACTGTATATCAAAAACAAGAACCTCTCAATCATCCACAACACTGGTATTTTTCTCATTTACATTACTTTTAATGAAAATAGTCGTTTAATCTCATTTTTATTTATAAGTAATCATATTAGGCTATTCTAATTAAAATAGGTGTGCGAAATACTCAACCCATATTAACTTATGCTAACGATAAATAGTTTTATTTACTTAACGAATGTTACATTGGTTACATAAGTTACTTTTTAGAGATTAATCTATTGGCATTAATAGATTGATTGGTTTAAAAGTTATTTATTATCAATTGGTTATTGGTTTGTTTCTGCTTTTTAATATATTTATTTTGATGTGATCGCCATTATATATTCTGAATCTTTCATCACTATCTTTTAGTAAATATGACAATCATCAAGTTATATTAATTATCGAAATTTATACTTATGCCGAAATAACAAAGAATGAATACTAACATTATGACTACGGGGGTATGTCGTTAGTGTTTATGTTATTTCAGGTAAATATAGTACTCAGGAGCTAAATGTTCACTATCACAATCAATTACCTCGGTAATTTGAGCTTGTCTCGTGTGAGTGTGCATTACTACGCTTATTGAATTAATAAAAATAATGGTTACAAAGACAAATAAAGTCTGAATTATTTTTGATACAAGTTTAGATCCCATATCGAGGAGATAAGGTAATGAAAGCCTTCTTTAGTAAACTATCGCAAGCAGTAATGCTACCGATAGCGCTATTACCAGCTGCTGGTATTATGCTTGGTCTTGGTGGTAGCTTTACCAACCAAAGCATGATTGATGCGTACAATATTGGTATTTTGCAAGACGGAACACTTTTAAATAGTTTCTTACAGGTTATGACTGCAGCGGGCGGTATCGTTTTTGCAAACCTACCATTAATGTTCGCATTAGCAATTGCGATTGGTTTTGCACGTGCTGAAAAAGGTGCAGCAGCACTCGCTGCAACAATTTCTTACTTGGTAATGAATGTTGCGATTGCGAAAACGCTTTCTGTTGCTGGCATGGTCGACACAACTAACAACACTGTTGTGTTAATGGGCAACCATTACGCGGGGGTGTTAGAAAACGTATTAGGCATTCAAAATACGCTAAGTATGGGTGTGTTTGGTGGTCTTATCGCTGGTGGTATTACTGTTATTCTGCATAATAAATACCATGATGTTAAGCTTCCTGAGTTCCTAGGCTTCTTTGGCGGTGCTCGCTTTGTTCCTATCGTTAGTGCGTTCTCTGCATTGTTCTACGGTATTGCGCTAGTATTTATTTGGCCTTACATCGGTGCAGCATTTGGTTCTATCGGGGCAACACTGGGTGAAATGACTGCATCTGGTCACGGTTATATTGCCTCTTTCATCTTCGGTATTATTGAACGTGCGCTTATCCCTGTTGGTCTACACCACGTATTCTACCTTCCACTATGGCAGACAGAGATTGGCGGTACTGTAGAAATTGCAGGTCATGTTTATAAAGGGACACAAAATATCTTCTTTGGCTCTTTAGCTAACGGTGATTATTCTCAGTTCTCTTCAACTAACTTCATGACAGGTAAATTCCCATTCATGATGTTTGGTCTACCTGCTGCTGCATACGCGATGTATACATTGGCAGATAAAGAGAATAAGAAAGAGGTTGGCGGTTTATTGTTCTCTGTTGCGCTAACAGCGTTCCTAACGGGTATTACCGAGCCGATTGAATTTACATTCCTTTTCCTATCTGCGCCGCTTTACTACTTTATTCACGTACCACTAGCTGGTCTATCGTTCATGATCATGGACTTGCTAAATGTGAAAGTGGGCATGACGTTCAGTGGTGGTTTCATTGACTTTGCACTGTTTGGTATGCTTCCTGGCCTAACCGGAACTGAAAACCACTGGTACTACATCCCACTACTAGGTTTAATTTATGGTCCTGTATACTTCTTGTTATTCCGCTGGTTTATTCTGAAGTTTGATATCAAGACACCGGGTCGTAAAGGGAGCGCTGTTGCGGTTGTACGTAAGAAAGATTACCAAGCAGCAAAAGCGAATGGTTCTGATGACAGCCAAATCGATGAAATGATCGAAGCGCTAGGCGGTAAAGATAACATCGTTGACGTTGATGCATGTATTACGCGTTTACGTATCACAGTTAAAGACGGTGAGCTTGTTAAAGATAATAAATACTGGACTGAGAACTTAGGTGCTAAAGGTTTAGTAAAAGTCGGTGGTACGGGTATCCAAGCTATCTACGGTGCACAAGCGGCTGGATTTAAAGCTCAAATCAATTCAAAACTTGGTAAGTAATTAGGCAATGAGCAGCTTTTCGTTGAAATACAGACGTGTCGGTACATTTATGATTGATATGGCTATCGTGCAGATGTTTGCAATGATCGTCAAAGATATCTTCCTTGCAGTGGTTGGTTATATTACCAATGGTGCAGGAGTATCGTTATCACTTAACGATACGATGGCGCTACCAGTATTGTTACTGTTAATTATCGGCATCATGGCTTTATTTATTGGTGTCTTTATGGGGTATCACTGGTTGTGTTATCGGTTACTCGGCACTTCACTATCACGTGCTTTGTTAAGTGTGAAAGTGATATCTAGCGATGATGAGCTGCTAACAAAGCAACGTTATTTAAAGCGTGAGTTTAATAAGATTTATCTATGTATTGCCACATTAGGATTATATCCCCTCTATGCTGGTGTGCAATATCTTACGTTTACCAATCCACCTTGGCATGACAAAAAAAATCATACAACAGTGGTAGAGCGATAAATAAAAACCGCAGTGAAAACTGCGGTTTTTTTTTATCACAGTTATAGTGATAAGAAGAATAAAATGAAAACGGGGACTAACAGGCTAAGAATAAAGCCACTGACAATAGCGATAGGTACACAGCGCACACCTCCTGTACTTTGAATTACGGGGAGGGTGAAATCCATAGCAGTTGCCCCAGCATAACCAATAGCTGTATTGGGATAACGATGGATAAGGAGTGGGATTAATATTAGCGCAAGTATTTCACGTAGTAGCTCGTTAAGAAAAGCGGCACCACCAAATACACTTCCTAAACCGTCGCCAATTAAAATACCCGCGAGAGAATACCAACCAAATCCCGATGCCATAGCCAAGCCATGGTTAAGTGGAATATCGAGAATAAATGCAGCGATGATCCCACCAAGAAAAGATGTGCTAATAATAACCGCAGCTATAATCATCCCTTTTTTATTGAGCACTATTTGTTTTAAGGTCATACCACTATTACGTAATTGGATGCCAATAAAAAACAGTAATAGTAATAAAATAGCTTCACTAGCTTGATCAACCCATGACAAATCGACATTGAGTAATAGACCTACGATCAACCCTGCTGCAACAACAAAAACCAATTTAACCGATTCCATCATCATTTTTGCCATCGGTAAATGATGGTGTCCATCAAACGTTTGTGTTGGCCATAAACGGTCTAAAAAAGGGAGTGCAGCAAGGTTACATACACTGATTGAGATGAAAAATGTCATGGTGTAGATAAGGATTTGGTTTAAGTTTTGGCTGAGATTATCTAGCGCAGCTAAGCTTAATCCCATTAATGTCAAAATGACCAAGACTAAGCGGCTAGTTTGAGCATTAATAAAATCGAGGTGCTTTTTATTATGAATAGGGATGAGGTAGCCAATAATAAGCGGCAAAAAGATAAGTAAAATCCCAGACAACATATTAGTCCTTAAATATATTCAGAGGGTGAGTAATTTATTTGCTAGAGGATTTGGTTCAATAACACAAAATAACCAGCAATAATGAATTCATTTATTTATATTTTTAACAGAAAGTGAATGTAACACAGCGATAAAGAAGGAGTATATAGGCAAGTGGGGAGCTTATAGATGGATGTTTCCCCTTCTTTTTAAGTAAGAAAAAAGAAGGGGGTGGGGATTAGGTCAGAATCCACTTTCACGAACGATGTTTTTCACTCGTTGATTAAATTCGTGAGTAGGTAAATTAGTCAATTCATACATAACTTCAGCCCCTACAAGGTCAAGCTCAACATCATTTTCGTCGATAGCATCATCGTTATTCTTAAATAACAATAAATGGTGTGCCATACGGGCGATATCAAGATAACTCAACGTATCGTTATTTTCTCCATAAGGCTGTCGTTTATTAGAGGCGATTTCAAGATAATCATTATCAAATCCCCATTCTTTTAATACGATCAAACTTGTTTTCATGCAGGTTTCTTTGAAAATATATTTGGCAATATCGATATCGAGGTAATTATCGTTTTCAATATAATTAAGATATTCGTAGATTAAACTAAAGATACCAATATCAGCGAGCAAGCCTGTTAATAACGCTTTTTCTGGTTCTATTTTTAAGGGGGTGTCACTGTGCTTTATCAAGCTTTGACAAATCAGAGCCATCGTACCTGCAAATTGGCGTGAGCGAATCGCACTTTGACTGAGCAGTTGATTACACGCGAAGTTTTCAGTTTTTACTTTTCGTAATTCGGCAACTGCTTGAGCGGTGGCTATATCACGGACCCGTAACAATCCAAGGCGAGAGACCGCAGTAAGAAGATCGTTACAGACAACATTACGGCGGTTAAATAATACCGTATTAGAGGTTCGAATAATGGTAGCGGTTAAAACGGGATCATCAAGTAGTAAATCAGCCACGTCATGAATGGTGCTTTCATCATCATTACATAACTGATGTAGCTTCATTAGCACATCAGGGATTGGAGGAAGCTCCAGCTTATTTTGCTGCGCAGATTGTTTTACTAAGTTACAAAACTCAGATTCCAACGCTTTTATTTGATGATCACGGCTATGTTTTAACCAAAAAAAAGATAAATGCGACATGTAAAACTAATCTTATAAAGTAATAATCAAATTCTATCGTTTCATAGCCTTATCGAGTAGTTTATCACGTAATTTATTTGAAGTGAGTAGGTTATAAATTAATAAAGAACTGATATTAATCCCACTAATGGTTTAAATTTTTATCTTGAAGTAACTTTATTAAAAAACGAATGGCCAGATTGGGCGTTTTTTGATGAATCAGCATTTGCTTATATTTTACTTCTATTGGTAGAACTTCTAACCAGCGTTGACAGACCCACGTCATATCATCAAACAATGGTGTTGGATATAAATTTTCCATTTCTGGTTGAGAAGAATAAAGTTGCTTTAATCGTTGAGCTAAACACTGGTTACTCGTTGTCGTTTGAGAGGGGGCCCAAGTGCTAACAGGCATACATTCAGCAACCAAAAGCTTATCATCCTCAATCTTAATTTGTTCTATTTTTAGAAGATCGATACCTTCTACCGTAATACCCAATAAATCGCCTTCGAGTCGGTTGAAGTCAATAATTTTAACGTGCGTACTTAAGGCAGGAACATCTTTAATTTCACTGTGCTCACGTTCGTTATCTATCATTGCCATGACAAACCCTTTTTTAGAAATAAGGGCTTCTTTCACCATACGAATATGACGAGCTTGTGCAATTTTTAGTTGCGTCCTTCCATCGGGAAGAATGTGGTTTGCATATGGGAACAATGGGATTTTTTTCATATCTCCAGAGCATACTCTTTTTGCTGTAAATACCTTAAAGATAGTCGGTGCTGATAATAATGATGATAGATATGCAATTCATTATTGATTCTTGCGTGATAAATGCTGCAAATCTAGTTTGATTACATTATTTTGCGACAAAAAATATGCGAGTAATCTCATCTTTGGCTGCTGCTTATTTAATCTACAATGCTTAAGAGCATACAATTGCTCTGTCGAATAATTAACAATCTAATCTATTGTTTGGCTAGGTTATTTGACGTGTTTGGAATAATTGATTATCACCACATTATGGAGAATTAGTTGTGACATCACCAAAGGAAGATTATTTAAATTATTTAAACAAATTCGGAGAACAAGAAAAACGATCCATGTTTGGTGGAACAGGAGTATTTATAGACGGTGCGATGTTTGCGATAGTTACACCGGCGTCTATGTATATTCGAGGTGGCGAAAAACTGGATCCTGAGTTAATAAAGTTAGGTTGTGCGAAATTTAAACATATAAAGAAAAGCAAAACGGCAACAGTTAATTATTACGAAATAAGAGATCTTTTTGAAAAAGATCCGCAGGTTTGTAATCAATTGGTCGCTAAATCGATTGAGTTTTCATGTAAAGATAAGGCATTTAAACAGTCTGGTGCGAATAAACGTTTACGTGATTTACCCAATATGCGATTAACGCTTGAAAGAATGGTGAAACGAACGGGTGTATTAGATGTATCTACTTTTCTAGAGTTGGGTGCAGTCAATGTTTATCGCAAAGTATGTGAACACCATGGAGAAGAAGTCAATCGTAATTTGTTATGGATTTTTGCTGGTGCTGTCAAAGGATGTCACTGGCAGTTATTAACTGACGAGTATAAATCAGGCTTGCTTGAGCAATACCGTAGTACAACTAATTAATTGACGTTATTCGGGGAGTAGTATTTATAGCTGAGCCCCGATCATTTTCTTGTTATGCTTGCTACTAGATTTTTAATGTGGCGGTATTATGCAACTTTCTAACCTTTCTGGTTCTGTACTTTCAGGTTTACACTGTTTTCTTATCGCAGCTGAACAAATGAGCTTCACACGTGCTGCTGAAGTTCTATTTTTAACTCAAAGTGCAGTTAGCCATAAAATTAAAAACCTTGAAGAAGCATTAGGCGTCCAGCTCTTTATTCGCCAGCCCCGCAAGCTCATCCTCACAGATGAGGGATTTCGTTTAAAACAAGTGCTAGCTGCGAACTTTGGCGATATTGCACACGAAATACGTGATTTGAAAAATGTTGAGTTAAGCGGCGATATAAATATTTCTGTACCCCCAACGTTTGCTCAAACTTGGTTATTACCCCGCTTAAAATCCTTTATAGATCTTTATCCCATGCTACGTATTCATTTGCGAACCCGTAATGAACTTGTTGATTTTCAAACGGAAAGTTTTGATTGCGCGATTTATTTTGGTAAAGGGGAATATCAAGGTTTGCATTCGTGTAAATTAATGGATGAAGCGATGCAGCCCGTTTGTAGCCATGATTATGCTATTACAAATGATCTTTATGATAACCCTGAAGGTTTAATGCAATGTTTATTACTCCATGATGCTGCGCCATGGGCTAGAGCTGGGCGGAATGATGAATGGCAGCTATGGGCAGAGCAATACGGTACGCAATTACCTGAATCGGAATGTACATTTGATCGTTCCGATTTGGCTTTACAAGCGGCTGAATGCGGGATCGGTGTTGCCATGGGGAGGCACTCATTTATTGCTGAAAGGTTAGTGGAAAAACGGCTAGTTACACCTTTTGATATGATGGCACCTTCACCTTTTAGTTATTATGTCGTGTGTCGACATAACATGCAAAATACCCCTAAAATAAAAGCTTTTAGTGATTGGTTATTTAGTGAGATTGGTTAAGATCAGCTAAATATTATTTATTTAAATCAATTTCATAAATAAAAATGCCGCTAAATTTTTATATTTAGCGGCATTATTTATTAATCTAACACTTCATTTCCTGATACTTTACCTTGATCAAAATCAGACAGATTTTGCAGCGTAGTTTCAGCAATATTGCCCAAAGCTTCTTCTGTTAAAAAGGCTTGGTGTCCAGTGAAAAGTACGTTGTGGCAAGATGATAAACGACGAAATACATCATCTTGAATCACATCATTCGACTTATCTTGGAAGAATAAATCTTTCTCATTTTCATATACATCGACACCCAACGCACCAATACGTTGTGATTTTAACGCTTCAATAGCATCACTTGATTTAATTAAACCACCACGACTGGTATTAATGATCATTACGCCATCTTTCATTTTGTCAAAGGCGTGTTGATTTAACATATGATAGTTTTCCTTCGACATCGGACAGTGCAGAGTAATTACATCCGATAAACGATAGATTTCATCAAGGCTAGTATAAGTTACCCCTAATTCAATCGCAGCAGGATTTGGGTATGGGTCAAAGGCTAGAATATTCATGCCAAAGCCTTTTAAAATACGAATCGTTGCTAAGCCAATTTTCCCCGTACCCACAACACCAACGGTTTTACCGTGGAAGTTATAACCTGTTAGGCCATCAAGCGAAAAATTGGCATCACGCGTGCGTTGATAAGCACGATGAATATGGCGATTAAGGCTCAACATTAAGCCCAAGGTATGTTCCGCAATAGACTCGGGTGAATAAGCGGGAACACGTACAATTTGTAGCCCTAACTTTTTGGCTTCCTCTAAATCAACAAGATCGTAGCCTGCACAGCGCATCGCAATGACTTTAACCCCTTGTTTCGCTAAACACTTTAAGACTGGCGCACTAAGATCATCATTAACAAATGCACAAACAGCATCAAACCCTTCACTCATTTTCGCTGTTTGTAGATTCAGCGGGAAATCGAAGTAAGTAATATCATGGCTAAAGGATTTATTTACTTTAGAAAAAGATTCTTGGTCGTACTTTTTTGAGCTAAATAGAGCTATTTTCATAAGACTAAATTACCTTATTTATTCATTATTATATTCTGTGCTGTTAATACCATATCAAAATACTCTGGTATTGATAGGAAAAGTATCAAAAATAGACATTGCAAGGATGATCTGTTTTTTTCGTTATCAGTGAGTTCTAGTTGACGTCAACCCTTTAAAAAGTTGATGATATAGTCATATGTTTGCACTTAAATTTATTAATTAGGATTCAATATGTTGTTGAAGAACGTTGCAGCAGGAGCGGGTGCGGTTGCCGTGATCCTTTGTTGGCCATTAGCCACAGGACAAATAGGTCAAAGTTTATATATGGGGGCGATTAAAAATTATCACAGCCCTTATATGACCATTACGAATCAAAGTTTTGAACGCGGTTATCTTTCTTCTGATGCAGTTTCTCGTATTGAATTAAAAGATAGCTTAAAAGCAACATTTGAAGAAGAAGGCTTACCCACCACGTGGTTAGTTAAGCATCATATTCAAAACGGATTTTTAGGCGTTAAGTCGAGCAGTGAATTAGAAATTGATAAACAAGTCGCGCCGTTGATCAGTAGTATTTGGGGCAAAAATGTTCAACCGGTAACCTTAGTGATAGACTCCTCTTTAACGGGAAATACCGATTTTACGATGACGATTAATCCGATTAATTATAATCAGTCGGGCGCATTTGTAAAAAGCCAAGCTTTTGTGTTGACGGGGAGTGCAAATGCGGATGGTGCAGGTGATTTCAATTATACGTTACCCTCTTTAGATGTGAAAACTGATAGTGGCGAAACTATGCAAGTGAATACCTTTGCAGGTCAAGGTAGTGGTCAAATGCAGGGTAGTTTCTGGATTGGTGATCAGACATTCAATTTAGGTAAAGCAAATTTCGCATCGGCAGATAATCAGCATCATGTTGAGTTAGAAGGCATGAGTGTGATGATGAAAAATGCGTTAAGTCAGCCGAAAGATGAAAAAACACCGACAGACGAAACACAGCAAGTAACGAATACGAATAATATTTCAATTAAGAAAATTGTGACCCTTGATGGTCAGCAATATACAGATTTCAATTTTGCACTGGCATTGAAAGATCTTAACTATAAAGCGATTAGTCGTTTAGCTGTCATGGAAGAGTCTACAACAGCAGAGCAGCAACAAGCGCAGATGCAAGATGCAATGCTTGCTCTAGATTTATTAGTCGCTAAAGGTGCTACTGTTGATTTATCTGATCTCAGCATGATGACCGAGCAAGGCAAAGTGAATGCATCTCTTTTACTTGAGCTTAAACCGGGCTTAGCACGTGCGTCAGAAAACTTAGCAGCATTACCAAGCAAATTAGTGGGTAACATTAATATCTCAATGCCAAAAGCTTTTGTGTCTAATGAACCACAGCTTGCAGCGAAAGTGCCAGAGTTACTGCAACAGAAGATTATTACAGAAGATCAAAATAGCTATAAATTAACTGTAAAAGTGGAAGGCTCACAGCTTGTCTTTGGTTCAGGCTTGAAAATCCCGCTAGCAATGCTGTCTATGCTGATGATGCATTAATCAGAAACATTGGCTGAATGTGAAAGCGTCTCTAATTTTGAGGCGCTTTTTTGTATCAATGTATTAATTATGAGTCAAATACCCTTAACCGTTGATAAAAATATAAATTCTAATTTAGTAAATTTGAAGAAATAGACTTAACTTTAATAAGGGACAGGTTTTTAGCTATCAACAATAACCATAAAGCTTGTCAGGTGAATATACTCAAAGGTAATTTGGGGGATACATGGAATCATTAAAAGTAAAAGATTATATGAACGTCCGCCCAGTGACATTCAGTGAATCAATGTCATTATCTGTAGCGCTAGACAAGTTGTTGACAGCAAAGCAAATTGGTGGGCCTGTTATCAATGAATACAAGCAGGTTATCGGTTTTTTATCTGAACAAGATATGATCCATACATTATTGAAAGTCGGTTATCACTGCCAAGACTCTCATACTGTCAAAGATTGTATGCGAGATGATGTATTAACGGTATCAAGTGATGATTCAATTATTGAGTTAGCACAAATTATGACGGGGCAAAAACCTAAGATTTATCCCGTGGTTGATAATGGGCAATTACTGGGTGTGATAACCCGTCGTGATGTACTTACCGCTATCAGTACTCAAATAGGGGATAGCTTTAAACATCCACTTTAATGCTATATATTTAAGTATTATTCGATTATGTAGAGGCGCTAATTAGCGCCTTTATTTTTTTGGTTGTAAATATGGATATTCGAGCCGTTTTATAAGGTATAGAGGTTTTAGTGAAACAGCACTCATCAACAGAAATAACAGAAAACCAACAAGCTAAATTTGTTACAGGCTCACCAATGCGTCACATTGTTGTGATGTCTGGAACGGGTGCAATCGGCTTGATGGCGCTGTTTTTGGTTGATTTATTAGATATGTTTTTCATTAGCCTGTTGGGTGAAGTGGAACTGGCAGCGGCTATTGGTTTTGCTGGTACGTTAGTCTTCTTTTCTACCTCTATATCGATAGGGACATCCATTGCAGCTGGCGCACTTGTCTCGCGCGCTTTAGGTAAAAACGATCGAGAACAAGCCAAAAGTATGGCGACAAATGTGATGTTGTTTGCTGTCTTTATTAGCATTGTAATGGTTGCAGCGATGCTGTGGAATTTGCCCTTATTACTTGATGCAATTGGCGCAAAAGGATATGTCGCAGAAGCCGCTAGCCAGTATCTGGTTATTCTACTGCCAAGCGCACCGTTAATGGCGGTATCTATGGCGGCAGGCGCTGCAATGCGTGGTGTGGGTGATGCTCGTCGTTCAATGATGGCAACGCTGATTGGTGGTGGTGTTAATGCAGTACTTGATCCATTATTTATTTTTGGATTTTCAATGGGGATGCAAGGGGCTGCGATATCTTCAGTTATTGCGCGCCTAGCTGTGACCCTTTTCTCGTTATATGTTGTAATTTATAAACATCAATTATTAGCAAAACCTGATTTTTCTCAGTTTAAACTAGCGATGCCAACCATTGCTAAAATTGCGTTTCCTGCCATCTTAACTAATACTGCGACGCCTATCGGTAATGCGGTCGTTACCAGTAATATCGCGCAATTTGGCGAGAGCTTTGTGGCAGGTTATGCCGTTATTGGGCGTATTATGCCAGTTTGCTTTGCTTTAATCTTTTCGTTATCAGGTGCCGTTGGCCCTATCATTGGGCAAAACTTTGGTGCGGAACGCTGGGATCGTATTCAACAAATTCTACGTGATGCAATGCTCTTTACGGCGATATATTGCGTTTTCGTGTCTATCGTTTTATGGCTAGGGCAAAACCAGCTCATTGCTATCTTTAGTTTAACGGGAGATGCCGCAGAAATTGTTGGTGTGTTCTGTACCTTCATCGCGGTGACCTTTATTTTTAATGGCGCACTCTTTGTTGCCAATGCGGCATTTAATAACCTTAATCGCCCTACATGGTCAACGGCATTGAACATGGGGAAAGCAACAATAGGTACGATCCCGTTTGTACTTATTGGCGGACACCTTGCAGGTGCGAGCGGGGTGTTAATCGGTCAAGCGGTTGGCTCTGTTGTCTTTGGTTTACTGGGTTTTTACTTGGTATTAAAACAAGTGAAGAAAATGGGTTTAGCGCATGAACATCAAGACGTGGCCGATAATGAAATATTAACGCCATCTGTGCCAGTGACACCGTTCTGCTCATCTCGTACATATATGGGAACCGAAGGGGTACTGGAAGAAGCACTGAATAGTGAGCACCTCGACGATGATGTAAAAGCTGAAAAAAACAAATAATAAATATGCTCTGAATTACCATATTAATAGTATCTGTGATTCAGGGCATAGTTTATGTATCTTCTTGTTTGATTAGGGCTATAAAACGTCGCATCTAGCCGTTGAATTTTCTGTAAGAAAACTTTAATTTCATCGCTTTATTGATCTAACGCTGTGAAATTAACCGATTAGCATTACAAAATAACCTTGCATCTAATCAGGGTGTTATATCGAGATGTTCAATCTTTATCTCGCAAAGTTACAAAGAATAGCATCTTGATTAAGACACTCAACTTCATCTTTTATATTCGGAATAAAAAAGGTGATGGCGTAGTTATTGTTAAGGGAATAATGCTATATGCGTCAAAGTCTTCGTTACATCATACCGATTTTACTGCCTTTAATTATTTTATTATTACCGGCTTCTGCGTTTCCCATTGAAGGGTTAACTGTGATTCAGCAACGGGTTATTGCTATCTTTCTATTAGCAGCACTGTGTTGGGTGCTCGAACCTATCCCCATTTATGCTACCTCTGTTGTGATCATTGTTTTAGAGCTGTTATTACTTTCAAATAAAGGACTATATCAGTTTCGTATTGATCATGGTCAGCCACACTTTGGTGAGTTACTGGATTACAACGCCATTATGGCTACCTTTGCTAGCCCAATCATCATGTTGTTTTTGGGGGGCTTCTTCCTAGCGATGGCGGCAACTAAATACCGTTTAGATGTAAACTTAGCGCGAGTATTACTTAAGCCGTTTGGGCATCAACCTAAATATGTGATGTTTGGTTTAATGCTAATTACTGCCACTTTCTCAATGTTCATGTCAAATACCGCCACGACAGCGATGATGCTTTCGATATTAGCGCCAGTCATTGCACTTTTTGGAGCGAAAGATCCGGGTAAAATTGCGTTTGCATTATGTGTGCCTGTTGCTGCCAATATAGGTGGTATTGGTACCCCAATTGGTACACCGCCAAATGCGATTGCACTTAAATACCTATCAGAAGATAACATGATCACTTTTGGCGAGTGGATGTTTTTTGGCGTGCCATTTGTCGCGGTTTTATTGGTTTTTTCATGGTTTTTAATTAATGCAATTTATCCAGCAAAACAGGAGAAAATTGAATTAACGATCCAAGGCAAGTTTCTTAAAACACCTAAAGCAATCACGGTTTATGTCACTTTTGCACTAACGATAGTGCTTTGGTTAATGGGGTCAGTGCATGGTATGAACTCGTATACTGTGGCGCTTATTCCGGTCGCTATTTTCTCGTTAACCGGCATTATCAATAAAGAAGATTTGAAAAAGATTTCTTGGGATGTGCTGTGGTTGGTCTCTGGCGGTATTGCGCTGGGTTTAGCGCTTGATAAAACGGGGCTGGCTCAACGGGTGGTTAATAGCATTCCGTTTGATAGCTTCTCACCGTACTTGGTGCTGGTGGGCGCGGCTATGTTGTGTTTAGTGATGGCAAACTTTATGTCTCACACTGCGACAGCAAACTTACTGTTGCCAATTATGGCAGCACTGGGTATGTCTATGTCGTCGTTGGTACCACTTGGTGGTGAAGTAACATTAATTCTTGTGGTGACGTTCGCGGCCTCTTTGGGTATGTCGCTACCAATTAGTACGCCGCCCAACGCATTAGCTCATGCAACGGGGCATGTTGAAAGTAATCAAATGGCAAAAGTAGGGGTGATTATTGGTGTCGTCGGTGTCGCACTTAGCTTTGCTATGATTGGGTTATTGCATGTGATTGGCCATATTTAAGCATTAATGCTATCGCCTATAGACAAGGACACGTTCATGGTTCAACCAAAAGCCTTAAAGCGGATTATTGATACGTATTTTCGCGATTCTGCGCGTACGATGTCTGTTACATCAGGTACGCATGTGCTGCGCCAGAATGACTATAACGACAAACTTTACTGGGTAAAAAGTGGTGAATTGTCTGGGTATCTTAAAAATAAAGAGAATGGCTTAAGTGCAAAAGTGTTTGTCGTCAAAGAAGGCATGTTCTTTGGCGTGCATAGTTTTTTTGCGCAAACATTAATGGCATCAACGACGGTGGTCGCAGAAAAAGACAGTGAAATTGCTTGGATTGATTTGCTAACCCCAGTGGAAGATCCAGAAACATATGGCTCTATGACTGAGCAGTTTATGCCTGTCATGGTTCATGAACTTGCTCGTCGACAAATGCTTACTGGTATGGAAGCGCTTGAAAAAGAAAAAGCACTGCAAAAGCTTTATGCCACTGAACAGATGACAACTCTTGGACAACTTGCGGCGGGTATTGCCCATGAACTGAATAATGCGATAGGCGTTCTCAGTAGCAAAACAGAAAATCTTCAAACCAATATTATTGATTCTATTTCAACAAGCAAACCCGAGATGCTTGAATTTATGCTCCAAGGAATTAACGTTGGGCAAACCACGGGATCGCAACAGGTACGAGAACGGGCAAAGGTGTTAATCAAGCAACATAATTTGACTCGTGAGCAAGCCAAAACATTAGCGAAAGCTATTCCGCAAGGTGATGTTCCTAAGCAATGGTTCACTCAATTAGATGAAGCATTACGCTATTGGGACTATGGGCGTGATTTACGCGATATGCGCTTAGCTGCCAAACATTCTGCCAGCATCGTCAAATCGGTAAAGCAATTAGGGGGCAGCGATCATGTGCGGCAAAACGATGTTGATATCAATGAAACCTTACACAAATCGCTAGCTTTACTACAGAGCAATCTACGCCCTGTTGAAGTGGTATTGCGCCCCGCAGTCTTGCCACCGATTAATGCGAGTTCAACAGAGTTAGTGCAGGTATGGATTAATCTGATTAAAAATGCCTGTGATGCTATGGAGAATACAGCATCACCGAAAATTGAAATTGTGACTCGACATGTAAAGCAAAAAATCTTAGTCACTATTACTAATAATGGGCCGATGATTGATGAGCCGACACGACGAAAAATATTTCAACCTAATTTTACGACCAAAAAAGGGGGATTATCGTTTGGCTTAGGTTTGGGCTTATCAATTGTACAACGGATCATACAAAGTTATGACGGTACGGTCGTGGTTAAAAGTGATGAAGAACGCACCACGTTTAGGATCAAGTTACCGACACTCTAAGGGATGAGTTATGGAAAAAATAGTCGTTATCTGTGTTGATGATCAACCAGAAGTGTTAAATGCGGTATTAAAAGATCTGTCACCATTACAATCGGCTTTTATGATAGAAGAGTGTGATTCTGGTGATGAAGCCTTAGTTTTGATGGATGAGTTAGATGCTGAAGGGCATTATATTGGTGTCGTTATTTCAGATCATATCATGCCGGGTAAAAATGGCGTAGAGCTACTGACTGATGTGACCCACGATAGCCGTTTCATCAAAACTAAAAAAGTATTACTGACAGGGCAAGCAACTCATCAAGATACTATTGCCGCGATTAACCAAGCACGTATTGAAAGTTACTTTGACAAGCCGTGGGATGCAGACTCGTTGGTTAATTGCGTTAGAACATTGCTTACGGAATACATTTTCGATATGGGGTTCGATTACCAAGCCTGGGGTGAGGTGTTAGACAACACAACGGTACTACGTCGATTACGTTAGGTATGCTATGCGTAGTAGAAATTGATTGCCAAAGCCAAACGATAAAAGTTTGGCTTTTTTTATTGACCTTAGACATTACTCCAAGGTTTATATTAGTTACAGATAATCAAAGCACTCAAGGAGAATGATTATGTGTGCTCAATGTAATAATAAAAAAATGCATGTTCATGCTGCAAAACCAACGGCAGTAACCAAAGCCACAGTGACAGTTGAATCTTGTGAGTCAGCGACATGCTGTTCATCAACCCCTTCTGAGAGTGTGCAAAAACACACCGAAGGGTGTGGTGAATCTGATACCGACGGCCCTGCTTCCTGCTGCTCATCTAAAAGTGACACAGCACTTAACGCTGCAAAACTATCAGCAATAGATGCCATCCATCCAAATAAAAAACCATCAACCTTTACAGTATCTTCTATTGGTCCATCAGACACTGAAATCGCTTCTCAACACGCGCACGTAGAGTCAGAGCACCAGCATTCAGGACATGACGACTCAAGTCATTCATCTTCAGTAAAAAGTTGTTGTTCAACGTCAACCTCATCAAAAGAACAAGATCAAGCGATTGAAGCGTCTTTAGCACAATCGGCTCATGGTCAAACATTTAGCTGGAAAGTGATTGGCATGGATTGTCCAAGCTGCGCGGCTAAATTGGAAAAATCAATTTCAAGTCTTGCTGAAGTTGAAACGGCAAAAGTGATGTTTGCGACGGAAAAGCTCATCGTCAACATGCAAGCCAATCAGCAAGCTGATAACAATAAATTAAAAAAACAGATTGAAGATAAAGCACAGGCAACGGGTTTTACCTTAGTTTCTAATGCTGCTGCGGCTGAAGCGTTACCAAAAAAATCATTTATTCAAGAACACTTAGAAGTCCTTGTGATTGCGGCAATGATGATTGCCTCTTTCTTAATTGATAAAGTGTCACATTCATGGGGTTTAGCGGCATTTACTTTAACCACAATTGTTGGCTTAGTACCGATTGTGAAAAAAGCCATTAGCTTAGGTAAATCAGGTTCACCATTCTCGATTGAAACCCTAATGAGTATTGCGGCTATTGGTGCATTGTACTTAGGGGAAACCGCAGAAGCGGCAATGGTGATTTTACTGTTTTTAATTGGTGAGCAATTAGAAGGGTATGCCGCATCACGTGCACGAAGTGGTGTAAAAGCATTAATGGACTTGGTACCTGAAGATGCCAATGTTGTGCTGCCAAACGGCGAGAAGAAAAAAGTTCCAGCAAGCGAGTTAAAACCCGGTGATGTGATTGAAGTCGTACCCGGCGAGCGTTTACCTGCTGACGGTCAAGTTTTAGATGTGGTTGCGAGTTTTGATGAAAGCGCACTAACAGGGGAATCTGTGCCTGTTGAAAGAACACCGGGCCAGAAAGTCATGGCTGGTAGCATGGCATCAGACAAAGTTGTTCGATTAACGATTGTCTCTGCGCAAGGTGAAAATGCGATCGACCGTATTCTTCATCTCATTGAAGATGCAGAATCACGTAAAGCACCGCTCGAACGTTTTATTGATAAATTCAGCCGCTGGTACACTCCAGCAATGATGCTATTAGCAACACTTGTTATCATTATTCCGCCGCTTGTATTTGGTCAATCATGGGATGAGTGGATTTATAAAGGTCTAGCGCTATTACTTATTGCCTGTCCTTGTGCACTTGTTATTTCAACGCCAGCAGCGATCACTTCAGGTTTAGCGGCAGCAGCGCGTCGCGGTGCATTAATCAAAGGTGGTGCAGCATTAGAACAGCTTGGTCATGTTGAAACTGTCGCGTTTGATAAAACAGGTACGCTAACGGAAGGTAAACCTGTCGTGACGGATTTAATTAGCTGGGATAACAATCCCGAACAATTATTACGTCAAGCAGCCGCTGTTGAATCCGGTTCGTTACACCCACTAGCAACGGCTGTGGTTAACCTTGCTCGAGAAAAATCATTATCTGTTGTTGAAGCAGAAAATCGTGAAGCACTAGCAGGCCGCGGTATTCAAGGTGTTACCGAAGGCGATAACTTTATGTTATGTGCTGCCGATCGCCTACCAGAGCACATTGTGCTAACGGATAACCAGCAACAGCAAGCGTTAGATCTAGAAAGCGAAGGGAAAACGCTGGTGGTTGCCGTTCGTAATCAGCAAGCGGTGGGTTTAGTTGCATGGCGTGATAATTTACGCAGTGATGCTTTAGAAGCGATCACTAAGCTGAAAAGCATTGGCGTGAACTCAGTGATGCTGACGGGTGATAACCCACGAGCAGCAGCTGCGATTGCTAAAGAAATTAATATTGATTTTCGTGCAGGGCTATTACCTGAAGATAAAGTGACAGAAGTACGCAAGTTAAGTGAGCTACATTCTGTTGCCATGGTGGGTGATGGTATTAACGATGCACCAGCAATGAAAACAGCAACAATTGGTGTGGCGATGGGCGGTGGTACAGATGTAGCATTAGAAACTGCCGATGCAGCAATTACCCATAACCGAGTTTCAGAATTGCCAGTGATGATTGAATTGTCTCGTGCGACATTGAGTAATATTCGTCAAAACATCAGCTTAGCATTAGGTTTAAAAGCGGTGTTCCTTGTTACAACCTTATTTGGTTTTACAGGGCTTTGGGTTGCAGTACTTGCAGACAGTGGCGCAACAGCGTTAGTAACACTGAATGCATTACGTTTATTACGCTTTAAACCGCAAAGCGAAAAGTAAAAACTAATCGCTCTGAGCATTAGTGATTAGTCTAAACGGCATGATACGAACAATGATGTATTGTTTATCATGCCGTTTTTTTTCGCTATAAGGCAGGTAAACAGAGTAAAGAGTACATGCGCGAGAAAACGAATTTTTGTGATTCCGGCAATAAGATATCGTTTTCGCGTGATTAATATCAGACTTTTATGTAACATATTTTTCAATTGCTTTTTATTGGTGTGACCATGCTCACTAAAAGTAATTGAATCATTGGTTATTGTTACCACATGTTTTTGATAGAGCATGTTGCAGTATGTTTGACTCTTTCTATCAAAAAATTGATTAAAATAGTAATAACTCATAAGAATCACTCTGAACCTACAACAGAGCTGTTTAAATTAAAGGGTAACATTATGTCTGATAATAAAGTCTTCCACTTAGGTGTTAATAAAGCTGATCTTAATGGTGCAGAATTAGCGATTATTCCCGGTGATCCAGCACGTGTTGAGAAAATTGCAAACTTAATGGATAACCCTGAGTTTTTAGCAAGCTCTCGTGAGTACACTGTATTTCGCGCTAAATTAGACGGTAAATCAGTGGTTGTGTGTTCAACGGGTATCGGTGGTCCATCAACCTCTATTGCTGTTGAAGAATTAGCACAGTTAGGTGTAACAACTTTCCTACGTGTAGGTACTACAGGTGCAATTCAGCCTAACATTAACCCTGGCGATATGATTGTAACGACAGGCTCAGTACGTTTAGATGGTGCAAGTCTGCATTTCGCACCAATGGAATTCCCAGCTGTTGCTGATTTTGGTGTTGCAACTGCAATGAAGCAAGCATGTGATGATGAGCATGCTGTAGTACACACGGGTGTAACAGCATCAAGTGATACGTTCTACCCAGGTCAAGAGCGTTACGACACATTCTCAGGTCGCGTAGTTCGTCGTTTCCAAGGCTCAATGAAAGAGTGGCAAGAAATGGGCGTGCTTAACTTTGAAATGGAGTCAGCAACGTTATTAACCATGTGTGCAAGCTCTGGTTTACGTGCAGGTTGTGTCGCAGGTGTTATTATTAACCGTACACAAAAAGAGATCCCTGATCACGCAACGCTAAAAGAAACTGAAGCGAAATCAATTAAGATCGTGGTAGAAGCGGCACGTAAAATGCTGGCTGAATAAGATTTAAGTCTTAAATGTTTATATTAGAAAGCCGCTCTTAGGAGCGGCTTTTTATTTGTCTAAAAGGTCATGAATAAAAAGGTTTAAATAAAAAGGGTTATGACATGACCAGTAAATTATTTTTAGATTAAACGGCAAAGTCTAGAGAAATATAAACAGTATCAAGTTGCGACATATTACGCTCTTTCCAAACACTTCTTGTATCATGAACTCTGTACCCCAATTCAGTATTAAAGTTCTTATTGATTCGATAATTAATCCCTGTTTGCGCGCCTAAAATAAGATCATCTTTGCTCGATTCTGCAATTTGTATTCCTGAGCTGGCTCCAATAAAGAAACGCCAATTCTTACTATTAGTTAGCGGTATAAAGTAATCATAAGAAGCGACAAAATTGTATGCATCCTTTTGAAATTCCAGGTAGCTGTATAGTCTATGATAATCGTTAAAGTTAGCACCGATCCTTACACTTGGATTAAATTCCCAACGATTATTGATACTACTGACACCGTCATTGATACCGACACCAATAAAGGCTTGTGGCTCTGAGGCCTGGGCAGACAGACTGGCAAATAAGCCAAATAATACAGGTGCAAATTTTAATTTCATTTATCCTCCAAATTGTTTCGTGGACAATACATTATTCTCTAAAGGGATGTTGTAGGTTTCTGTAAGATAATGTTAATGCGATGAATTTCAGAACAGTATTTAGATTGTTTAACTACTTGTTATTTCAGGTAACCTTGTAATCGTTCGCTTTTATCGTGTTATCTGGATTGATTCGGTAGTATTAAATATTCGTTTGACCTCAATATAACTTGAGGTTTTATCCTTGCATTATATCAATCTCGTTGGTGACGAAATTACAGAAATTAAAGCAAGGAGAAAACAATGGAACAGTTTATTGATAAAGGGATGTTAGCGTTAGCCAATGTGGTGGAAGTTGACAGTACCGCATGGTTTCAAGGGCATACGGGGGCGGCATTATTGGCAGGTGATGCATTACTTAATGGCGGAGCACTCAACAATGTATCTAAAAAGAGTTTACAAGCAATGTTAGTGCAGTTTACCGATGATAATCAGCATTTAATGAATCCATTATCCAATAGCCCTGAAACAACCGATTATAGTGAAGTTGTAAATGCTATAGCACTTAACGCGCAGCAATTATGTCATTCAGGTCATGGGATCATATATGGTGCATTATTTTTAAATGCTGTCGCTAATAATAACGTTGTTGTTACTCAGCGTATGGTTTCGAATATCGCTAAGCTAATTGTTAATTGTATGGATGATAATTGGGGACGTTATTACGGTTTAGCTGATTATCGTCAATATCAGCCATCCAGTTTATTAAATAAAGGTGAGATAGATATTCAGCAACATTGTGTTATTGCCGTTGAGCGAAGTACACAAGATATTTACCATAATAATGATGAGCATTTTTTCGCTGGCGATAAACTTCATGGTATTACTCATGCCCATGCAATATCTTTACTCGATAAACTGGGCCATAAAAAATTAGCGCAACAAGCGGCACAACAATCGCTTATTCAGTTAGAGCTTAATGATCGCAAACCCGAGTCAGGACTAAAAAAGGTAATACCCCAACATTTTGACTTATCAGATCCAAATATTTGGGGACATGACTTTAATGAGCACAAAATTAAGCTGGTACACAGTTATGTGGAATTATCGGCACAGAGTCATCAACCATTAGCGAAATTAGATAATTTATGGGGGGCAGTGGTGTAGCTTCATTGCTTTTACTTACACATTCCCCAACCACAATGTATTGGCGCAAATCTTGTTCAGAGCTATGATGTAATGATTACGGATTAAAGAAAGGGATTGATTATGTTGTGGTTTTTAATGATTACGTTACCACTGATTTTGGTGGTAGCGCATGTGGTGTTACTGGCTACTAATCTTTATTCTTCAGTAAAACCTGCCTTGATTATTCCTGCCATTATTGTGGTGTACTGTGGGTATTCCATCATCAGTGTGTCCGATCGTGATGCATTACCTGCCATTGTGTTAGCGGCATATTATTTAGCGTTAACCATGTTTACACTGCGACGTACTTACCGTTGGTATCATCAATTGAGTTGAAAATACGACGTAGTAAAGTTGTTACTGTTATGATAATTATCACTTAAATATTTTTTTCTCTATGTTAACTTGCTTGCTCTATTTTGCTTGTAAATCTAAGGATGGAAGTTGACATGATTAAAATGAAGCACTTTTTGTTATTATTGGTAACGTTCTTTATTACTGGCTGTGTAAGTCCTATTCCCTTACATGAACAAGCGCCAGATACTAACTATAACGTTACGAAGAAAGTATTAATTTCTGTCAATGACCAACGTGAGCGAGTAAAAGAAGGCAAGCCAGAAGATTTTGTTGGTGTAGCTCATGCGACTTTTGGGATTCCCGTGGATTGGCATGTATCTCAAGTTTTAGCGACTGAAGAAGGCGATAAAGAAAAAACATTAGCAGATTTTCTTGATCATCGAATTTTACATGGCTTACAAAAACAGGGTTGGAATGTTGAAGCTGTTAAGGTTCCTTCGGGTGCAAGTGATAGTGATATCATGGTGTTATTAGCTGATAATCAAGCAGATAAACTAATGCAATTAAACATTAATGAATGGTTTTTCAGTATTAATTTAAACTGGGTGTCTGCTTTTAATTTTGATACTGATACGTTAGTTAAAATTTATGAAGTAAATGATGGGCAGATCTTAGAAAAACAAATTGCAGGGCGTGATGTAATTGAAGAAAAAAGTGATGAGTCACCACAGAATAATGTACTTCGAGCCTACCGAGAGCAATTAGTTGAAATCTTCAGTGATCCTGAAGTGAAAAGTAAATTAACGGATTAATTTGCGAGTTAGATAGTTATGAAAAAGCACTGTTATCAGTGCTTTTTCTCTATTAACAGCATGTCGAACTATTCTCATTCTTTGAAACCTGTCACTTTAGTCATTGTATCCCTGTGTTACGTTCGGTGAGCGCAAATTGTGCTGACGATAAATACAAGATGGATGTAAAGATGACTGAGAAGAACCAACAACCACTTAATGACGCTTTGTTCTCTAACTTTATTCAAGGTTACTGGCGAATGGCTGAGTGGGGAATGACGGCGCAGCAGCGATTATCATTTATCAAGCAACATGTAGCACTTGGTGTAACGTCTGTTGATCATGCGCCTGTTTATGGTGCCTCAGCGTGTGAATCTTTATTTGGTGAAGCATTACAATTACAGCCAAGTATTCGTGATGAATTAACGATTATTTCTAAATGCGGCATCGTTGGCGGTAAAGAGGTCAACGGTACGTCGCAAGTGGCGTATTACGATAGCCGAGCAAGCCACATTCTTGCTTCAGTCGAGGGGTCTTTACAGCGTTTAGGTATCGAGCAACTGGATATATTGCTGATTCACCGTCCTGATCTATTAATGGATGCTGATGAGATCAATAGCGCTTTTGAGCAACTGCATCAGACGGGAAAAGTAAAACATTTTGGGGTGTCGAATTTCTCAAAAGATGAATTTTCATTGTTGCAATCTCGGGTAGAGTTTCCACTGATCACTAATCAAATTGAAATTAATCCATTACATACTGATGCGATTGAAGACGGTACATTAGCGCAGCTACAGCAGCATAGAGTACGACCAATGGCGTGGTCTTGCTTAGCTGGGGGCGATATTTATAACAGGACTTCAGAACAGGCTCATCGAGTACGTGAAACATTAAATGTATTAAAGCAAGAGCTCAATGCTGATTCTATTGATCAGGTGATTTATGCTTGGTTAATGCGTCTGCCTACACGTCCTGCTTTGCTATTGGGCACGGGTAAAATTGAGCGAGTGAAAACGGCAGTTGCTGCCGAGCAGTTACAATTAACTCATGAACAATGGTATCGCTTGTTAGAAGCGTCTAAAGGGCATGGTGTGGCGTAACCGTGTTATAAACAGAGAATAAAAAAGACCTCAATTGAGGTCTTTTTAAATAGTAACGTTATGCTTTAGGCTGGGTTATGAGAGTGATCTTCACCACCCGCACCTTTTAGCCACTCGTACAGATGGATGCGTAAGTCACCTAACTGATCAGGGCCAATAATCGCGAGGCCTAAATCTTGTGCTCGAACTAAATCGTGATGACGCAGGGGACGGAAACTGACAAGCATCGCACGTGCTTGTAAGCCACCTAATAAGTCACGTAGTGATTCTAGTTTGTAGAGTGTATCGTCACCATCATCACGCATACCTTTCGTCTTACATTCAATGATATGCAGCTTATTATTAACGATAGTTGCAACATCCAATTCATTACGTACCTCACGCTCACCAATTTTACGGTAAACCTGCACACCTAATGAGTGATCTTGAATTGTAGGCAGTTCATTTTGAATAGCGCGAACGGTGCTATGAACAAGGTTTTCTAACCATTCCCCATTTGCAAAACGGCGAGCTTCTTCGTGTTTAAAGGTTAAAACACCGTCATGGTACGTTGCTAAACCTGTTTCTTCTAAGTCTGATAGCAATGTGCCGAGCTCTTTGTAGCCTTGCTGTTTATCACTCAGCTCAACATGAAGAACTTGTTCTTTACGGCATGTGGTCGCGAGGTAATTCAAGGTTGCGAGGCCTGGACCTAATTCAAGTGCAGAACTTGCCCAGCGTTGACCTAACTCCCAAAGCTGATCGTTAAGTGATTCAGGCATAGGATTATCAGAAAGCTCGCAACGGGCACCGAAAATAGTTAAATAGTCGGTAATTTGGATCCGGTCTTGAACCTGTTGTTGCTCACGGTCAGCTGGGAACAACCAGCACATTTCATCACTGTAAGGTTCGATAACATAAATTGGCCAGTGATAAGAGCGGAAAACTTCGTAAGCAGAAAGAAGACGGTGACGTAAACCACAGCTTGCGTTAAACCAAACTTCGCAGCCTGTTGCTTTAATATCTTCTGCGAGTTGATGAATCTCGCTTCTAATCAGCGTGATATTAATGCTGTCAGGGATCACAAAAAAATCAACATCTATGTTACGTGGCGTCAAAATAGACGCTAGGCGGTCATACTGTTCTCGCTGAAGCTCAGTACCAATAAATATCATTTTTGTAGCCGGAACGGCTTCATCTAGCAAAGGGGTGATCAAACGGACAGGGTCCTGATCGATAATACCAACATGAATAATCATAATAATCCTTAATGCGCCAAATTTGTTATGGGGCATATTATGTCTGCGCATTAATTAATAAGAAGTGAATCAAAGAGTGTACGCAACACTTATTATTAAGATATATGAGGATATTTAGGGTGAAATTCAAGGTGAAAATGGTGAGGGATTTTATATTTCACTATTAGATAGACATAAATGAGAGGTGTATTTTCATTATTGATAGTTAACAGACAAATACTTTTAAAATGATGATAGCGTCACCAAAATAGGTAACGCTACTAAACAGGGGGGGAATTAGTGTGTTACAGGTGTTGGAAGTTGGGATGCTAATAGCCAAATGGCTAAAACAAAGAAGATCAAACCCATAAATTTATGCTGATTTGCACGGAATTTTTCACTTTTCAATAGTGATTTACCAAACGTGCCAACAGTGGTGACCAAGAATAAATTAAACAGTAAACCTAATACATTTAGTAACAAACCAAGCACTAACATTTGTTGGCCAGATGTTGCAGCAACGTGAGTCGAAACAAATTGAGGCAAGAATAGAACAAAGAAAATAAGTGCTTTTGGGTTAAGTAAATTAGTGAACACGGCACGACGGTATAGCGTCGCTGCCATTTTATTACTTTTAGTGAGCTCTTCCGGCGCATCGGCAGGTTGTGTTCGCATGCAGTCCCATCCCATCTTTAATAGATAAGCGCCACCAAGTAAGCGAAGAATTTGCAATGCTATAGGGTTAACGGCAATTAAGGCTGAGACACCTAAAGCTGCCAAAATAGTTAATAAAATACCCGATGTAGCATTACCTAAACTTGCAAAAATACCCACCTTGCGACCGTAACTGAGGCTTGAACTGGCAATCAGTAACATATCTGGCCCTGGAATTAATAATAAAGCGATAACAGCAGTGAGGTAGAGAGGTAATACATTTAAATCAATCATGGTTCTTTAACTAAATAGAGCAGAGAGGATGTGTATTTTACCTACTGAGTAATATTAAATCATTCATTTTGTATCTTTATTGGTTTATATCTCTGTAATGTTATTGCTTTGTAATTGTTATGTTCTGTACTTTGTGCTTTGTAGTTTGTTTTAATGCTTTGTTTCTTGGGGCAAGGTGAAAAATACACAACATTCTTATATTTAAGACGCCCAGACGTGCCGAAATTTATACCGTTGATTAATACTTAAGGCATCCTTTTTGCTGAGGGGAAGAGGCTGTGTTTAAGATTTATGTGGATCAAGCCATTGTCGTTGAACAAGTAAAAGGGCAGGTGTTTGTTCTTATGCCGGTAGGGGAATATTTTCCTGTTAAGGTAGGTGATGATCTTGCGATAGGAACAACGTTACTTTTTACTGATCGTAGTGAAGTGTTAGTGCATGTCGATGGTACGAATATATGGCTTAATCAACATTGTAAGGCATGCCTTTCTAATAATAAATTGGTTCATTTGCCCTTACCTGAATTGGATTTAGAGCCCAGTATTGCAGCTTTACAAGCAGCAATATTATCAGGTGAAGATCCGACTAAAATTCAAAAAGCAACAGCGGCTGGTATTACAACGGCTGGTATTAAGGATATTAGTTCATCAATTACTGATGGCTTAGTTATTCTTTATGACAATGACCAATTACTTGCAACCGCGGGTTTTAACACTGCATATAATCCAGAAATTAGACGACAAGACGATATCTCGCTTCCTATTTTATCGCCAGACGGTGGTGAATTTTATAATGATGTTTACTTTGTTGAAGGCGATCTGGTTCCTATTACTTATCCCGTTTCTGCTAGTGGTAGCGTTTCAGTTGAAGCTGCCACACTGCCACTTGATAGCAACACGGTAGCCTTCGATAGTTTACAAATTGATAGTTTACTCGCCACGATGAATCGTGAATTATCATCTAACGATCGCCCCATTATTTTTAGTTACGATATTGAAACGAATCAAATCATTGGTCGAAGTGATAAAGGCATTAGCCGTAGCGATGAAAGCATTGTTTTAACCATTGGATTAAGTGCTGAATTATTCAATGGTCGAGATGCTAATGTGATAATGACAGTGACACAGTTTCTTCCTTTAGATCATTTTGCAGGGGAATCTAACCGTGCACCGATTGTGATTAACGGAGAACAAATCCGCCTATCGCTTCCTGTTCAAATTGCAGATACCAACGGTAATCTAACCCAAACCCCAATTAATTTTTTAGCCGTGATAGAAGATGGAAAAATTCCTGGTTTAGGCATTGATAACGGCACTGAATTTACAGAACAAGATAGTGATATTACTACGCCACAAAGTGTTACTGGTGATATTCCTGTTTTTATCGGAAGTGATGAAATTGGTGTAATGACATTCGCCGAGCAGCAACCGTCATTGATTGGACTATTAAGTAATGACGTAGCAACAAGCTTTGCAGTACTAGGGAATAAAATCACAGTAATCAGAGTTGATGATCAGTCACCGGTTTTAGCAATAGAAGTCAGTACTAATGGTCAATATCGTGTGACTCAATATCAAGCACTCAATCAAGATAACGCGCTAGATCAAACACAATTATCCTTATTATTAACGACGACGGATCGAGATGGTGATATCAGTAATGAGGGTGAATTAGTCATTAAGATTAATGATGGTGTTGATCCTGTTTTAGGCATTGATAGCGGTACTACGATCATTGAACAAGACAAAGATATTGCTACGCCCCAAACCGTTTTAGGCAGCATTCCTATCAACGTGGGAAGTGATCAAATCAAGGCGATGTTTTTTGAACCTCAACAGCCTACCCTTGATGGGTTATTGAGTAATAGTAAACCGACTGTCTATCGCATTGAAGGTAATAAAATCATCTTGCAGTTGGCAGATGCACCACAGACTGAAGTATTAACGATTGAGATTAATACGTCTGGCGAGTATAGCGTTACCCAGTATCAGGCACTAAACCAACCTGTTAAAACGAATATAGATAAACTGACTTTAGGCGTTATTGCGATTGATACCGATGGCGATAAAAGTAATGTCGGTGAATTAAATATTACCATTGTTGATGGCCCAGATCCCATTTTAGGTAAGGATATTGCTACTAGTTTTATTGAAACCATGTCACCACAAACCTTTACCGGACAAATTACGGTCGATGTGGGTAGTGATGATATTGCTAGTGCAACTTTCAACCTCGAACAAACCACACTGAACGGTCTAACCAGCAATGGACAAGCAACGAATTATAGTACTGTTGGTAACAAGTTGGAGTTGTTTGTTCCTGCGCAAGGATCATCACCAAAACAACCCGTATTAACTGTGGTATTTGAAATTGATGGTCGTTACACAATAGAACAAAGCCAACCACTAGATCAGAATTTTACGACTAATGTAAATAATCTCGCTCTTGCTGTTATGGTCACGGATGCTGATGGTGATAACAGTAACGTAGGACAACTCATTATTAATATCACTGATGGTGAAAACCCAACAGGCGCGGGCATTACAGCACAAGTAAGTTTAACTGAAGGGGATCTGTCTCCTAAAAATATCGCTGATGCCTACCCTGTTGATGCTTCAAGCTCGTTTACTATCCCTGCGGTGAATGATGATTTGGTTGCGTCAAGTTTGAATATATCATCAAGTGTACAAACAGAATTAATCAGTGAGTTAGAGCAGCTCACGGCGACTGGATTAGCCCTACGTTTTACTCTTACAACCAGTAGCGTTGGCCTTGTTACCCTTATAGGGAAAGACAGTACTAATGCGGATGTGTTAATTGTTACTTTTTCACCAACTCAAGACAGCCATAACGTTAGTGTCACTATGAATGTCGAGCAGTTAAAGCCGTTAGATCATGATCCAACGGTGTATTCAGGGGGAGAGTATGTCTCTCTTACAAGTAACGGGATAAATATTCGCTTACCACTAGAAATGCATGATAGCGATTTTGATCCTTTAGTCGAACCTGTGAATGCGTTAGTGATATTAGAAGACGGTAAAGCCCCCGTTATCGAAAGCCAAATCAAAACATGGACGGAAGCTTTCTCAGGTACCGTGGCAGAGCCACAATCTATTTCGGGGCAATTAGAGTTTGATGTAAATAGTGATGTGATCAAACAGGTTGTCATTGGTGATATTACAACAGCTTTTGCTGGCTTAACCAGTGATAGTATCGCGCTTGATGCGAAATTTGATGATGGCAAATCCAATCAAATAATGGTGTTTTTAACTGGCACGACAACCCCAGTTTTATCGCTGTCTATAGCCACTGACGGGTACTATAACATCACGCAATATTTACCGATTGATCAACCTGTCACACCTAATACCAATACGATTAGTCTGCCATTTCATGTGGTGGATTTTGATAACGACAGCAGCAATGATGCAACGTTAACTTTAGTGATTACCGATGGTCAAAATCCGACTGGTACGAATATTACTCTTGAAACGGTTGAAGGAGATCTCGCTTTACCTATCCGTGAACCGTCAACTTCGTTATACCCGGTTGAAAGTGAAAAAACCTTATCAATCATTGCGGCAAATGACAGTTTAGTTGCGACGTCATTGGTGATATTACCCGATGTATTAACGGCATTAATCACGGAGTTATCGAGTTTAACGTCATCTGACCAAGCACTAGAAATCAGCCACATCGCAGATCCTATCACTGCGGCGCAAACCATCACCGCAATAGATTCAGTTACTAAGCAAGATGTTTTTATCATCACCCTGACGCCAGCACAAATGGGGCGTGATGTTGATGTGAAAATAGCATGGCAGCAATTACTGCCGCTTGATCATCAAATTGATAGTGGTGGAACATACGTCTTACTCAATAATGATAAGCTTGCTATCGACATCCCATTGATGATGAATGACGGGGATGACGATCCGTTTTCTCAACCCGCCATCGTCACTATCAGCGTTGAAGATGGTGCCGATCCGCTATTTGAAATCGATACTGGAACAACGATAACCGATCCTAAAAAAGGCGCGGTAGCAACAGTGGCAGAAGGTGAAATAGGCTTAGAACTCGGTAGTGATGAGATTAAAACACTCACTTTTGATAGTACGCAAACAGGATTAATCGGTTGGTTAAGTAATAGCGCACCTACCTACGTGGAAGTGCTCGGTAATGAGCTAAATATACGTTTATCTAGCGATGATTCAGTGGTACTGAATGTTGTTATTGAGCTTGATGGTAAATATACCGTCACTCAGCATTTACCTTTAAATCAACCCATCGTATCAAACGAAGATCGCTTAACGTTAGCCGTTACCGCGCAAGATTATGATGGTGATAAAGCGCAAGGTGAGTTGCTTATTATCGTTAAAGACGGTGTTGATCCTGTGTTAGGCACAGATACCGGCACTGATTATACCGAGATCATGACAACCCAAATAGAGCAGGGGCACATTCCTGTTGATGTCGGCAGTGATGATATTGCTAATGCTTATTTTGCTATTGAACAACCTAGCTTGGCTGGCTTAACCAGTAATGCCGAAGCAACAGACTATCGCTTTAACGGAAATGTTTTACAGCTTTATGTTCCGGCTATTGGCAGTACACCTGAGCAAAATGTATTAACCATAACCTTGGATATAAATGGAAGTTATACCGTCGAGCAAAATAGACCTTTAGATCAGAACTTTACAACCAACGTTAATAATCTCGCTCTTGACGTTTTTGTCGTCGATAAAGATGGTGACGACAGTAATATTGGCCAGCTGATTGTCGATATTAATGATGGTGAGAACCCTACTGGTCAAGGTGTCATTGCAGAACTCGATATTATCGAGGGAGATTTAAACCCACCTGTGGGTGGGCAAGGTTATCCTGTTTCATCATCAAGTAATTTTGTTGTTACTGCTGTTAATGATGCTTTGGTTGCTAGTAGTTTAAATTTAACTGATGCCGTGTTTTTTAAATTAGGGGCAGAGCTGCTCAAGCTTACGACAGGTGGAAAAGGCGTTAGATTTGATATCACTAATGCACTGAGTGGTTTAATGACTTTAGAAGTAAAAGAAGCATCAAATAGCGCTGAGGTATTTGAGTTAGTGCTCACACCGATTCAACAAGATGATGATGTCAAAGTAGAAATGACCTTAACTCAATTTCAACCTTTAGATCATGATCCTTCTCATTTTGTCAGTGGAGAATATATTTCATTAGATGACGGAAAAATTGACATTACCATTCCGATCATTATGCATGATACTGACTTTGATCAATTAGTGGATCCTGTTGAGGTAAAGCTGGTTTTTGAAGATGGTGTTATCCCTATTATTAATGAGCAATCCATAACATGGACTGAAGGGTTTGATGGTGCTATTACAGCGCCTCAAGAGGTAACGGGAAGTTTAGTCTATGGCAGTCATAGTGATGAAATAAAACAGGTTCAGTTTATCGAACCAAGTCAGGCGTTTACAGGGATAACCAGTAATGGCACAGCATTAGAAGTGGTATTTGATCCGTCCATACCGAATCAATTTGATGTTCAGTTAGCAGGAACATCAACCCAAGTGTTAAGTATCGCTATAGATCCTGATGGGCAATATACGATTCAGCAATATTTGCCGATTGATCAGCCGCTATTGCCGAATCAAAATGTGGTGAATCTTGATGTTCAATTGATGGATTTTGATGGTGATAAAAGTAATGTTGCGAATCTGCAATTAATCATCAAAGATGGGCTCGATCCTAATGGAATTAATGCTGAATTTAACGTGGTTGAAGGTGACTTAGTCCCACCGACTATTGGGCCATCAACATCGGGAAACCCTGTTACTACAAGCAATACCACAACCATTCCTGCAACTAACGATATATTACTGGCCGATAGTGTATTACTGAGTAGTGACAATATCACGGCAATCAAAACGGCGTTAGAGCAAGTCACATCACAAGGTGATAATACACTTGCTACTATTGTCCAAGATCCCACCAGTAAGATAATTTCAATTACGCTGACTAAAGATAATCTTGCCCAAGACACCATTTTTGAGCTGACTATTACACCTAGTCAAAATGGCCGAAATGTTGAATTACAATCGCAATTAGTTGAATCATTACCCATTGATCACCTTAACGGAGTACTGACAGCAGGGGTAGTGACGATGACCCAAGCTAATTTAGCGATAGGGATTCCGCTTCAGATGCATGATGCCGATGATGATCCATTATTAAGTCCTGCAATATTTACCGTGAATATTGCAGACGGTGATTTACCTAGTTTTGATATTGATGTTGGAATTGAATTTACTGAAATTGATAGCGACAGCGGAAAAATAGCAACCAACATTGGTAGTGATGAAATTATCCACATTGATTTAACAGCGCTTCAGCCAAATTTAACCCACTTAACCAGTAATGGTTACGCAACGGAATATAGCGTAGTCGGCAATACGGTTACTGTGGTAAGGCAAGATGATCCTACGCTTGAAGTATTAACTATTGAATTACTACAAAGTGGTGATTACAACGTCGTGCAATCACAGCCGTTGGATCAGTCTGACACCACCAATAAATTAGCGATTACCTTAGCTGTCACTGCAACCGATCAAGATTTAGATATAAGTCCAACCGATGGTGAAATTAATATCACTATTATTGATGGACTCGATCCTACGGGGAATTTTACCGGCATAACTGATTTAGATGTGATTGAAGGTGATATTAGTGCACCGACAGGTTCGCTTACTGGCTATCCAGTTTCTGATTCGACAACCTTTACATTAACCGCAGGTGTTGATCGTCTAGATCCCGATAAAGTTGGTTTTAGTGCTAATTATCTTACTGATTTACTCGCAGAGTTACGTGCAGAAATCACAGCATTGGGGGGGCAGACACTCGATTATAATTTTGATCCTAGTACCCATGTTTTAACGGCTTCGTATAACAGCCAGACTTATTTCACACTAACCTTATCAGCCGTTAATGTCTTGAATTCTAAAGATGCTGATGTGACGGTAACGTATGAGCAATTCTTACCACTTGATCACAATAGTGGAGGAAATAGTAGTGGCTATATCAATGTTTCAGGTGCTCTCATTAGTATTGATCTCCAAGTCCAAATCCAAGATACCGATGGTGATTATTTAGAAACCCCAGTGGCCGTTATGCTTAATATCAGTGATGGGTTTGATCCGGTAATTATTAATACACAAGATATCACTGTTGAAGAAAGTGATATTCGTGCCGATGGCCCTCATCATCAAGGCTCAACACCTGATGAAGATGGGGACCGCGCGACGGGAACATTAACGATTGATGAAGGCAGTGATTTAGTTCATCAGTACCGTTTAGATACCACGCAATTTACCACTTTAAATTCAACCTTAACAAGCCAAGGACAGGCGGTTACCTTATTTGAGCATTCTGTCGGAACGTACTCAGCATTTGCTGATTCTCGTACGATTTTTACTGTGGCATTTACGGCGGCGGGTGAATATACCGTAAACCTCTTTGGTGCAATTGATCACCCCGATCCCGGTAAAGACAGTAAAGATGTTTTTTTACCTGTGATTGCGATTGATGATGATGGTGATGAAAGTACATTTTCAACCATTAAGCTAACCATTGTTGATGATATTGCCGATGGTCGAAATATCATTATTCAAGCTGATGAAGGACAAGCAAATGTCGTTGGAGAGTCGTTACTGACACAAGCATTAGAAGGTGCAGATGGTGCGACTGTAGTGAGTGTTGTTGATCTTGCAGTAGAGCAACCATTAGTGGGTAACGGTTTTACGGTTATTCCAATTCATCAAGGAGGAGATACCATTTCTCCTGGCCAGCTATTAGGCGAGTTATCGATTAAGCCTAATGGTGAGGTTTCTTTCTCGGCAGCCACTGAAATAACACAGACAGATGAGGTACTGGAATATACGTTTAACTATCGGGTCACAGATGGTGATGATGATACAGAATTACGGACGATTACATTACAAATTGATGATCAAGAAGCCAAGATCATTATCGAGCCCGATCCGATTGTCACTTATGAAGATGTAGGACGAGTCGAAGATCCTGATGAAACGATCATTGCTCCACCAAGTGGGGCGCCTGTATCACTTAAAATTGATATTGGTGATGATGATCGCGGTGAGTTTTTACAACAAGTATTGATCACGATTCCGACAGAGGTACACGGTTCATTTTATTTAAACGGTACCGCACTTGCGACCAGTGGAGATGGGTTATCTTACGTTGTGCCTGTCGGCGATTTCACCACGACAGATAATATAGTACACGAGTTAGTGGGACTCACTTTTATTCCCGATGCTGATTTCTCTACGGCAAATGGCAATTTAGTGTTTGAAGTTAAAGCGCAAGTTGGTGTGACTAGTGGTGCTCCATTGCCTGAAGCGATCACGTCGTTTGAAATTATTGTGGAAGGGATTGCTGATATCCCAACGTGGGATGATACTCAAACGCAAGTACATTACACCATTGATGAAGATTCAACAGGTGTTGATTTGCAGCTTAAAGCCGATCTTAATGATATCGATGGCTCTGAAACATTATCTTATATTATTACGCTAGAGCCAGATGCTGGTGGCAAGATCAATGGTGAGTTGAAAGGAAATAATCTTGTTGATCTTGGTGGTGATCAATATCAAGTATCAGCGGCAGATGTGGGGAGTTTATCTGTCACACCGACAGCGAATTACAGTGGTGACATAAAACTCACGGCCGTGGCGCAAAGTAAAGAAGACGTGGTTTTTGTGACGGGCAAGCAAACCGCTGATTCTGTTGAGCGTGAGATCATTATTAATGTTGAACCTGTTGCTGATGAAACCACATTAAAAGTTACCCGAATTAGTTCTGATGAAGATGTGTTAATTAATCTAAGCGATCACGTGACGTTAACAGAAACTGTAGATAAGGACGGCTCAGAAATAGAATGTGTTCGTTTTTCTAATTTACCCGTGGGGGCACAAATACTACTCAATGGCGCTGTTGTAGTTGAAAGCCCGTCAGGCTCCGGTGTGTATGAGGTTAACTATGCAGATATTGCTAATGTTCAGCTAAAACCAACACCTGAAAGCAATGTTGATTTTGAAATTACAGTGCAAGGTGTTGTGAAAGATAGCGCGAGTTTTACCAATAGCAGTAATGTCGTGGTTAACGCTAATGATGAATATGTCACGGCAACGCAACAGCTTGAAGTAAGCTTAAAAGGCGTGGCTGACGTACCGATATTTGATATCGATATTGATAGTAATGGTAATGGTGTGTTAGATGTCGGTGAGTGGGCTTATATCAACAACGATCCGACACAAGGTATTGAAACCTTAATAGATGAAGACAGTTCAGTCATTTCTGGAATCAGTATTATTAGTGGTGAAACGCCTTTAAAGCAATTAGATGATAACTCTGAAACGTTAAGTGTAGTGTTATCGGGTATTCCCGCAGGGGTCACATTAAAAGACGCTGAAGGTAATGATCAAAGTTTAGTGTTTACTGGTTATGATACTGAAGGTAAGCCTGTTTATGAGATTGAACTTTCGTCATTAAAAAATATTGAAATAATACCACCATTAAACAGCACTCAAGATATTGAACTAGAAGCTAAAATATTAGTCACTGAAAATGATGGCGATGTACATAGTTTTGATCGAAAAATTCTGATCAATATTCAGCCAGTTATTGATGCAGATAATTACACCTTAGTCAGTGATAACAATATATTAGAAGATCAAAATAATACGGTGCAATGGCGACCAACTGCAGCACAAGGATTTACTGATAGTAGCGAAACGATTACTCAGATACGTTTTGGTGGTATTCCTTCCGATTACACCTTATTGATTGATGGCACTCCTTTAACATTGGTCGCTGGAGAGATCACATTAACGGATAGTCAACGTGATGAGTTACTTGCTGGTAAACCATTACAACTTCGCGCGCCTCAAAATTCTGATCGTGATTTAACCTTTCAATCTTATTTAACGGTAGCGCAGACGGATAGTGATGGTGAAAATACTGCGATTAAAGAAATCACAGGACAGCTCGTTGTTGATATTCAAGCCGTGGTTGAACCTGATGGTATTCTTGCTGTTCGAGATTCAAGTGACGCGGTCTTAACCATGTTAACCAGTACCACTGGTGGCGTGATTGATCTATCAACAGATGCAGCATCGCTTGGACGTGTCTCCTTTACAGGAGAGAATACCCCAGTTGCTATTGATCATAGTGATGAAGTGATACGGCGTATTGTGGTGAAGTTTCCTCAATCAGTAGCAGAGCCTGGTGATTTTGTTGTGATAGGTGGTATCAGTGATGGAGCTGGGGCATGGACAATACCTGAATCGCAACTCGATAACTTGAAAATCACCGCACCAACGGGCTTTAACTCCACTATCGATATTACCATTAGCGCTGAAGTACAAGATTTAGGTGATAACGGTGAAGGTGATGTTAGTGCACTTGTGCCATTTACCACACCCATCACATTAGATTTTACCCCGAATACCAGCATGATCACTGAGCTTGCAGGGGATATTGTTTTCAATCCTGACGTGGTAACTGGCACTGAAGATAATGTTATTAATCTTGGTGACCAAATTGAAGATGATATCGTTATTGGCTCTGTTAATGGCGAACAAAATCATGACTCAGTGACGATTGTAATTAAAGCGGCGGATCTGCCTAGCGGGGTCACCATCTTAGGGACTAATTTTGACTTCATCGATGGTGAATACGTCATGATAGTACCTGTTGATGGGGCAGGAAAAGTTGATGTAAGTGGTATCTCATTAAATCCTGCAACCGACTTCGCGGGTGATTTTCAATTTGATCTTCACATTGTCAACACCGATACCACCAGTGGTAATACTAAAAATCTGATTAAGCCCGTTACAGTTCGTATAGAGCCTGTAGTTGATGTCCCACCTCATGGCGATCCGACGTTATCACTGGAAGTACTGCGCACAGAGAAACTCGGTGATGACGATCAACCGATTACCAATACAGGTAAGCCTGAAGTCATTAAAAATAATCATGCCTATGAAGATGGCTCGGTTATTTTAGGAATATCAGCGTCGTTAAAAGATATCAGTACCTCATTGACATCAGGGCTTGAAAGCCTAAAACACGTTGAGTTAACCGTTAATGCCAGCCAAGGTTCCTTCCTTCAAGCAGATGGAACGGCAGTACAAACGATCACCGTTAATAAAACGGAATTGGATAATATTCCATTTCAACCGGTAAAAGATTTTAGCGGTAATGTATCAATATCAGCGGTTGCTACCGTTGAAGATGATGTGACCTATACCTTAACGACACCAGCAACCGCGCAAGCGACAGGTACGTTTACTGCAACAGTCGATTTTGATGTGATCCCAGTCGATGACCCGGTCAAATTTACAGGTGTTGATACCACCATTAAAGGTAATGAAGATCAGGCGGGTGGTATCAGTCTTGGTAGCATCAGTTTTGATGTCGGAGATACTGATGGCTCAGAGCAAATTATTTCAGCCAAGATCACCAACGTACCTGATGGCTTTGTCTTAACAGGGCCTGTAGGTAATTTAGGGAATGGCGAGTGGAGTGTTACGTTACCTGTCGGTATGCAAACAGGCAGTCTTACTGGGGTTAATATTGTACCTGCTGAAAATTACAGTGGTACATTAGCATTGGGAGTGTTGGTCTTTACCAAAGAGGATTTATTGGATGATATTGCACAAAATACCGCAACCATAAATGTTGATATTCTACCTGTAGGCGACAAAATTGATTCTGATGTAACAACCTCTTATACAGGACAAGAAGATCAGCCTATTACACTGACACTTGATTTAGCAGTACGAGATAATACGGATAGTATTGTACCGTCACATTCGAATGCAACAGAAAATGCCCCAGAAAAATTGCATGTAGTCGTCACTGATGTGCCCGATTCCAGTCTTTTTGATGCACCAGTCGGCGGCAGTGCAGAAAAGCAACCTGATGGCTCATGGATTATTATTTCAGGTGATACAACGTTAGATACTTTGGTGTTTCACCCCGGTGATGCGAACGGTAATTTCACCATGAACTTTGACATGCGCTCATCTGATAATGGTGTGCTTGCGACCAATAGTCTTGCTGTGATTCAAACCCTGTCATTTGATGTAGCTGCCGTCAATGATGCGCCAGTAAATACGTTGCCTGCTGGTATTAGTGCCGAAGAGGATATAGGCGTTATTATTTCGGGGATCAGTGTAAAAGATGTCGATGCAACGGAAGATAATGGCAATATGACAGTTAACTTATCGGTTGATCATGGTGCATTGAATGTATTGAGTACCACAGGGATCACGGTTGATAACAACAATACATCGGATGTTATGTTAACGGGTAAATTAGATGACCTTAATGCAGCATTAGCGGCTGGAATCCATTATCAAAGCGATCCTAATTTTTACGGTGATGATACGTTAAGTATGTTAACCAACGATAACGGTAATTCAGGCTCGGGAGGGGCTAAAACAGACAGTACCCAAACCAGTATTACTGTTGCGCCCAAACCGGATGTACCGATTATTGAGCTTGAGAGGCCGCAAACAGCCTCTATTCATACCGTACTTGGAACCATGCTGCCATTAATTGGCATTATGGCGTCGGTGGTTAACCCCGCACCTAATGAACTATCGATTGTGGTGAGTGGCTTAAATGATGGCGATCTTGTTGATAGTAATGGCACAATCGTTGGCGATCTAATGGCAGCTGGCACCTATCGTGTGCCTGTTAGCCAATTAGATGATTTGTATCTCACTGGGTTATCAACGGGCAGCACCAGTTTAATTGTTGAAGCAGAATCGACCATCGACAGTAATAGTGTTTTATCAGCAACCTCTATTACACTTAATATCAATGTTGGTGAAGATACAACAACTGAGATTGATGCCAGCATTTCACCTAGTGGTAGCGGTGAATTGATTGTTGATGATGATCAAGACCGTACGCTTATCGGCAGTGATGATGATGATATATTTTATGCTGGTGGCGGTAATGATATTTTAACTGGTAATGCAGGGGATGATTTGTTCATCTGGGAGCTGGATAATATTGATGGCAGTATCGATGTCATCACCGACTTTGCATTAGGTGAAGATAAAATAGACTTAACGGATGTACTGGATGATAGTGCTGGTGATGGGTTAAAACTCGACGATTTATTAGCAGGTATTAGTGCTGATGCTTCAAGTGGCAAACTAGAATTGATGATCACCGCATCTAACAGCAATACGCAAACCATCACCTTAGATAATATTCAAGCTGCCGATCTTGGTTTAGCGAGCTCAGCATCAAGTACTCAATTGGTGACGGAATTGTTTAACCAATCAGGGTTTACCACAAGCTAAAAGATAATCCCGTTTTCTTATTTTAAAAAAGAAAAAGACCACTATAACGAGTGATCCTTTTTGAAATTCAATAACAAATAGACGTTTTATGCTTTATTGCTGTGAAAATGAAAACGCTTATGAAAATATTCTTTTAGGTGTTCTTCCATTTCATGTACTTTTGCATCAATCGCATCACACAATACTTTATCGTTATTCATGGCATTAATACGATCAGTTACCATTGCTTCAATCGCTTCTTTTTGCGCATCTGTTAGTTCTACTGGGTTTGCATTTGTCATTATTTTTTATCCTAGTTATAGCTCGATAGAGCGATAGCAGAAGGGCTAAGTTGCCAAATTTTATTCATAATAGCGATATTGGTCTGGGGTTGGAATAACTGTAATCAGAAATTGCTTATCTGTACATTTCGATTAGTTGTGATTTCAATATCCTCTCAATCCATTGTGTGATTTAACTCTCACTATTGGACTTTATTGAAAGCTTGCGCGTAAAATAGCCGTCCTCACATTTAATGCGGTTATACAAGGTACAATTGTTGATGAGCAATGTTGCGAAAACTAAGAATTTTGAGTTATTGGCACCCGGTGGCGATATCGAATCTATTAAAGCTGCCATTGCTGCTGGCGCTGATGCAATTTACTGTGGTTTAGATAGCTTCAACGCTCGAAATCGAGCCACTAACCTTACCTTTGATGTATTAAGTGGCATTATTCGTTTAGCACATCAGAACAATTGTAAGATTTTTCTTACCTTAAATATCGTCGTATTAGATAGTGAAATTCCTGCGGTTATTCGCTTATTGAATAAGTTGGTGAACACCAAAGTTGATGGTGTGATTTTGCAAGATTTAGGCTTGTTCCACATCATTAAAGAATATTTTCCAACTTTAGATGTCCATGCTTCAACTCAAATCAATACCCATAACGATGGTCAAATTCTGTTTTTAAAACAGCTTCAAGCAAGCCGTGTTAACTTATCTCGTGAATTGAACATTCGTGAAATTAAGCATCTGGCTCAATTTGGACATCAACATGATGTCCTTATGGAGGTGTTTGTTCATGGTTCTTACTGTATCGGTTTCTCTGGTTTGTGTTACATCAGCTCAGTGAAAAATGGTAACTCGGGTAACCGTGGGCGTTGTAGTCAACCATGCCGTGATCAATACCAAACCACTGCCGCGGGTAAAGATTTCCCATTGAATATGAAAGATAACTCAGCTTTTTCGAATATGGTTGAGCTGGCTGATGCTGGGGTATATTCACTGAAAGTGGAAGGGCGAATTAAGAAATCACACTACGTGTATACCGTGGTCGATCAATGGCGTCAGCAGATCGATCGTTACTGTGAGCAAAAGCCGTTACTAACTGATACAACGTCACTGTTTACGGTCTTTAACCGCGATTTTTCTAACTCGTATCTCCAAGGTGATATCAATAAGAGCATGTTTATTGATAACCCTCGTGATAACTCTGTGAGTCATTTTACTCAGGTCTATCAAGCAACCACAATTGATGCAGTAAATGGCGTAAAACAGAAATTGTACGATGACAAAACAGCGATTATTAATACCGTTGAAGATGTCACGAAAGCCATGGATGTTAGCTCGCTACCCATGACCATGATTTTTAGCGGTAAAGAGGGTCAATGTTTAACGGTAATAGTGACAACGCCTGATCAAACGATAGAGTTACAATCAGAGTCAGCACTTATTGGTGCACAAAAACACGTATTAACTCATGAGTTATTAGAAAAACGTTTTCAAAGTTTGGCTAATGAAGGTGAGTATCAGATCACCCATGTTGATATTTCAGGATTAGCCGAAAATACGTCAGTTCCTTTTACGGAATTAGCACAATTAAAAGAACAAATTGGTTATCAGTTAAATGGTGAAAAAGCGTTAGTAGCGCCGATTGATACGCCAAAGCCACGTAATAGTATCAATCACCGTAAACCAACAGGGATCACGCCAGAGCTGGCGATATTGATTTCTGATCCAAGTGATGTGGTATTAAATCAAGATAATAATGCCGTGCTGTATTATACCATTCCTGAAGGTTTAGCGATGGAATTGGAAAAAACGGTAGCATTATTTGAAGCACATCCTCATCTTGTGCCATGGTTCCCTGCGATCTTAATTGGTGAAAATTACCAAGCGGCAGTGGCGTTTATTGAGCGTGTGAAACCTAATTGTATTGTGACGAATAACAGTGGTATTGCGCATGTGGCTTATCAGCAGGGTATTGATTGGATTGCAGGGCCTTACTTGAACTTAACTAACTCATTTAGCCTACAGTGCATTGCTGATGAATTTAATGCGAAGGGGGCATTCGTTTCTAACGAGATCAATCGTAAGCAAATTAACCCAATGGTATGCCCTGAAAACTTTGAATTACATTACAGTATTTATCATCCATTAATGATGTTAATGAGCCGCCAGTGTTTATTCCATCAAACCGTAGGTTGTAAGAAAAAGCATTTTGATAATAAGTGTCTACGTAAGTGTGATAAGTCAGCGTCTATCTTGAGTTTAAAAGACGCCTCGTTTGTATTGGATAAACAAAGAGGCGCGCATAATGCGCTATATAGCCAGCAAAACTATATGAATTTACAGGCGGTTACAGATTTTCCTGATAAGTTTACTCGCTTTATGATCGATCTCCGTGATATTAAAACGGAAACGGAAGTAAATGCTGATAAAGCAATGTTAGTCTCTTTGTTTAATGCGTATATTCATGGTGATATCAATGCGAGAGCAACATTAGAGCAAACCATTATTGGCACTATTTCTCAGCAATATAAAAAAGGTCTGTGATTCAGATAAATAGGATATTTCATGGTAGATGTAAAAATTGTTGCTTTTGATGATGCGAATAAAGAGAGTATTCGCTTAGTACGTGAGCAGGTGTTTATTAAAGAGCAACAAATTGATCCTGAAATTGAGTTTGATGGCTTAGATACACAAGCGGTGCATGTACTTGTGGTCGATGGTGAACAGCCATTAGGCACGGGGCGCATTCTTGCTGATGGTCATATCGGTCGTATTGCTATCATGAAGGCTGCACGTGGGCAAGGCTTGGGTGTCAAAGTCGTCCAAGCTTTAGTGAACTATGCTAAACAGCAAGGTTATCCCCGAGTGGACCTAGGCGCGCAAACCCATGCTGTCGATTTTTACCGTAAACTGGGTTTCACTCCATACGGTGATGAATTTATGGAAGCCAATATTCCTCATCAGGCAATGGAGCAGAGGTTAAACAATAACTAACGTTATAATGTTTTGTTTAAGAAAATAAAAACGACCTTAAATTAAGGTCGTTTTTTTTGCATTAAAAGTATTATTCAGCAGATTGCGCTGTAAAGTTTCCAAATTGTACTAAGCCGTAGCCTTTACAGAAAGTACGAAACTCATCCACTAGTTGTAGTGTTTTTATTGCTCCCCATTCTAGCTGAATTGCGTGGTTTCGCCATGAAGCGTTATAAGTAACGATAATACAGTCTTCAACGGTAGTATCGCCCATTTTAAATGATGTTTTATCAATAACCGTTAGCTTTTGATAATCTGACTTATTTGTAATTTTGCCAACTTCGATTTTTGGATCGTTAGTGCTAAGAACTGTACTTGTGTAGATATCAGCACGAGACATACTTACGCCAATTTGTGCTAATGGGTATGAAGACGATGTAGTAAATTCATTTTTGTAAGTGGTAATAATCGGCGCTTCACCCCAGTCACTTAAAACAGTACGTTTATGTGCTAATGGTGAGGTTGTGCGATCTTCCCATGTTGTTGACCAAACAAGTTTTTCATTCGAGAACTCTTCTTCCTTATATTCTCTTCCAGTTTCGTCATAAGATATTTTATACGTGCTGGCAATGCCATTTTCATCCACAGGAGCGGCTAAAGTTACAACACGATTAGGTACTGCATTAGCATAATCATCAATGTTAATAAGATCGCTCTGATCTTGGATTAGGTTACCTTTATCATCAATAACCGTTTTACCGTTAATTTTAATCTCGCCATGAACATCGAGTGAAGCAGCAGAAGCGGCAGTTGATAATCCTGTCAGCAGAGCAATTGCAGAAAGAGGAAAAAGTTTAGTCATTATCAATGTCCTTATTTGATGATTAAATTGCCTTTAATCGTTAAATCCTTGTTTAAAACGTATGTCTCACCATCGGCAAGATCTAGTGTTATGGTTTGATCTTCTTTTATCTCTCCATTTTCAGCTATGTATTTGTCAAAGCCTTCAACTGAAGAGAATGTCTTATCTTTTTCAACTGGGACTTCAACTGGTGTCTCGGTTGGTGTCTCGGTTGGTATAGTGGTTGTGGATTCAGAACTTGAACCGTTACAACCTACGAGCAACAAAGTTGATAAGATGAGAGCGTATTTATCACGCTTACTGAACATGGCGTACCCTTATTAACTTAATGGTCTTGATAAGATAAATGTTAAAGAGTACAAGTAAATATGCGCTATTTACACATTGTTAACTATGTCATAACTTTTAATTTTCATTATTTATAAATTCGACACGTACAAAAAAACATACTGTAAATAATTGTTATTTTTCATTTATTGATGGAGTGCTGAATGTAAATAACTGTAAAGCAACATAGCTCTGACTTACCCTCACAAATATCCTTGTTAATATATAATTCTTTATAGGTATGTTTAGAGGTGCTGGCAATTAAGATAAGCGCCTTGCTTATATTGTTTAATTTCCAGATAAGTAGATGATAATGAAACATAAATACATTCCAGTCATAGTCTTCGCTGCTGTAAGTATTATGCTTATTGGTTGTAACCAAGAGATCCTGTCCGACTCTTCTCCTCATAAACAGCATTCATCGAAGGTCGTTCAAGTAGAGACCCAGCCCGTAACAGCTCGCACGTTGACGGAGCAGGTCATGGGCTATGGGGTAGTGAAAAGCCATAATTCGGTTGCGCTAAAAAGTTTAGAGACGAGTCAAATAACCGCTATCTACTTCAAGGCTGGGGAAGCAGTTAAGAAAGGCCAGCTATTAGTGCAGTTTGATCCTTCGTCGGCTAAAGCAAAAGTTGCACGAGATCAGGCACAACTTAACGCCACTAAACAAACATGGCTACGACAAAAAGAGTTAGTGAACAAAGGTGTCGTTGCGCGAAGTACTTATGATGACAGCGAAAGTGATTATAAACAGGCCTTAGCGCAACTAGAGCAAGATGAATCTCAACTTACAGAGTTGGCAATCAAAGCGCCATTTGATGGTGTGATCAGTCAAACTGATTTTCATGTTGGCGACGTGGTAACTGTGGGTAATACCCTTGCAACCTTATACACCCCAGATCAATTGTCGATTGAATATCAACTGCCAGCAGCACAAAAACAAGATTACCGTCTTGATCAAACAGTGACGGTTTATTCAGAGCTTACACCTTCTAAATATGCTCACGGCACGGTAAGTTACGTGTCTCCAAATATTGCAATGGGCCTTGTGACTTTAAAAGCGCAGTTACCTGACGCGAAACAGTTTTCACCAGGGCAAAACGTGAAAGTTGTTCAGCAAACACGACAATTACTTCAGCAAGTTACGATTCCCACCTCATCACTTATCACCAATATTCAAGGCGCACAGGTATTTATTGTTGTGAACAATAAAGCCAGATTACGCGATGTTAAAGTCGGTCAGTACTACGACGGTTATGTACAGATTCTGTCTGGGTTAGCGGTAGGAGATCAATTAGTGATTAATGGACAAAACTACCTACGAACTGACCAAAAAGTGGAAGTCACGTCCGCGCAACAGCCAACGACACAATCATCATTACAGTCAGTAACGGCAGGTAAAAAATGAAATTAACGGAGCTGTGTTTACGCCGTCCGGTGTTATGTACTGTATTGTGGTTGATCCCTGTATTCATTGGTCTGATTTTTTGTCAAAAGTTGCCTTGGCGCTATACCCCACAAATTAGCCAATCCAAAATTCAAGTGACCGTCCATGATAGTGCGTTAGCGGCACAAAATATGATGACTGAAGTGTTGATCCCGATTCAAAATGCTATTGCTGGTACAGAGGGAATCAGCCATTTATCAGCGACTGCACGTCAAGGGCGAGGCAATATCATTATCGATGTCGCATCGAGTGTTGATGACAGTGAAATCGATACCTTAGTCAGTGAAATTCATAATGATATTGGTAATATTGAAAACAAGTTACCTGATGATATTTCGCCGAAAGTGACCAAATCAGACGATCAGGGAATGCCTGCGATGTTGATTGGTTTAACACCTGGCCCCCATCAAGCGGAATATGAATTTCACCAGTATGGTATTGATACGCTATTACCACAGTTAGAACAATTACCTGCCGCAGGCGCGGTAAGTGTAGCGCCAAGCTCTAGTCAATCAGTGTTGATCACCCTAAATCCCGATAAAGTGTATTACTATGGTTTGACGCTGAATAATGTGATTAACAAAATCACTGACGTAAACAGCATTACAGCGATCAGCGGAAAAACATCCGGTACAGAAAGCCAGTATCAGTTGGTCTCAACTGGGGCGATTTCAAGTCTTGATGATATTAAAAAGACCATTATTGCGACTTATCAGCAGCAACCTATTCGATTAGATCAAGTGGCAGATATCACGATTGGTACACCAAGCAGCCAACGTGAAGTGAAACCGCTGGTGGATTTCTCGAAGAAAAATGCCATGCTGTTTGTGTTAAATCCTCAGTACACCGCAACGGCAAACCCACTGGTACTCTCTGAACAAGTTCACGGCTTGTTAGATTCAATGACCTTACCAAGCGGCATGCAAGCGAAAGTCTTGCTGGATAAATCGACCTTTATTATTACCGCACTAGAAGATGTGTATATTGCGATCGGTCTAGCGGTAATACTGGTTGCGGGTGTTATCTGGTTATTCCTTGGTAATTTGCGTATTGCCTTGATTCCAATTGTGACTATTCCTGTCTGTTTATCCTGTTCGTTCATCATTCTTAAATTGGCAGGTTTTAGCATTAACTCTTTGACACTCCTTGCGATGCTATTGGCGGTAGGGCTGGTGGTGGACGACGCTATCGTAGTGGTCGAAAATGTCCACCGTCAATTACGTTTCCATGATTCCGTATTTAAGGCAACAGCCATTGCTTGTCGCCAAATCGGTTTCGCTATTATTGCAACAACCTTAACCCTAGCTGCGGTTTATATACCGGTAGGTTTAGTCGATGGGATTACTGGACAATTGTTCCAGCAGTTCGCTTTTACTTTAGCGGGAACGGTGATTATTTCTGGTATTGTAGCGCTGACATTATCACCCATGATGTGCAGCAAAATGATGAATCATAAACCTGCAGGGCGTTTTGAAAATGGAGTGAATAAACAATTAGATCGCTTATCTAATGCTTATCATCGAATGTTATCAGTCACCATTGATTGGCGAAAAACGACCTTATTAGTGATGGTCGTTGTTTTGGCTAGTAGCTATTGGCCATTTACCCAAACGCCATCAGAAATGCTACCAGATGAGGATTCAGGGCAAATATTTTTATTTCAGCCCTTGGTGGGAAGTAGCGACGACACCAGTCAGCAAAAAATGATCGATAACATGAATACGCAGCTTAAGCATATTCCTGATATTGCGCATGTTGCGATTCTTGCTAGTACTGATTTTATTCGTGGTTTTGTGACCTTAAAACCGTGGCAAGAACGTGATTTATCAGCACAGAAAATCAGTGAAATGATCAATGCGCGATTAAAAGCAGGTGGCAACCGTGTTTATACCGGCGTTATTCCTGCAATTGAAACAGGTGGTGGCCGTCGTGGTAACAGTGGCGGTATCGATATCAATGTCAGTAGTAGTGTTGATGAGCAAGTGCTGGCAAAAGAGCTGACCGAAGTGACTTATAAAATCCAACAGTCACCGTTATTTTCTAATGCGCGTAGTAATCTTAAATTCGATCAGAACCAATTTAAGATTAATATTAATCGCGTATTAGCTTCACAATATGATGTGCCGCTCCGCAATATTCAGCAAATCCTCAAGTTGGCAATGAGTGGTAAGAGTTTCAGTAATGATATGAGCTATCAAGGAACCAATTATCCGCTGCATGTACAGTTGGAATCCTTGTTTACTCTGACGCCTGATTCATTAAAACAGCTGATGATTGCTAATAAGAAAGGGCAATTAGTGCCGATGTCTGCGTTGATTAGTATAGAGAATGAAGTAGGGCCACGCTCACTTGAGCAATATGACAGGGCGACCTCTGCCTCACTGGCTATTCGATTGGCTGATGGTGTCAGCATGGGCGAGGGCATTGCTGCCTTAAACCGTATGCTGCCAGATATTTTACCCACGAATGCTAATTACACCTATGTGGACGAAGCCAAACAGTACCTTGATGCAAACCAACAAATGCTGTTTGTATTTATCGCTGCATTAATCTTCATCTATATGGTATTGAGTGCGCAATTTGAGAGTGTCGTCGATGCGTTAGTGGTCATGCTATCACTCCCCATTACATTATCAGTGGCGCTATGGGCGTTGTATTTTAGTGATTTCACCTTAAATGTGTATTCACAAATAGGCTTAGTGACACTGATAGGTTTGATTTGTAAGCACGGTATATTAATCACTGAGTTTGCTAATGAATTACAAGCCGAAGGGTTAGCACCGCGAGAAGCGATCCTCAAAGCGACCAAAACCCGTTTGCGTCCAATATTAATGACTTCACTGACAATGATATTAGGCTCGTTACCATTATTGTGGGAATCAGGGCCGGGAGCTAATGCGATGGGCTCACTGGGGATCATTATTATCGCTGGTATGGCACTAGGTATTGTTGATCCATTATTTGTCGTGCCAAGTGTGTATTTGATGGTGCAAAAATTAAAGCGCAAAAAGAACATTAACGCTCACGAATCTTAACGCATCAGTGGTGCGTTAGAGATAAAGAAAAACGCAGCCAAGTTGGCTGCGTTTTGTTTTTATTATCTTGTCACCGAAAATATTTCAGCGTTTAAAGTGAATGGGTTCAATCACTCTTTTTTTGCATTCTCTTTTAAGAAATCAAGTACAAGCTTACGGTCTTTATCGTTTAGACCTGCGCGTGGGAACATACTTGTTGTAATACCTTTCCACTGCTTGTAAGTGAAGTCACTTGGGTGTGGTGCTGCGTGACATAGAGTACAGCTACCGTAGAACAGTTTCTCACCCGGTGATTGCTGTGGACCTTGCTCTGCTGCAACCGCTTTTAAGCGCTTACCTAATTGTAGTGACCAAATATCCACTTGGAATTTAGACTTAACAATTTGCGGTGGCTCATACGCTTTGTTTGGTGTTAGTACATCAGTACATTTCTTGAAGTAAGCCAAACAGGTATTAGCACTGGTTGCCTGTGCTAAACCACTACTTGTTTTACTGCTGGTTAGCATGTTGATAGAGCCGGAGTTACAACGGCCTTTCTCATCAAGCTGTAGCCATGCACCTTCGTGAATGTAAATAACACCTGGCATTGCTTCATCAGTAATGCGTGCACCCGCAAGTAGCGCACCACGGTCGTTGTACACTTCAATCACATCGCCATCTTTCACGCCACGTGCTGCCGCATCATCTTTGTTGATAAGCACAATCTGACGACCATCAACAGACTCGTAGCTATTCACATCAGCGTTAGCCATTTGTGAGTGTAGACGCATCCATGGGTGTGGGCTTAGTACGTGAACCTGATCTTTCTTCGCATTACCTAACCATTCAAATGGGGGCATCCATTGTGGCATGGGTGGACACTCAAAGGCTTTAAACTTCGCAAGTGTTTCACTGTAAAGTTCGATCTTACCACTTGGCGTATGAAGTGGGTTTTTCTCAGGATCGGCGTAGAAATCACCATGACGAACAAAGCTGTTAGCATCAGCAGGTGTTGATAGGTGAGTAATGCCGTTTTGCCAGAATGTTTTGAAGTCATCTGTCGCATCAGAAGCTTCGTAAGAGGCTCTAATGTGTTGGTACATGGTTTTACCGTCAGTAAACTCTTTATGTACGTTAAACATGAAGGCAAGACGAGAGAAGATTTCGTAATCGTCTAGGCTTTCACCTACAGGCTCAACCACTTTACGCATCGCATAAATTTTGTTGTTGCTGTAAGTACCACCAGAAGTGATGTCGTCACGCTCTAGTGTTGTTGTTGTTGGGAGCACGATATCTGAGTATTTCGCCGTTGCACACCACCAAGGGTCTTGACAGATAATGGTGTCAATATTCTCGTTAAGCGCTTGGATTAACTCATTAGTATCTTGCTGGTGCGAAAGAAGGTTGTTACCTGCGTTATAGATCAATTTCGCTTTTGGTAACGTTAGGTTCGCGCCATCACGGGTGTAGGCTTTACCTGGGTTTTTCAACATATCTGAAATCATAACAACCGGACATGTTTTAGTGATTGGGTTACGACCTTGAGATAGACCGATAGGCATACGCTTACCAGACGTTGGCATACCACCGTTACCATAGTGCCAGCTAAAGCCTGTCCCTTCACCCGGCTTACCAATCTTACCTGCAATCGCAGCAAAGTTGATGATAGACCAGTGGATCATTTCACCGTGATCAGCACGTTGTAGTGCCCAACCCGCTGCGATTTGAGTACGTTTAGTTACACAAAGCTCTGCAATTTCAACGATTTTAGCGGCAGGAAGACCAGTGATCTTTTCTGCCCACTCTGGTGTTTTCTCAATACCGTCTTCTTTACCCATTAGGTAATCAAGGTACTTATCAAAACCTACAGTGTACTTATCTAAATAAGCTTGATCGTTCTTACCTGTTTTACATAGGTGGTAAGACATCGCAGTAAATAGCGCAGTATCCGTGTTAGGACGGATATTGATCATTTCACTGTCAAGAGCTTTGTCCGTTTGGGTTTTCTGAGGGTTAATAGAGATAAACTTAATGCCTTTCTCTTTAAACGCTTCCCAGTGCTTTTGCATTGAGTGGTCTGCAACACGGAATTCAACACGGTTTGTTTTCCAAGGATCACAACCAATGAATAGAACAGCTTCTGTATTATCTTCTATGATTTTCCACGCGGTTTGTGGTGAGTACACTTCCATATCACCAATAACGTGAGGAAGAATAACTTCAGATGCACCAGCGGAGTAATCACCCGCACAGATACTTTGACCGCCAATAAGGTTAAAGAAACGACCTTGTAGGGTTTGTGGACGGTTAAGGCCACTGTGAGACCAACCACCGTAAGAAGAACTGAATACCGCTTCATTACCGTGATTTTCGATTGTACGCGCAATACAGAAAGCCGCTAGGGCAATTGCCGTGTCCCAATCAACACGAACAAACGGTTCTTTACCACGTAAATGCGGATTGTGATTGCCTAATGGATCTTCAAGCAGAGACTTACGCACCATAGGGTATTTAATACGTGTGTCAGAATAAGTACGGCTTAACACACCTTTAGTCAACATTTCTGTTGGGAATGGGTCAACGTCGTTCAGTGGTTGAACGCCAATTAACTTACCTTCTTTAACAACCGCTTTAAAAGGACCATAGTGAGATGCAGATGGAATAACTTGCGTGTCAGCCGCAAATACCTTGCCTGCAGGAAAAAGTGTGAGTCCGTTGGCAGCAATCGCGGTTGCTACCGAACCTTTTAAAAAGTTTCGACGTGATAGGGTCATGATTATATTCCGAAGACAGTCCGAGTTATAAAAAATTAAGGCAAAATATGCGCCCAATATTTATTCGGTATTGATGCCTATTTTTTTAATAATTCTTGATAGGCTACACGGAAATGAGAAATATATTATAGGGCCAAATGGAAAGTAAGTTTTCAAAAAAGATCACCTAAGTTTAATATGTTTAATGGTCGATATAAATCCTAGAATATTTAGCGCATTAAGCAAAGGTTAATTGAAAATCATTATCAATAGCGACCTTGTTAAGATGGTATAATAATAATTGTGACAAGCATTAACCTGACAATTAGTTGATTATTAATAGATAAATGTGATTTTGTTTCAATAATTCTTGATTGTGTTACAAATAGTAAAAGACTATTGACAGATAAAAAACATTTAGAGCTCTAAATAATTCAAGTTAATAATCAATCACAAAATCAACGTAATGAATTATATTAATAAAAATTTATTTTTTATTAATAACTCGCATTGCCGTATTCATATTCGACTGCTATTTTTGTACGTAACATTTTCTTTTAACGTCATTTTGACGTTTAATTCATTTTGGAACATCAATGAAGAAGCTCTGGCACTTTCTTATAAAGCCAAGCAGTCGCTATTCCGTTTTAGCAATTGCTGTTGTTTGTGTATTAATTACACTTGCAGGCGTATTTACTTTCCACAAATCGATTGAATTCACTTCTACTAACGAGTTTTGTACTGCTTGTCACTCGATGAAGGAAAACTACAACGAATATAAAACAAGCATTCACTTTAAGAACGCTTATGGTGTTCGTGCACAGTGTCGTGATTGTCATATTCCTGAAAATAACCCAATTGCTTTCATGAAGGCGAAATTGGGCGGTATTGGTGATATCTATAGTGAGTTCATTAGTAAAGATATCGATACACCGAAGAAATTCGAAGAAAATCGTCTACGCATGGCACAGAATGTTTGGAAGATGATGAAAGAGACCAATTCAGCGACGTGTAAGAGCTGTCACTCTTACTCTGCGATGGATCATGCTAAGCAATCACCAGCAGCAGCGGCTGCAATGACAGGCGCTGCAGCGAAAGATATGAACTGTATCGAGTGTCACAAAGGTATTGCTCACCAGTTGCCACATATCAACAACGATTTCCAAGCAACGTTTAAGCAATTAAGCATTAATGCAGCGAAAGCGCCTGAAGCGACAACACTTTACTCTCTAACATCTAAGCAGTTGTTTGTGAAAGATGCAGCTTCTGATGATGCACAAGGTCAATTGTACCCAGCATCAGAAGTGAAAGTTGTTGGCCAAAGCGGTGACATGCTAAAAGTTGAACTAACCGGTTGGGAAATCAAAGGTTCAACAACTGGTATGTTAGTTCAAGATATGGCGAAACAAATCCAAACCGCGTCTATTGATCCTGAACTACAAAAAACACAGAAAGTGTTGAACACACAAACAGCGACTGATGGTCAAGTATGGCAGCAAGTTCAAGTTGAAGCGTGGATGACACAACGTGATATGCTTGCAAGCATCAAGCCTATTTGGGGTTACGGTAAAGAAATCCTAGATGCAAGCTGTAACCAGTGTCACGCAACGCCAGAACCAAAACACCTAACTGCAAACGCATGGGTTGATGGCCTAAAAGCAATGCAACAGTACTACACACTTGATAAGAACGAAGAGCGTGTATTACTTAAATATCTACAAGCTCACGCTAAAGATGCACCAGCAGAATCAGCGGCAGAGCAAGCAACTGAGTAAGATCACTTGCTAAAAAATAGATAGCTTGCGGTAACGCAACACCGAAAGGGAATCTGAGAAATCAGGTTCCCTTTTTTAATATATTGATTATTTTCTCTGTTGACCTTGTCTCTTGAGACAATACTTTTATTTTTAGTGTTAAGCCTTTTGTTTCCTCAACAACACTAAATTGAATTTAGTGCCTATAGGGCTTCTTATTAAGCATGTGTACAAACGTTAACGCTGGCTTGAGAGTTGAATAAATAGTAAACATTAAAAAAGGACTGAATGTTTCCACTCAGTCCTTTTTGTGTTTTTCACAATATTAAATACTACGCAGGCACTTCTTGTTTTTTCTCTTTAGGTGCTAGCTGCTCCGCCAGTTTGTGCATTTCAGGGAGCATACGGTGGATCAAGTGAAGTTGCTGTAACACCATACGTACCGAGGTGCAGTCTTCATCACGCCATTGTCCTAAACGCTGATCCAAATCGAGATCTAATGCGGGTGCCTTTTGACATGTGTTACCTGTCAGTTGTGCCGCTAAACATTCTAAGTGGGCGTGAATAATACGGTGCGCTTCAGACACTAACTGATGGGTTTTATCGTCATCGAGCTGTGTTCGGTGTGCACCTAATGCCGAGATATAACTGAGCATGGCATGGTTTAAGGTTAAGAATCGGAAACTTTCATTAGCATCAATTTGGTAACGCTCAGGCTCTGCTAACATATTACTGATCGCCGTATTTAAATGGGCATCAGTATTGTGGGCGTCACGACGGGCGATACGATAGCTTAAACTGTCTTTTTTACCGATTCGGTACTGACCAATAATTTGTGCTAAGTAATCTTTATTGGCATTGATAGCGCCTGACATCGATTTGTGTAATCGCTTAGATTCCCAATCTGGCAAAATAAAGGTAACGGCTAAAACGGCTAATAAACAGCCAATTAAGGTATCGCCTAAACGCGGCAGAATAACAGCATACCCTTCACCTAATTGGTTAAAACAGAATAAGACGAGTAAGGTAATAAATGCCGTTGCCCAGCCGTATTTCACCATTCTAAAGGCAAAGAAAAGCACGCCTGCAGCAACCATCAATACCAGTTGACCTTCTTGTCCTGGGAATAAATAAAGCAGCGGAATACCTGCGAAGATACCTGCCAAAGTGCCAATAACACGTTGGCGTAGTTTTTGGCGAGTCGCACTGTAGTTTGGCTGACAGACAAAAAGGGTGGTCAGCAATATCCAATAACCCCGTTGCAGATCGAGTGCTTGAATACAGCCGTAGCCCACCGTTAACGCTATTGCCATACGTATCGCATGACGAAAAAGTATGGAGTCGGTATTGAACTGGGCGCTGATACGTTTACCTAATTCTTTAAAACCATGCGCTTCGTTATCTGATAACTGAATTTCGTCATTGTCCTCATTATAGGTTGCATCAGGGTTATTGATGTTCATTAACTGACGTTCAACCGTGGCGAGGTTGTTGAATAGGAAATCGAGTTGGATTAACAGCATTTTCCATTCTGGTTTATTTTGGCTATGGAGGTACTGTAATGAATCTTGCAGCTCATTTAAGGCTTTCATGCTTTTTTCATCGTGGGTGTACGATTTCCCCATTGCTAATGCAGTTGAAATATCACGGCAAGCAACGGCTTGAGAACGTAATAAACGTTGGAAACGAAATAGCACATCACTACGGTTAAAGTTGGCTGCTAAATCTTGGTAACGATAATGCGAAGAACTGGCACGTTCATGAATATCTTGTGCCATAAAATAAATTGTTAAGAATCTATCGCCTGTCGTGTTGGGTTGTCCGCGTCTTGCTCGATGTAACAGGGTGGCTTTTGCTGAATTTAGCGCGTTAACGACTCGTGCGTTTTGGCTTGCAGCTTTTAATCGAAGAGGTTGCGGCACTAAGTCGGCAACAGGTTCAAAGAGTTGGCTTTTATGATCTAAATAATCGGCAAACTCGCTAAACACATTAGCAAGGCTGCGTTGTACGGGTTGGTTAGGCCAAAGGATGTGCCATGCTAAGGATAAACAGCCATACCAAAATGCACCGCCTAGTAACAACATCGGCTGGGACCATAAATCGACACTATGATCAGCACCTAGCATGGTGTAAACCGCCAGCAATAATGAAGCAAATGCAATACTTGCGTAGCGTGATCCCATTGCACCTAACATGATGAAACAAAATGTTGACGTGAACAGTCCTAATGCAAAAAAGAGAGGATAAGGGAATAGGACTTCAATCGAAACAGATGCAATTAAAAAACAAAGTAAAGTGAGCGAAAGCGCTTTAATTCTACCGAGAAAATTGTCATCAGTTTCAGCTAGCGCAGCAGCAATAACCCCTAGTACTAACGGTGTCACCTCGCTATTTGAATTGTAATACCAGCAAGGGAGTACGACGCCAACTAACGCAATGAGAACACGAATTGAGTAGTTTATTCTATCGTTCACCCAGTAACGGCGAAAATTTAGATGTAACTTGTTAGTTTGCATATAGATATTAACAATCTTCTGATAAATAATTACAGCGAACGGCTAGAATAACCTTGCCGTAAATTTGATCCAATGGAAGTTCTATAAAGACTTAAATTATTGGGTTATCTAGCTTAGAAATCGGCTTAACGATAACAGAATTTGGTGATAGATACTGCATCGACATCTCATGAAAGAACGTTCGTTTGATAAAAACGAGCAAGTTTTGTTCATTGGTTGAACTTTACTATTGAAGCTGAATCCAAAAATACATTTGTTTGTTCTGCTAGTGGAATTAATAAGTAAATAAATCTTAGAACGCTATGGCATAACAGGAGTTATTGGTACTCTATAGCGATATAAACCCAAGAAACTTGGGTAGACATCCGATCATAGGGTGATTGGACCTTTTCTATTTTAGCTGCACGTTTTTTTACGCGGCTATGTTCAATATTACGCCCATATAAGAATATGGAAAAGTTGGTGAGATAATGCAATTAAGTGCCAGTTGGTTAGCACAATGGTTAGTGCAGGGTGATTATTACAGTATCGCTTTAGATGACAATGCATTGGTTTTAGATAGCCAAGTTGGCTCAGAAGTGATCTCGTTTGACGATTGGGATGGCTCAATTGAAATACATCGTGGTGTGTTATGGGGAGCGTTAGAGCTAACTTCTTCTGATCAGCAATATTGCTGGACTATTCATGGTTTGCCTTGGAGCGAATGTAAGCCGTTTGCCGCTTTTCTTATCCGCACGTATCAAGATTGGGCAAGAAATCGCGTTGATAAATTAGACGCTGTTTTACCTGAAATCTTACAGCGTATTGGCAAATTTTCATCACAGCCGGGCTATTTACGTGGCTCTGAGCATGAATCGTTACATACTTTCCTTCATCAATCGCTTGCTGATACAGATTTAACACCAGAGTTAGCGGCATCATTCCGTCCTCGTAGCTTTGAAAAAATTTCGCCTTGGCTAGAAGAACATCAAGATTGGGTTGAAGAACACAATAAGACTTGGATTAAGCAGCAATCTGAAAAATGGGGATCATGGTTTGATAGTTTTGAGCGTTCACCATTAAATGACTCTCAACGAGAAGCGGCGTTAATCAACCAAGATCATAACTTAGTACTTGCCGGTGCAGGTACGGGTAAAACCAGTGTTTTGGTGGCTCGTGCAGGCTACTTAATTGCGAGTCAGCAAGCCGTACCTGAAGATATTTTGATGCTGGCATTTGGCCGAAAAGCGGCAGAAGAAATGTCGGAGCGTATGGGGGAGAAAGTCAGCGATCGCGTGAAAGTTGCTACCTTCCATAGCTTAGGTTCGCAAATCATCGCAGAAGTAGAAAAAGAAAAGCCTAATGTAGCAGGTGTCGCTATTGATGCACGTGTTCGTTCAGCATGGATTGCCCGTATGTTGATTGAACAATGGAATAAATCAGCGTCAGCGAGCAAATGGCAACGTCACCTTACGCAATGGCGAGTTCCGGGTTTTAGCAAAGAAAACACGATGGAACAGCAGGCTGAAAATGAGCAATTGCAAGCTTGGGTTTGGCGCCATATTGAATTATTAGGTCAATCGACATTGTCGAAAGAAGCGCTAATAGAAGAAATTCAAAATAACAATAACCCAGCGATGCGCCCGCGCATGAAGAGCGAATTAGAGTTATTGTGGCCTTGCTATCAAGCTTATCAGCAGTACTTAAAATCAAAGAAACAAATCGACTTTAACAGTATGATTGATGTGGCAACTCAATATGTTAAAGAAGGTAAGTTTGTGTCACCTTGGCGCTTTATTATGGTGGATGAGTACCAAGATATTTCGCCACAACGTTTAGCGCTAATTGAAGCATTATGCGGCCAGAAAGTAGAAGGTAAGTCGACACCAACCTTGTTTGCCGTTGGGGATGATTGGCAGGCTATTTACCGCTTTGCGGGGGCTGATGTTAACCTAACGACTGACTTTGAAGGGCGTTTTGGTTCATCTCATATCACTGAGCTATCAACAACGTATCGCTTTAATAGCATGATTGGTGAAGTGGCAAACTTATTTATTCAACAAAACCCAAGCCAAATTAAAAAGCAGTTAACCAGCTTTACGAAACAAAATAAGAAAGCGGTTACCTTGCTTGATAGTGATTTAATGCTGCAAGATTTAACCCGTTTAGCCAAACTTTATGATAATAAAGAAACGAGCGTGATGATCTTGGGTCGTAACAATAAGCAGAAACCAGCAAAGTTTGAAGACTGGAAAGCACAGTGGCCACAACTTAACTTGAAATACATGACATGCCACGCGAGTAAAGGGCGTGAAGCTGATTATGTCTTTATTGTTGATGTTAACAAAGGTATTTTCCCGTCTCCAGATCGTGAAACAGGTTTAGCTGCTGTGATGCAACCACGTACTGAAAACTATACTGATGCAGAAGAACGCCGTTTGTTCTATGTGGCGTTAACACGTGCGCGTAAACATGTATGGGTATGTGCTGGTTCACATAATACATCTTCTTTTATCAATGAGTTAATCGAAGATAAGTACCCTGTAAATAATAAGATTAAACGCATTAAGTAATGATGTGATTGTTAAAAAACCGACCTATTAAAGGTCGGTTTTTTTATTTCTGTAAAAGTAAGTTGTGGCTTTTATCATTATTAGCCGACTTTATGGAAACTAACGATGTTGTTTGATGGAGCATTGGCATCGATGTACTCTTTGACCTGTAATTGCTGCTCATCGGTTAGGTATAACCCCAATTTAGTTCGGCGCCATAAGAAGTCTTCGACCGTTTTTACATGTTCATGTGCGATAACATAATCAATTTCTTTTTGGTACACACCATCAGCAAATTGAATGCCCATATCGTCAATACAAGCAACATCTGCCAACATCTTATAGCAGTAACTTCCAAATTGTTTTACATAACGTAGTGCTTGTTTATCACTTAGCCATGGGTAACGGCTTTGTAAGCTTTCTGCGAGTTGTTTTCGTGAACAGCTAAAATTTCCACCAGGTAGGGCTTGATTGGCTGTCCATGATTTGCCCATTTGCGGGAAGAAAGGTTCTAGGTGTTTCATCGCCGATTCTGACAGCTTTCGGTAGGTCGTCAATTTGCCACCAAAAATTGAAAGCAAAGGTGCTTGGTCGAGTTCTTGCTCAAGTTCTAGTGTGTAATCACGTGTGATTGCTTGTGGTGAATTTGATTCATCATCACACAGTGGACGAACGCCGCTAAACGTCCACACCACATCTTCTCGGTTGAGTTGATCAACAAAGTGTTGATTTACAATATCAATTAGGTAGTCGATCTCAGTCTCATCAATCGCGACATGACGAGGATCGCCTTTGTATTCCAGATCTGTGGTGCCAATGATTGAAAAGTCATCAAGGTAGGGAATAACAAAAACAATTCGGTTATCTTTGTTCTGAAGAATATAGGCTTGCTCTTCATTATGAATTTTTGGCACGACAATGTGAGAGCCTTTGATCAAACGAATGTTACGAGGCGATGGCGTTTCTAAACCGTTATCAAAAAATTGTTTAACCCAAGGTCCTGCCGCATTAACAAGCGCTTTGGTTCGTCGCTCAAAGCGCTCACCTGTACGTTGATCAACCATGGTAACGCGCCAAATATCCCCTTCTCGTACCGCACTTTCAACTTTGCAGTAGTTAGCAACCTCGCCGCCATTTTCTTCAATAGCCATAATGTTTAATAGCACTAAACGCGCGTCATCAACCCAGCAATCAGAGTACTCAAACCCCACTTTCATTTCTGGTTTAAGTAAACCAGATTGTGCCAGATTAATTTTTTTACTCGCAGGTAAGGTGGTTCGTTTGCCTAAATTATCATAAAGAAATAGACCACTGCGGATCATCCAAGCTGGGCGTAAAAAAGGACGGTGAGGAAGGCGGAATCGCATCGGCTCGGCAACATGAGGCGCTTTTTTTAAGAGCACCTCACGTTCAGCGAGTGCTTCGGAAACAAGGCGAAATTCATAATGTTCAAGGTAGCGTAGACCACCATGGATGAGCTTTGAACTTGCAGATGATGTGGCAGAGGCAAAATCATTTGCTTCGTATAAAGCAACATTTAAGCCTCGACCAGCCGCATCTGCTGCAATACCAGCACCATTAATACCGCCACCGATGACGATGATATCGAGAAGAGGGGTTGCGCTATTGTTTTTAGTGATATCCATAAAACGACCTTAAAAAATGAGCAAACGAACATAAGAGAGCATAATGTAAGCATAACTTAAGTTTCGTTTGTGATCATTTATTGTTTTCGTTTGTTGTTCGTTTTTGCTCGTTTATGTGATTTGTATAAAAAAATGCGCTTTTATATTGAATGAGTTTTGCGATTGTTAGCATGTTTTACTCATTATGGTCATGCTCTGAAACCACCTCAATTTGTAATTGATGTTCATTAATAATTGAAAGAATATTTTCAGGTGGTTGCTGATCGGTAAAGAGTGCATCCACTTGCGAAATACAGCCCAGTTTGACCATCGCATTACGTCCAAATTTAGAGTGATCCACAGCAAGAAATACTCGGCGGCTATTTTCAATAATGGCTTGCTTTACGCGCACTTCATGATAATCAAAATCAAGTAACGAGCCGTCATTATCGATACCACTTATGCCTAAGATGCCGAAATCTAAGCGAAATTGTTGGATGAAATCGAGCGTGGCTTCTCCAATGATACCGCCATCATGATCACGAACTTCACCGCCGGCGAGAATCACTTTAATTTCTGGGTTTGATAACAAAATCGTGGCAGCATTTAAGTTGTTGGTTACAACACGTAGTTGTTTGTGTTGGACACACAACGCACGTGCGACAGCTTCAGGTGTAGTGCCGATATCAATAAACAGCGATGCACCATCAGGGATATGTTTAACAAGACTTGCAGCGATTAAGTCTTTCTCGCTGAAATTAAGTGATTTACGGGTAATGTAAGAGGTATTTTCAGAGCTAAGTGGCGTCGTAGCTCCACCGTGATAGCGACGAATTTTATTAGCGTCGGCGAGTTCGTTCAGATCGCGGCGAATCGTTTGAGGGCTGACGTTAAAACGTTCGACTAACTCTTCTGTACTGACATAGCCTTGTTTTTTCACCAACTCTATAATTTCTTGGTGTCTTGGTATTTGTTTCACTAAAAATTTCCCTGTCTTACTTGGCATTGCCAGATATACATTTAAATATAATGTTATCTATTGTGCTTTAATTTTCCTTTCCATAGAAGTGATTCAATTCTCTTATCTGTATTCAAATAAAAAAGAGCGTTACAAAGAACGCTCTTTTTCTCTTTTATTCGTTTTATGAATAATTAATCTTCGCAATCATGCATTTCTGCCCATGTTTGCGCGCATTTAACTGCGCGTTTCCAACCTTTATAGCGTCGCTCACGCTTATCATCACAAGCGTGGGGACTGAAAGTGCGGTTAATTACGGCTTTATCTTTAAGCTCATCAATATTACTCCAGAATCCGACAGCTAAGCCTGCAAGATAAGCGGCACCTAATGCAGTGACTTCGGTGACTTCTGGGCGCTGAACTTCGGTATCTAATACATCAGACTGGAATTGCATTAGGAAGTTATTGGCTACGGCGCCACCGTCAACTTTCAATGTGGCAAGCTGAATACCTGAATCCGCTTTCATGGCGTCAATAACATCACGGGTTTGATAAGCAATACTTTCAAGCGTCGCACGAATAATATGGTTTGAGTTCACACCTCGGGTTAAGCCAACAATTGTGCCGCGTGCGTAAGCATCCCAATATGGCGCACCTAACCCCGTAAAGGCCGGTACGACATAAACACCGTTTGAAGTATCAACCTTAGTGGCAAAGTACTCGGAGTCTTTGGCATCAGCTAATAGTTTCATTTCATCACGTAGCCATTGAATGGATGCGCCCCCCATAAATACAGCACCTTCAAGTGCGTAGGATGCTTCACCTGATGGGCCACAGGCTAATGTAGTGAGTAGACCATGAGTTGATGATACTTTTTCTTGTCCTGTATTCATTAACAAGAAACAGCCCGTTCCGTAGGTGTTTTTAGCTTGCCCTGGCTCAACACACATCTGACCGTAGAGAGCGGCTTGTTGATCTCCGGCAATACCCGCAATTGGAATACGTGTGCCGCCTTTACCACCAATATTGGTTTTACCGTAGACTTCCGATGAGCGTTTTACTTCTGGCATCATAGAGGCAGGAATACCTAACTCATCGAGCAGCTTTTGATCCCACTCAAGGGTATTGATATTAAATAACATGGTACGAGAGGCGTTGGTGTAATCTGTTACGTGAACGCGGCCTTGAGTCATTTTCCATACTAGCCAAGTATCAACAGTACCAAACAGTAATTTACCAGCCTCAGCATCTTCTCGCGCGCCATCAACATTATCTAAAATCCATTTTACTTTGGTACCAGAGAAATAAGGGTCAAGGACAAGACCTGTATTCTCGCGTACATATTCTTCTAATCCACGTTGCTTTAATTCTTCACAGATCTCTGCGGTACGACGACACTGCCATACAATGGCGTTATAAACTGGCTTACCTGTTTCTTTATTCCAAACAATAGTAGTTTCACGTTGGTTTGTAATACCGATCGCTGCAATTTGATCGCTACGAATACCTGACTGGCCTAATACTTCGACTAAGGTTGAACTTTGGGTGGCATAGATCTCTAGTGGATCATGTTCAACCCAACCCGCTTGAGGATAAATTTGGGTAAATTCTCTTTGTGCGACACTTACGATATTGGCATCGTGGTCAAGAATAACTGCACGAGAGCTTGTTGTGCCTTGGTCTAACGCTACGATGTATTTTGGATCGTTCATGTTTTTGTCCTTTGTTTCAAACTATTATAATTATACTAGGTAGTAGAGGTTAAGCTTGCGTGCGAGCTTCTTCTTCTGTGTTTTTGTCACATTGATTTGGAATTGTACAACCTTGTCCTTGTTGAGGCAGATGCGCTGCAACAACTTTAGGGTATAACCAGCCACCAAAACAGGCGCCAGCAATGGGAGCTAAAATCGGCACAATAAAGTAAGGAATATCAAGGCCACCTGTCAGTGCTTTATCCCAACCGGCGAAATAGGCGAACAACTTAGGGCCAAAATCACGCGCTGGATTCATAGCAAAACCTGTTAATGGACCTAAAGAGCTACCAATTACGGCAATTAAAATTCCGATAAGTAATGGATTTAAAGCACCACGGGATGCGCCATTATTTTCATCACCAAGGGCTAAGATGGCGAACATCAATACTGCTGTGATCACAAACTCGACAGCAAATGCGCCGAAAAATGACAGACTGGCATGTGGGTAAGTCGAGAAGATCCCTGCGGTTGCCAATGCTTCATTACTGCTTCGTACAAATTGATGGGTAATTTCATATTGGGTAAAGAGGTTGCTATATAGGGCATAGATAAGCGCAGCAGAGCAGAAAGCACCAAGAAGTTGACTAATAATGTAAGGTGCGACTTTCTTTTTATCAAAACCGTGAAATGCAGCAAGAGCAATAGTAACGGCTGGGTTAATGTGAGCGCCAGACACGCCTGCAGTACAATATATGGCTATAGTGACACCTAATCCCCAGATAATACTGACTTCCCATTGACCAAAATCAGCGCCTGTTAATACTAAAGCGGCGACACAGCCGACACCAAAAAAGATTAACAAGCCTGTACCGATAAATTCAGCGATACATTCGCCGAGTAGTGAGGGGGCTTTCGTTATTGTCATTTTAATTATCCTTATTATTCACATCGAATGTTATTGTCTGGGAGCACGGCATATCTTCTACAATATTCGACATTTCGAAAACAAAGAAACATTAAAAGTGAGCGTTCGAGCATTAAATGAAAATAAAATGTATTTGTTTTGTTAAATGGCTCATATTTTTTAAACGAATAAATCCATATAAAAATATAAAACGAAAGGTGTTATGCGTATTTATATCTTTTATGAAGGTATGAAGTGGCGAGTATTGATGAGTTGTCGTCATAAAAAAGGACTCATATGAGTCCTTCGTTTTTGTTCTATTTGAAAGCTTAGTTAGGGATTAACATACACAATCACTTTACCGCTATGTTTTTTATTTTGAATATTAGTGAGTGCGTCAGGAAGTTTGGGAAAAGGGACGATTTTTTCTACCATACTTTTAAGCTCACCGTCAGCAACAAGTTCACTGAGTTTATTACCAATATCTGCAAGATGAGCAATATGTTCTGGTGCTCCGTGGGCATAGGTGCCATGTAAAGCCACTTCATGGATACTTAATGCTTTAGTCGTCGCTAATAGCGGCACTTGAGTAAACTGATCGGCGACCATCACAATATGTCCGTTATAACGGATTAGCGCGCTCATAAGGCTACCGGAACGTGCAGAGACACAGTCGATGACACCATGCAGCATTTGATCTTCAGTTAGATTGATTATCTCGAGGGCAATATTTTGCTCTGGCGAGAGTACTGCATCAAGTCCATAGCTTAATAAGCGTTGGTGGTGTTGACGTTCAGCAATCGCATAAACTGTCGCCCCTGCTTTTTTTGCAAGTTGCGCTGCAAATCCACCGACTCCGCCACCGGCTCCTGTAATAGCAATACGTTGGCCTTTCTGGACTTGTAATTTGTCGTGAACGGCTATCCATGCACTATATCCAGCACAGGGTAAAGCGGCGGCGTCAGTGAAAGATAAGGTAATAGGAATACGACTTGCGGCAGAGGCTTTGATGCAGGCATATTCGGCAAATCCACCTGCAGTTCGAGGATCGGCAAAGAAGATGACCCTGTCACCGATTGAAAATTGTTTTACATTCTCGCCTATACTTTCAACCGTTCCCGCAACATCTAATCCGATTATCTGAGGATAATTCCATGTTGCGTAACCCCATTCTGTTAATTTGTAATCCATGGGGTTTAACCCTACAGCCGCGACTTTTATGCAAATTTCGTCTGCGCTAGGAGTAGGCTTATCGGTTTCTTCGAGAGATAGTGCGCTTATTCCATTTGGCTGTTTTAACATCCACGCTTGCATTGGCAACTTCCTCTACTACATATAATCTATTTAACAATATAACGTATTACATGTATTTTCGTCATTTAGTTGAAGCAATTGTGCCAAAACGGAAGGGATTTCAATTAATTGTTACTTTCTCGCAAAGGTGAGGCTAATTGAGCCTTTTACGATGAAGGCAAAAGGCTAAAAGTAACCAAGGATTAATTGATACGCTCTGCTAGGTAAGCATCGTAATCAGGAACTTCAATACTGACTTCTTGATCGAGAAGCGGTGAGGTGATCATGAAGTTTGCGCTAGCACGGTTAGTCGCAACAGGGATATTCCATACTGCTGAAATACGGAGTAACGCTTTTACATCTGGGTCATGAGGAACGGAATTGAGTGGGTCCCAAAAGAAAATCATCATATCGATTTTTCCTTCAGAAATCAGTGCGCCTAATTGTTGGTCTCCTCCCATTGGACCACTGATTAAGCAAGTGATCGGTAAACCTATTTCTTTTGATAAGAGGTGTCCTGTTGTACCTGTAGCGTATAGCTCGTGAGATGCCAGTTTATCTTTATGTTCTTTAACCCAACGAAGTAGATCAACTTTACAGTTATCGTGTGCAACGAGGGCGATATGTTTAGAGGATGCCATTGTGCGGGTTGTTCTGTGCATCATATTTCCTTGCTAAGATGTTCTGATCGTAATGATGAAATAAATAGATATCAGAACCTTATAAATGAGTAAAACACAATAATCTAATTCTTAGCGGTGATACAAATATTATATTTGAGAACAAAATATCCTGCGTCAAAGAACCTAGGACGCAGGACAAAGCATTATTGTTTTACATGGTGGTCTTTAACATAAAAAGAAGGGCGGAACTCAGCGGGTGATAACGACTCTGCAATCACTTTTTTAGGTAAATATTCTGGTGTGAGATTGACAATTGAAGGTGCAATATCGAGTACGACTGGCTTATGTTCAAGATAACGAACAGCTTGGTCGATAGATAGCATGGCTTGTTCCGCCATTTTATCGGTAGGGGCAAATAATATGCGATGACGTCTTAAGCCTCGATAAACACCATGACTGAGGTAAGTTGATACAATTTTTATGTTGTGAATATCGTGAGTACGTAACTCACTTATTGCTACTTCTGCCGCCACAGCGCCACCAACAATGTAGTTAATATCTTCTTTCGATGCGAGGATTTGCTGAATCAAATTTCGTTGTAATTCTTTACTGTTATCGGCCCATAAGGTTGTCACAATTTCTACATCGCTGTTTTTAATCGCGTCTTTAAAACCACGAGATACAGGTTTGGTACCACCTTGGAGTTGAGGGCCTGGTAGCCAAGCGACTTTTACCACACCTGAACCTTTCGGGTGACGTTTAGCCAGGTATTCACCTGCAACTTTACCCATGTCATACCAATTTACGCCTACTTTGGCTTTCACATGTTGGCGAATATCAGGATCGGTAAAATCAATATTGTTCGTCATTAAAAATACAGGCGTATTACCAATAAGTTTAGAGAGTATTCCGTTATAGGCTTCGTCATCTACAGTGCCTAGAATAATCGCATCTGCACCCCATTGATGGCATTTTTGTAGCTGCAATGTTTGCTTATCTAAATTGGGATAACCGCCAGCTTCCATCACTTTTAATGTAATGCCTAATTTTTTTGCTTGTTTAACCATTCCATAATTGATCGATAACCAATATGAATCTTTTAAATGCGGGTAAACTGCACAGATCTTCCATGGCTTAGTAACGGAAGTTAAAAAATTATATTGGACTTCAGTTGCTTTTTTATCTGCCTGAAAAGGAGGTTGATAGGAGATCACTTCTTGTGCAGAAGCTGTTTGGATGGAAAGTAAAAACAAAACAAAACAAAAAATGCGCATTTATACCAACATTATTTTAGGTTTAAAGTCATATCGCTGGCAAAATAGTAGCGCTTTATTTTCTCTTGTGAAATAGCGAGCATACTGAGCAACGACAGATATACGATATTATATACCTAAGTAACCTTGAGATGTTCAATTGAGTGACAACACGCGGCATTAAATGCTTGAAGTCACTTTGGTATATATGGGTTGCAAACATTTTGATGTAGAGATTATTTATGACGTTTACCCTAAAAGGTATCGGAACGAAATTGTTAATAGCCTTTTCAGCAATGGCTAGCTTGATGATTATTGCAGTAATGATTGGTGTCGCAGGTTTTTCATTAGTGGCTAAAACTGAGCGTACGGTAATTAATTCTGCCGTGCCTGCATTAGCAGAAGCGCGTCAGTTATCAGATTTAAGTTCTCGTATTATTTTTAATGCACAAGTATTGGCAAAATCTAAAGCAGAATCTGAACGTATGCGACAAGGGCGTGCGTTAACCATTCATATTGAAGCGTTGAATCGAAGTTTGCATTCACTTGAACAATTTTCTTTTGATCAACCGTTAATGGTCAAATTAGAACAAGATGTAAAGCGTATTGTTGATAATTTAGCATTATTAGGTTTATTGGTAGGGCGTCAGATCGATCTTCAAAGTCAGTTAGATAAGTTAACGACAGAGATGACGAAAGCCACTCATCAAATTGATAATTTATCCCAATCTCAGGTTTCAAATGCCAATACTATTGCGGTAGCTAATGTGTCTCGCATTTATGATTTAGTCGCAGATGGAAATAAACCTGCTGTCTATAAAGCATTAGATAGCCTCGTTGAAGTGGATATGGACTTATCTGAACGTTTATTTGAACTGCGATTTTTATCGTTACAAGTGATCAATATGCTGGATGATTCTAGTCGTATTGTTGATATTAAATCTCTCGTGGCGCTTAAAAAACGCTATAACGACGCGGTAGGTATCATGAGTCAGCGAGTTAAATCCGTAGAAGATCCTAGCCGTTCAGAACAATTAGTTGAGCTAACTACTCAGCTTAATCGTGGCCGTTTGTTGTTTGGGGTTATTGAGCAACTAATTTATGCAAAGCAAGATGTCGAGCGCCTTGATCAACAAAATTTGGTGTTATTCCAGCAGTTAAATAATACCGTTGATGACATTATTGATGTTGCTAATGTGAATACTCAGCAAGCGGTTAAACGTGTTGATCATACTTTAACACTTGCCCGAAATACGTTAATAGTGATCTCTGCGGTTGGTTTATTGGCGTTAGTGCTCATTATGTGGCGATTTGTTTATGCAAGGGTGATTTGCCGTATTAACGAATATAGCCGTGCATTATCAGCGTTAACCCGAGGGGATTTAGGGGTCAGAATTAACGTTAAAGGGGATGATGAATTAGCGCAAATGGGTCGCGCTATTTTAGTGGCCCGTGACACCGCTAATGAGCGATATCGTTTAGCGCAAGCAGAGTCAAAAGCTCGGCAGGAATTACAAGAACACAAAGCTAGCCTTGAACGATTAGTCGCAAAACGTACTGGCGAGCTTGAGAAAATAAACAGCCGCTTGAATGAAGAAGTTTATAATCATTATAAAGCGCGCGATGAAGCCGAAAAAGCAAACCGCGCGAAGTCTTCATTTCTTGCAACTATGAGCCATGAGATCCGAACACCAATGAATGGTGTCTTAGGTACTGCATCGTTATTAGCAGATACACAATTAACATCACAACAGAAACGCTATCTCGATGTGATAAACCGCAGTGGTGAAACCTTACTTGATATTTTAAATGACATTCTTGATTACTCGAAAATTGAAGCTGGGCATTTAGATATAAGGCCAAGTAACTTTTCCGTTGTTCGGATGGTTACTGATGTGTCTAATATGTTAGAAGGGCGAGCGTTTGCAAAACGTATTGGTCTTGAGTGCCATATTTCACCACAAGTTGAAGGAATATGGTTTGGTGACGAGAGTCGCATACGTCAAGTGCTAGTAAATCTCGTAGGTAATGCGATTAAGTTTACAGATACGGGCAAAGTTTCAATTTTTGTCGAGCCTCATCCCGACATGCCAGATGAATTGCTGTTTTCTGTAAAAGATACGGGTATTGGTATTGATGAAGAAGAGCAAAACCTTTTATTTAGTGCTTTCCAGCAAGCAGAAGCAGGACGAAAATCCATTGAAGGTACAGGTCTAGGCTTAGCAATTAGCAAACACATTGTAGCGGCAATGGATGGTGAAATTGGTTTAGAATCAGTAGTTGGTGAAGGGAGTTGTTTTTGGTTTGCATTGCCTCTTGAGCATGGCGAAGGGAATTTAGAAACCGATGATAAAAGAGTGATTATGCGTTCTGCTCATATTTTGCTGGTAGAAGATAACCCAGTAAACAGTATGGTTGCTGAAGGTTTCTTAACTCGTTTAGGCCATACTGTTGTCACGGCTGCTGATGGTGCTGAAGCTGAAGAAATATACAAAAAACAACGTTTTGATATCGCGTTATTAGATATTAACTTACCTGATACTGACGGTGTTCAGTTACTCAGTCGTTTACGCCGCTTAGAAGATAATAGCCATGAAGCATGGGAAGAGCCGACGCCGATGGTTGCGTTTTCTGCTCATGTTTTTCGTGAAGAAGTGGAGTTATATTTAAATGCTGGTTTTGCAGGATTCTTACCTAAACCGTTAGTTGAAAAGCAGTTGATTGATACAATGAGCAGTATCTTAAAAGGTGAGAAACGCGTGATTATCGAAAAAGGTATTGGAGAAGAGAGCGTGGAAGTGAAGCCAACAGAGAATACGATTCCACTATTAAAAGAGTCCGTATTAGGTAGTGATCTTCAAGTATTGGGCGAAGCGCAAGTGAAGCAGCTTATTCACTTATTTGGAGAATCATCGAGCTTAACGTTATCAAAACTACATCAGGCTATTGATGATAAGAATTTATCTGAAGTGGCTAAACAAGCGCATACCTTAAAAGGTGCAGCTGGAACCATGGGGCTAATGCAACTTCATCATATTTGCTCTGAATTTGAAAAAAATGCGAAAGAAGGTTCAATTAAAAGTTTAGATCTGAGCTCGCTACAAAAAGTCTTTGATCAATCTGTCGCGATATTAGAAACCACCTTTATCAGTGCATAATCAAAGCTATTTAGATGAGAAAAGGGCATATACAGTGCCCTTTTTTAATGTCTATGAAACGTTCAGTACTATTTAGTTCCTATTTGAAACGATATCTAGATCAGAAGAGATAGCAGCGCTAGCTGATCAGCATCTTCAACAAGGTCAGACAGAATGTTATACCTGTAGCGGAAACAGCGGTTATTGCGACACCGACAATAGTGAGAGATCGCGATAGGTGGTGTTGAGAGAATAATCGTAACTATTCTAATTAGAGTAAAGTTATAGCCTTGCTGTTTTTCATACACGATTACTTGTGATTGTTATCAATAGCGTTACAAGGTGTGCAAGATGCTCAACCTTTAAAGACGAGGAAAGATGAAATGATAGGAGGTGTATAGTGATGTGGAATGATTTTTACGTGATAAAAAATAACCCCGAGAGCAAAGCCCTCGGGGTTAAAAAGATTACTTAGAGTAATTAAAAATTACTTCTTAGCGTTCTTTTCTTTCTGCTCAGCGATTACTTTTTCAGCAACGTTTGCAGGACATGGTGCGTAGTGTGCGAACTCCATAGAGAACTGACCACGACCAGAAGTCATTGTACGTAGAGAACCGATGTAACCAAACATTTCTGAAAGAGGTACATCAGCCTTGATACGAACGCCAGTTGTACCAGCCATTTGGTCTTTGATCATACCACGACGACGGTTAAGGTCACCGATAACATCACCAACGTGATCTTCAGGAGTGAACACGTCAACGTGCATGATTGGCTCAAGAAGCTGTGCACCAGCTTTAGGCATAGATTGACGGAATGCGCCTTTCGCTGCGATTTCAAATGCTACAGCAGATGAGTCAACTGCGTGGAATGCACCATCAACAAGCTCAACTTCAACATCAAGAACAGGGAAACCAGCAAGAACACCAGTATCCATCATGCCTTTGAAGCCTTTTTCGATTGCAGGCCAGAATTCTTTAGGAACGTTACCACCGATTACAGATGATGAGAACGTAAAGCCTGAACCTACTTCACCTGGCTTCATGATGTAGTCGATCTTACCGAACTGACCAGAACCACCAGACTGTTTCTTATGCGTGTAGCTATCTTCAACAGGTTTAGTGATAGTTTCACGGTAAGCAACCTGAGGTTGACCAACGATAAGGTCTACACCGTATGTACGCTTAAGGATATCAACCTTAATGTCTAGGTGAAGCTCACCCATACCTTTAAGGATTGTTTCACCTGAATCTTCATCAGTCTCAACTTGGAATGATGGATCTTCTGCAACCATCTTACCGATCGCGATACCCATTTTCTCAGAACCGCCTTTATCTTTTGGAGATACAGCGATTGAGATAACTGGTGTTGGGAAGATCATTGGCTCAAGAGTACACTCGTGCTTAACATCACATAGAGTGTGACCAGTTTGAACGTTCTTCATACCAACGATAGCGATGATGTCACCAGCTTGCGCGTAAGTAAGTTCGTTACGATCGTTAGCTTGCATCTCAACCATACGGCCGATACGCTCAGTCTTACCAGTTGCACTGTTAAGAACTGTGTCACCTTTGTTCAGTTTACCTGAGTAAATACGAACGAAAGTTAGGGCACCAAAACGGTCATCCATGATTTTGAATGCTAGCGCTTTGAATGGTTCGTCAACAGAAACTGTTGCAACTTCACCAGTTGGCTCACCAGTTTCTGGATCTGTTAGTGGCTGTGGATCTACTTCTGTTGGAGAAGGTAGGTAATCAACAACAGCATCTAGTACAAGCTGCATACCTTTGTTTTTGAATGCAGAACCACAGAATGTTGGGAAGAAATCACAAGTACGAGTACCTTTACGGATACAACGCTTGATGTCTTCGATAGAAGGCTCTTCACCTTCCATGTAAGCTTCCATTAGGTCGTCATCTTGCTCAACAGCAGTTTCAACAAGCTCTTCACGGTAAGCTTCAACATCATCAACCATGTCAGCTGGGACGTCTGTGATTTCGTAGTTTTCTGGAAGACCAGTGTCATCCCAAACGTACGCTTGACGGTTTAGAACGTCAACAACACCAACGAAATCATCTTCACGACCGATTGGAAGTGTCATGATTAGCGGCGTTGCGCCAAGTACACTTTTAACTTGGTCTGTAACGCGGAAGAAATCTGCGCCCATACGGTCTAGTTTGTTAACGAAGATGATACGTGCAACTTCAGATTCGTTAGCGTAACGCCAGTTTGTTTCAGACTGAGGCTCAACACCACCAGAACCACAGAATACACCGATACCACCATCAAGTACTTTAAGAGAACGGTAAACTTCAACTGTGAAGTCAACGTGTCCAGGAGTATCGATAACGTTGAAACGGTGATCTTTCCAGAAACAACTTACAGCTGCTGACTGGATAGTAATACCGCGCTCAGCTTCCTGTTCCATGAAGTCAGTAGTAGATTCACCATCGTGAACCTCACCAGTTTTATGGATTTGACCAGTTAGCTTAAGGATACGCTCGGTAGTAGTAGTTTTACCCGCATCAACGTGGGCGAAAATACCAATGTTTCTGTATTTAGATAAATCTGTCATTGTTTTTCTCTATCAACAATTACGGTCACATGTGAGGTCGCGGATTATAGCACTACTTATATCAACCAGAACATAGCTATGCGTAATAAAATCGTTATTCGCTTGCTTTTTACTCTAGCTGTTAGGCTTGTTGCCCATTTACACAGCAAATCAAGCTACAAAAAACAAGGTTAGTTCAGGTTTTTAGGAATTGTAAGTTGCTAAAGTTATATTTTTGTCATGTTTTTTGGGATGAGATTCTTATTCTTTATTTTCTTTTCTTTCAGAATTTGTGAACATTTAGATCTTTACTATCAATGATTTTTATCACTTTTTTACGAAGTACTGTTCTATTCGCTCATTTTTTTCCTTCATATTGTAATGTGGGGTAGAATTAGAAATATATTCCTTTTTGTTCTCTTATTTGAGTTATCGACATGTCTGAAGAAATTGAAGTTGAAGCAATTGGTGTTGAAGTTTCAGCTCAACCTATCGAATTATATAAAGTGTTAAAGATAGCCAACTTAGTCAGTGGTGGCGGTGAAGCAAAATATGCCATCTCTGAAGGTTATGTTGCAGTAAACGGTGAGCTTGAATTACGTAAACGTTGCAAGATATATGACGGTGATGTGATTGAGTTTAATGGTGAGTTTTACGTTGTGTTGTGCGACCAGCCAGTACAAGAAAAAATGATGCGTGTTGCAGAGGAAAAACCAAAAGCATCTCCTAAAGCGGCGTCAAAAAAAGCAAATAAAGCTGCTGATAAGAAAAAGAGTACTAGCAAACCGAATACTGCAGGAAATCGTTCTGTAACCAAAAAAGCGGCCAACAAAGCTGCTGATATAAAGCCAGATACAGCGACTGGTCGTAAGCCAATTAGTTTTTAAACTAAAACATTCTTATAAACAAGGCGCGCAATGACGCGTCTTTTTCTTGCCTGATTAATGAGAAGGGATGATGAATAAACAATTTATTACGCTAGGTTTAGTGATTAGTTTTAGCTGTTTGAGTGGAAGTGTGTTGGCTGCAACTGTTTCATCGTTAACAACTGCTGAATGTCAGGCAATGTCAAAAGTTGGCGTGATGTCGAGCTCGGCACCAGTACAGTGCCAACGTTTGAAAAAAGTGACATTTAAATATCGTGATTTTTCTAATCGTATTCACACTAATGGTCAAATTATTGTGATGGATGCTACAGCACCTTATGTAGGTAAAATTTTTGATGAATTATATCAACAAGGTTTTCCAATCCATAAAGCGGTTCCGATTGAAAAATATCGTGGTGATGACACGACATCGATGACAGATAACAATACTTCTGCTTTTAATTATCGTCCAGTAGAAGGAACGAGTAGTTTATCGCTTCACGCTTATGGTGCAGCGATTGATTTAAATCCGGTGCAAAATCCATTTGTGACTTTTGCGCGTGCGGGTCAGGCAAAATATAGCCCCGTAGAAGGAACAAAATACGCTAACCGTGAAATCTATCGTTATGGTAAACCAGATAGAAAAGGGATGGCTGAAACAGTCGTAGATATTTTTGCACGTAATGGCTTTTTATATTGGGGTGGTTTTTGGAATTCGCCAATTGATTATCAGCATTTCCAATTATCGAAAGATATGGCAGTAATGATGTCGAAGATGACGGCACAGCAAGCAACACTGTTCTTTAAACGTTATGTTGAGTGGTATAACAGTTGTAGTCGTATGTATCCCAAAGCGTATAGCCAGTATAAGTTTAATGATTACACTAATTACCTGAAACATAAGCTGGGTGTGTCTTCGATAAGTAAAGCGTATCTGGCGAATCCAAGTAAGGTCATGGCGCAGATCGAGCAAGTCCCTTTGCGTTCAGAGATTTGTGTTAAACGTTAATATTAATCGTACAGCCTTTAGTTGGCGCTTTAGGCTGTATTTCTCCACGATTATCGTAACCACTGAAAGTCATAATAGTAGAGATTCTTTTCTCTGAGTTTTCTTGGTTAACCCGAGGTTGGGTCGGTGGTATCTCGGCTTGCGCATAACGCATTTTTTTTGCGTTGTTATTTACTAAATATACGGGAGCGATAGTGAACGTTGACATATGGCCTCCACAACTTAGGTTTATTTAAGATGTACAAGGTTAATAGGTGGTTAGATGTCATTCAACGTAGTGGTTGTTAGGATATGGTCATTTGTTGGTCAGAGGAATGTTAGCTCCTTGTTCTTTAAGTAAATAAGCACAGTCTTGTGAAACGATTAAAGCTTGAATAAAAGTAAACGGCAGCCAAGGGCTACCGTTTTATGGCAGGGCTTTAACTATGTTATTTAGGTAAGCCTTCTGCAATAGGGTTGTTTTTATCTGCGCTCCATTGATACCACCCACCATCAAAGACACTGATATCTTTCCATCCCATAACATAAGCATAGAAAAATGCCTCAGATGCTCGCCAACCAGTACCACAGAAAAAGGCGACTTGTTGGTTTGGTTTAATATTCCATTTCGCCCATTGTTTCGCGATGAGGTAACCACTTTTCATTGTGCCATCTGGGTTATTAAAATCTTGCATATGGTAAGAGTCACTACCAGCGTGTCCCCATTTAGCCCCTTTGATACGACCTTTAGGCTTGATGTAATCATAGCCACTGGTTTTTCCAATATATTCTTGCCAAGTACGAATACTTACGAGTGAATGGGTACTTTGGGGTTCTTTTAGTATTGTTTTTGCTTGCTGGAGATCCGTCAGGTATTGAGGGTTTGCTGGAATCGTTTTACCAAAACTCACATCGTCGTGGTTTTCATTAATGAAAGCTTGGGTCGGGTAATGTGCGTTTTCCCACGCATTCCAGCCGCCATTGAGTAGTCTTACATCCTCAACGCCAGCATACATTAGAAAGTTAGCAAAGCGTGCTGCTGACATATTATTACGAGCATAGACAATGACAGTGGTGTTATAACGAATGCCTAAATCAGTAATGACTTTTTTAAGATCATTATTACTGACTTTATTCCACCAAGGCTTGCTTTCAATATCATTGGTATTGACATACAGCGAGTTGGGGATATGTGAAAGTAAATATGTGGACGGTGGACCCCATTCAACTTCAACAATTTTATAGCCGTGCTGTGGTGCGTACAATGGCTGCTGGTGATTGATTAGCTGATCTAACCATTGTGCAGATACTAAGTGTTTAAAGTTTTTAAGTGCTTTCAGTTTGCCTACATAGTCCGTAACGGGCTGATTAATTGTAGATATAGCGCTAAAACCTTGTTGTTTGAGTGCTTCACTCATTGCCGTCGTTGAGGTTTTATCGCCATACAGGACGGTTGGTACTTTCGGAGATAGCTGACGATTTTTAAGTAAGCTTGATAGCTGAATCGGTGTTAAAAGAGTGAGCCATTGACTATTAATATTGACAGCGTTAGGGATATGACCACCTCGAGTTGCATTTCGCTTTGGCCAACCGTTGAAGTAATTGCTGTCTCGACAATCAATAATTTGTATTGCTTGTTTCGTCTGCTGAGCTTGAGCTAGTTGCTCAAAGGTTTGAATAGGAGGTGTGACAGTGTTTGCTGCCGCTAAACATGGCATGCTAATCACAAAAAGGCACGTAATAAAAATTTGATTTAAAGAGCGCATATAGAACCTGTTTGATCTGCCATCAGGGCAAACGAGGCGACATTCTAGCGAAAATAATTTGTAAGACAATTGATGGCGATTAATTAAATCATCATCTGATTATAAAAATAGATGATGATGGGATAAAAAGTAAGTGGAATATAGAACAAAGCGAAGACACCAGTTCTAGTTTCAATTAAAGCTGGTGTGCATGAATTACTGAGTTATTTGGTACACTGTTTTGCCATCGTTAATCGTAGCTTGGATTTTAATATCTTCGATTTTTAATGGATCTATTTTCAGCGGATTATCTGATAATATAACGAAATCAGCTTCTTTCCCTACTTCAATTGAGCCTTTTTTATCTTCTTCAAAGTGTTGGTATGCAGGCCAAATTGTCATCGCTTTCAATCCAATTAATGGGCTTACACGTTCTGTAGGACCAATAATATCGCCTGTACGAGAACGACGATTAACTGTTGCAGATAATACGCGCATTGAATCAGGCAGAGCGACTGGCGCGTCATGATGTGACGAGAATTTAATTCCTTTATCGTAGACCGTTTTTGTCGGTGAAATAAATTCAGCGCGCTCAGGACCTAAAACAGAATCTCGGTGCCAGTCTCCCCAGTAATAAGTATGCATTGGGAATAACGATGGGAAAATTCCTAGCTCTTTTAAGCTATTGATTTGATCTGGACGAATGGTTTGTCCATGGATTAGGACTGGGCGACGATCTTTCTTGCCGTATTTATCTTCAGCTTGTTTTACTGCGGCGATAAAAACATCAATGGCAGCATCGCCATTGGCGTGAGCAAGTATTTGCCAGTTATTTTCAAAGGCTTGATCGACGTATTTGAAGGTATCGTTATTTGAAATAGCAGAATAACCGACGTAAGAGCCATCTTTGCCTTTAGGAGGCTCAAAGTAAGGCTGAGTTAACCATGCTGTTTTACCTTGTGGTGATCCATCAATCGTGAGTTTTGCACCACCGATACGGAAGTTATTCTTGTAGTCATTACTTAGGTAAGGGCCAGAAATGGTTTGGCTTGCGATCACGATATCAGGATAGGCAACGACATCAATTGGGGAATTACCTTCTTCCGAGACTTTTTGCATGATCGGCATAATGTTAGGAAATGCACGTCCTTCTTGGCCTGTGGTATAGCCAAATTGACTATAGAGTTCCATTCCCGCTTTGAAGATTTTTTCATTATCTTCATTACTCATATTAGCAAGTACTTTACCTAATACATAATAGAACGCATTTTCTTCTAACGTCCCATTAGGTTGTTGAGATCCTTTTTTACGTACAAAAATACCACCTTCAGGATCTTCAGTTTTATCCGTGACACCAGCAACTTCCAGCGCTTTATTATTTACTGCTGCAAGGTGGCCTGATTGGTGGATCAGAATAACGGGTAATTCTGTTGAGATTTTATCTAAATCTTCAGCTGTAGGGTGACGTTTTTCGGTTAGTTGTGAATCATCATAGCCAAAGCCAATAATCCAGCCTACTTTATCACTACGCTCAGGAAAGTCTTTATGCCATTGATTGGTTAATTCAATCAGGCTATTAATGTCACGACCTTCACCATCTGGTGGGGGTAGTAAGTTAGCGGATAATGCTTGTAAGCCTACATTGAAGACATGACCGTGTGCATCAACAAACCCTGGAATTAGTGTATTACCCTTTAAATCAACAATATTTGTTTCTGCATTCTTGTGCTTTTCAATATCAGAAAGACTACCTGTCGCCAGTATTTTTCCATTTTTAACTGCAACGGCTTCAACTTCAGGCTGTTTATCATTGATTGTAATAATATCGCCGCCGGAGTAAATCGTATCGGCATGATGCACTAATTTTGCTGGTAAAGTGGTTACAGCAGCAGAGGTAGGTTTAGTAACTTGCTGTGGTTCAATACTTTCAGTTTTAGTTTTTTGGTCGCATCCAGAAAGTGCCAAAATAGCTGGGATTGCCAAGCTGAGATAAGAGCGTTTAAACATATAATTTCCTTATAATTATCCGCAAAATAAAGTTTTTTTTACTTTAGGATGCAAGCATAGACGATGAGGTTACTGATTTCACAATTAATGTAACAATTCGTGATGTTATTATTTATTTAGTAACTTATTGAGAGTAAGGAACTAATTAATAAAATGTCGGTCGAATTAATCCAGTAACTGTTTATCTGATAACAGTAAGTGGAAAATAGAGGAATGAAAATGAGATGTTTGGTGCTCTTATTTGTAGGAGCTATCGCAACATTTAGTACAACGCTCATGGCAGCCGATAATGCCGGCTCAGATTGCCATTTAGTGACCTCTAATGTTGATATATTAATTTGTAAAGATCCTAAATTATCACTGTTACATAAGCTGATGGTAGACATGTATCAGCAAGTTTTAACCCAGTCGATGGTAAGCGAAGCTTCTGTGATAAAGGAAACACAGAAAAACTGGTTAGAAACAAGAAAAGGTTGTTTACATCAATCTGATGCTCAACGTTGTTTAGTGTCAACTTATCATTCTCGCTTAGATAATCTTACCGCTATTAATGCCACCGTTCTGGCACCACTTGCCACATATAGTTTTCACGATTTAAAAGATGCTCGCTATAACGGTATCGAAGATATTGGTACACCGATTAAATTACAGCATGGTTTATGGGCAGGAGAACCGTATCAACCTGGTGGTTCAGTCATGCCACAAGTCATACTGCTTGATGATATTAAAGCTGTGGGTTCAATGACGGAAAGTAATAACAAAATGGCAGTGGTTTTATTAAATTACTCACCGGGTGGAACAGGGCAATATTTGTATATAGCTGTTGTTGACAAAGAAAGTGGCCATTTAAAAAATATTGCGACTCAGTTTGTCGGCGATCGTTTTCGAGTTAAAGATCTAAAAATATTGAATAAGAAAATTATTTTAGATGTTATTCAGCCGGGTAAAAACGATTCAGCTTGTTGTCCTGGTGATGTGGTTCAACATGTCTGGCATTTAGATAGTCATAATCAATTAATAGAAGAGCCGAACACACGAAAAATTGTTCGTTTAACCCCAGATATTTTATCTAATACTGAATGGAGACTAGAAAGCTGGCGTTATGGCGATCCGGTGAGTGCCGAAAACGATATTCGATTACGTTATATTAATGGACATTTTACTGGTTCAGTTGCCTGTAATAATTATACGGTTTCCGTTACATCAGAGCCGCGTCCGGGCTTTATTAATGTATTAAAGCAGCATACATTGGTGACTGAAAAACAGTGCAATAATCCTTTAGCTGCAGAACAACAACAACGATATTTAGAGCAATTAGGTGGGGTGAGTCAATTCACTTATTTCGCGGGTAAATTAGCGCTTTCATATCAAGTCAACGGCCAGTTGGGGGTAATGATCTTCTCCAAAGAGCCATCCTCATATAATCAATAATCTTTTGTAACCCATTGATAAGAAGTATCAATAGACGTTGATACTTCTTATTTTATAACTTATTACTTATTCAACCATAACTCAACAGCGCGTTGCGTTGAGGGAAAAGCAAAATTTTCTAGTTTGATATCTTGTTTTTTTACCCACAGAATATCAGCAACATCATCCTGTACCGTTAGTGTTGGTTTATCTAATAATTGATGACTAAAAAAAGTATCACAGGTTTTATATTCAATATTTTTGTAGCAATACGTATTACTGAATGAGCCTTGGTATGTGAAATCAGTCAGCGTTAAGTTGAGTTCTTCCTGTATTTCTCGTATTGCTGCTTGCTCTAAGGATTCATTAGGGTCAACAAATCCGCCAGGTAAATCCCATAATCCTAATCCTGGATTTCTACCTCTTATTGCTACCAGTAACTCATCTTCATATGACAGCGCAACCATAACAGCAGCCGCTGGGTTGTGAAAATAGGTAAAATTACAGGCGCTACAAGTAAATTGCTTATCGGTTAAACGGGTTAAGCTTGATTTGCCACACTGCGGACAAAAACGGGCTGTATTTATACTGGTCATCTTTCTAGTGACCATCTTTTTCTAACCAAGTAAGAATAAATTGCGCAATAGACTCAGGATCATTGATATTTAGCTGCGGTAGCGGACATAGTTGAGTATCTGCGTCAGTAGCAAATGCGATAATGTAAGGATCGTTAGGATACAATAAGGGTTTATTGTAAGACGGACGATGAATTTCTATTTTAGGAAAAGCTTGCTCTCTGAACCCCTCAATTAATACAAGATCGAGCTTGCTGTGATCGAGTTGCTCTAAACAGTCGTTAAGTTCAGGATCTTTACGTTCATCTTCTGGGTATTCAAAATAAAGCATGTGGCGTGATTTTGTTGCCAGTAATGTTTGCCCGCAACCCGCATGACGTAATCGATAAGAGTCCTTACCTGGTACATCAGGTTCAATGTCATGATGACTATGTTTTATTAGACCTAATCGAATACCACGTTGCTTGAGTAACGGGATTACTTTTTCTAATAACGTTGTTTTTCCTGAGCCACTAAAGCCCGCAAAGCCAATCAGAGGAGTGGGAGAAGTAATCATAACTATTTTTAGGTCAAAATACAGTGTCAGTAATTATATCGTTAAATGATGGGGAAATGCAGCAATGCGCTGTATTTACTAACGATTAATTAAAGTAAGTCTTTTATTACTTATGTGTAGTGTGTCTTAAAAGTAATCCTTATCTATGAAAGTTTTGTTGTGTTATGAGTGACGGTCTAAAGTTAAAAGGTGTGGGCATTCTTTAAATAGTTATTGGGTTGTTGTCACAGTAGGGACATTGATGATTAACAGCATAGTTATAAAGACAGGGAGTGTGAAATGTGGGCAATACTTGATTTTGAGGCATCAGGTTTATCTGAACATTCATATCCGATTGAGGTTGGGTATTCTTTACCAGATGGAACAAACAGTAGCATGTTAATTAATCCGCTATCTGCATCCGATAACTGGTCTCATTGGGATAAAGATGTTCAACACAATATCCATAAGATATCTCGGTCAATGATTGAAGAGACTGGGATGCAAGTGGTGGATGTTTGCCAACATTTAAATACGACTTTAGGTCAATATGATTTGGTTTTATGTGACAGTGAATGGGATCTATTCTGGCTGGGGCGTTTGTATCATGCCGCACATATGCGCCCATCTTTTGTTCTTACAGAGGTAAGCCATTGGTTAAAAAATCAAAATGGACTGGGTCAGGTACACTTTAAATTGGCTTTAAAGAACTTAGGTGCGATGAGACATCAAGCAGGATATGATGCAAAACAAATCCGCTTAGCGATAGATACATTGGTTAAGTCATCTTAATTAATCTTTTATATTTAGAAAAATTAAGTTACGTGGTTTGTATTTGTAAACGTGGGTTGGGTGTTTACAATGCCGTTTTCAATTATTGATAACGAGATAACGTGTGGCAGAGTTTTTACCAACCGTTTTAGAAACTAAACAATCCTTGCGTGTGGCAATGTTTAATGTCGCGATGTCTGAGCCAGAACAAGGGCGTATTTTTCAGCAAACATCGGGTTTAACTAATCAACGATTTCAGCGACTCGCCGCTATTATTCAACATGTTAATGCTGATGTTTTGTTACTGTGTGAATTTGATCACCCTGGTAATGGGGGCGATGATGGTAGCCTTGATAATTTTTGTCAGCATTATTTATCTCATTCTCAATATCAACAACCAGTGATAGATTACCCTTATCGTTATTGCCCTTCATCCAATACCGGCCTAATAACCGAAATAGATCTAAACGGTGATGGTCTCTGCACGTTACCAGAAGATGCCCAAGGTTACGGTGAATTTCATGGTCATTTTGGTTTTGTTATTTTATCTAAATGTCCACTGCAGCAAGAGAATATTCGAACGTGGCAGCACTTTCTTTGGAAGGATATGCCGAATAACTTGATGCCTGTCGATTATTATTCAAAAGAAGCTCAGCAGATATTACGTTTATCTTCTAAAAATCATGTTGTTGTGCCTATTGTTGTTGAAGATAAAGAAATTAATTTACTGTGTTGTCATCCAACCCCTCCTGTGTTTGACGGTAACGAACGTCGAAATGCAAAACGTAATCATGATGAAATCCAGCTTTTAATCGACATCATTAATGATGAATCCTATTTAGTTGACGATAATGATCAAGTTGGTGGATTAAAACCTGATGATGCCTTTATTGTAATGGGGGATTTAAATGCTGATTTAGATGATGGCGACGGATTTAAGGACGCGATTAAACACCTACTGAAACTCGATAAAATAAATACAAGGGTTAGTAGTGGCAAGCAGACGCCTAAAAGTGAAGGTGCAAGGCATTATTATCCTTGGCAAAAGCGTACTGGCCGTAAAAATGAGTGGACGCATTTAGCTGGGTTGCGGTTAGATTATGTATTGCCGTCAAAAAATTTAGATGTGATAAAAACGGGGGTTTTTTGGCCGGATAAACATGATTTATTACGTGAACTTATTTTAGATTGTAAAGGTAGAGAAAAGCCTTCTGCAGGATCAGATCATCGAATGGTGTGGGTTGATATTAATATTGCGGACTAAATGACGATGTGATCATGTTGGCATATTTATATTATAACAATTATTTAGAGATAAAAGTTAACAGAGATAGTAATACCTAATGTTACTCTTCACCCTGGTTATTTTTCGGGGGGAGTCATTATGCGTTTGGTACTTAGCCGCTATTGGTTTTTCTGTCTTTTATTTTGTTGGTCTGTTGCGGCAAATAGTTTACAGCTTAATCCGACATATCGACAAAGCGCTAATCAGATCCGCCAAACCTTTGAGCCTCAGTTATATACATTGCCAGCCTATACAGCGGGGCATTATGGCTTACGTATGTATCGGCAGTCGTTAGATCCTAAATACGCAGCCGCGATATGGCAGGACATGGCGCGAGTTGCGAGTAACTTAAATCGCTATTCAACAGAAGTTGTGACACCTGAGCAAGTACAGCGATACAGTTTAGCGCGATTAGCGAATTATAAAACATCACCTAAAGAGCGTAGCCAACGTCGATATAAAGCGACTCAAACGATGCCTGAATATGTATATTTAGGCGTTGGGTTGCTCGGCTCAATGGCGCGTGCCGATGAGTATGGATTAAAGCATCAAAATGATGCGCAATTAAGGCAGGTTCTTCGCCGTTATGATTTTAAAAAATATGTTACTGATCCTGAAATGATCCAAGCGTGGGCAGCACAACTTGCAAATCAAGTCTATTGGTTAAGACAACTGGGTGAACAAGATGTGGTGAATGATTTCATTATTGCTTTTCGTGAAACTTATCCTGATAGTCAAGACAATCAATTATCTTCTCTGCAATACAGCAATAAAATTTATGGGTTAACGCATATTATTTTTGCGGCATCGAAATACTATCAATTACCGCTCCATGAAAAAGATCATCAATGGATTTTTGATTACTACCGCAAAAATATCGATAAGATTATTGCTGAAACGAAAGAGGATGTTATTGCAGAGGTCGGGATTAACTTTTTATTGGCAGGGTTAGAGGCAGATCCCGTAGTAGAGAAAACCCGCAAGGTGATTCAGCAAGCAATAAATCCTCAGCATGGAATGATCCCATCAGTAACGGGTGATATAGATTTAGTCTCTGGTGAGCACCGCAATGTACTTGCGATAATGTTACTCGATTGGAAAGAAACGCATTTAGCGCCGACGCTAAGCGACCATCCTCAAATGTTCAAGCATATACCGTATGGATTGATTGCAAAATAGCATAGGAAGGGTAAAGGTATATTTACGCATAATAGAATTGATTGAGAATCAAACAATATCAATTAAATATTTTGACAAAGTACCGGAAAGGTTTGAATAAGCAAGCAACAGCAGTTACTGCTGCTTGCGTAGGCTGTTAGAAATATTTACTACGAATTTTGGCGTATTTTTCTTTCAGTGCGCTAGTTGTGAAGGTTTTAACAACCATATTGGGTGACCAATAGCTTGGTGACCACCCCGCTTTTTGTTTCAATTGCTGAATAAAATGATCTGGTGTGATCCCTTTTCTCCACGCACTTGGTAGCATTGTTGTTTGCGTGTAGCGATCAATTAATACAATACCTTGGCGATTGCTAGGTATTTGTAAGTGTTCGACTAAGGCCTGATGAGAGTGAATTGGCAACGTTTCAAGTGGCGATAATACTTCGATTTCGATTGTTAATTCATCAAGTTGTTCTTCAGAAAGAGGCATAAAGCGACGGTCTTCGTATGCACTAGCCACGGCTTTATTATGAACTTCTATGACTAATGGACGCGAAGCAATAGTTGTCCCCATAGAGCCTTGCAATGCATTATTCACCTCTAAGGTAACAAAACATGCTGCATGTTGTTGCATCTTTCGCGTGTAATGATTAAGCCGAGGTGCATTTATCGGACGATCAGAAAAATGGTCATGAATAGCATTGCGTGCAATATCCAGTAATTGAGTTAACTCACCTTTATTATATGTTTGTGGTGTAGCTATTATATCCACAACTCTCTCCTTAACTCTGTAATGACAGAGCAGTTAAATTCCGTGATAAAAGCGATTTATTATTGTTCATTGGGCTGCTTTTGATTATCCGTTAGTGTTTGAATGCAAAAGGACTGACGAAACAGTTAACGGTAGTGAGGTAATTAATATCATCTATTTTCGATGAATGTTCAACATGTGAAAGGTTAAAATTTGTTAACTTTTCTATCGTTATTTTATTCAGTATTTGTATTTTAATTTCTTATAAAACAAATTGTTATATTTTATCTGTTGGAAAGGGGGTTTTACTAATTGACTATCAATGAGTAATTGCGAATAGAAAGTGAACAGTGCAACTAAAATTAAATATTGTTTAGATCGTAAACAGGTGTGAAGTAGATGTTTTACTATTAAGCAAGTTTCAATTATCTTGACCAACTTATCTTATAGAAGAAGTGGCATTGTGATGACTGAAGTAAAAAACCTAACAATCGAACAGCTTGAGCAATACGACAATTTAGTAATTACGCAGCCGAATTGTCCGTTTTGTGTGAAAGCAAAAGCACTACTTGATGAGCGTGGTATCGAGTATACAACACTTGTTTTAGGGCTAAATTTATCAAAATTAGTGATGGTTGATTTCATCGAACAAAAGGCAGGGCTAACGGTTCGTACTGTACCTCAAATTATTTTAGATGATAAATATATTGGCGGTCATGACGATTTAGTCGCTTTTCTTGAGCGCCAAGTTGAAGCAACTGAGTTTGATGATTTTGAATTATAAAAATGGGCTGAAAAGCCCTTTTTTATATCTATTAATAGTACATGTATGAGCTGATCTTATGAAACTCGATTTTTCTCAATTAAACAAACAGGCCAAACAATCGTTTGGTGACCAACAAGCTATTATTAAAAAAGTGATGCAAGGTAAAGTAGTTAACTGTAAAGAATGTGATCAATCATTATTCTTAGTTCCACCTGAAAAAAGCGAACAACCAGGGATTGCATGTAAAAAAGGCTGTACTCATATTCATTTAGATTTCGCCTAGTTAAGGGGATATTTTAATTGTAGGGTGTATAAAAAAGCACCATTGAATTGTTTTTTTTAGATAAGTATTCCCACATTACTGATAACGAGTGTTACGGAGTTGCACACTATTTCTGGCAAATCGGCATTCTCAATTTCTATTTTTATATTGCTAGTTAATGCAGTGATTAATAATAAAAAGCTATTTACGGAAGTGAGATAACTTTGATAGCTGATAATTTTATAAATTTAAGCTTAAGTTATAACATCATGAATTAAAGTATAAAAATAACTACGATGATAAAATTATATTTATCAGCCAACGATAAAAAAACAGTCTAAAGTTGATAGGGTAGTAGTTAGAGTACAATGAAAAGCATTATTAATTTTACACACTGATATCATTATTTTTTATGGGATATGGTGTTTTTTATAACAAATGAATTGTTTTTAGACGATTAAGCCATCTATTGACAGTTATTATGATGAAATGGTTATATATTGCCGCTCAAATTTTATTTACAGGACTAAGTATTGATGGTTTGAGTTGTAATCATAACGGGACTTTATAAATGAGTAAGCACGATAAATATAGTATTCATAATACCGACTATACAATTGGACAAGATAATGTCCAAAAATGGGGCTTTGATGTCCATAATGCGGTATTTGGTGTTAGTGCAGGATTAATTGTTCTCTTTTTAGCAGCAATTCTTATCAGCGATCCTGCAACAGCAAAAGCAGCGTTAGATAGTGTTAAAAATGCTATCGTAAATAAATTCGATACCATGTTTCTTTTGGCGGGAAACTTTTTTGTTATTTTTTGTTTAGGACTCATCATTTCTCCTTACGGCCGTATCCGTTTGGGCGGGAAAGACGCAGAAGCTGAACATTCCACCATGTCTTGGTTAGCGATGCTCTTTGCTGCGGGTATGGGGATTGGTTTAATGTTTTGGAGTGTTGCTGAGCCTGCCGCGTATTATACCGGATGGGGTGGTTCAACACCGCTAAGTGTGACCCCTGAAACGCCAGAGGCCTTTAAAGTCGCGATGGGTGCAACTATGTACCATTGGGGTTTACATCCATGGGCTATTTACGGTGTTGTTGCGCTTTCAATGGCATTTTTTGCTTATAATAAAGGTTTACCTCTTTCTATTCGTTCGGTGTTTTATCCTATCCTTGGCGATCGTACTTGGGGTTGGGCTGGGCATATCATTGATATCCTTGCTGTGCTTGCAACATTATTTGGTTTAGCAACATCACTAGGACTAGGGGCTCAGCAAGCAGCAAGTGGTATTAACCATGTATTTGGTACTCATGGTGGCTTGGGGTTACAAATTGGTATTATTATCGGTGTAACAATCATTACCATATATTCTGTTGCTCAAGGCATTGATTCCGGTGTTAAGTTATTAAGTAACATTAACATGTTAGTCGCCCTGACCTTATTAGTGTTTGTCGGTGCTGTTGGTTTCTCTGTGTCTATGCATACGATCCCAACGACGATTGTGGGTTACGTAGAAAACTTTATTCCATTAAGTAACCCATTTGGTCGAACAGATCAGGCTTGGCTTCATGGTTGGACTGTAGTGTACTGGGCGTGGTGGATTTCATGGTCTCCATTTGTAGGTTCATTTATTGCTCGTATCTCAAAAGGTCGAACTATCCGTGAATTCTTAATTGCTGTCTTGATTGTGCCTACCGTGGTTACCACTGTTTGGATGTCAGTATTCGGCGGTCAAGCAATTCACCAAGTGATGGATGGCATTGGATCTTTAGGTAAAAATGGTATTACTGAAGTTTCACTTGCTATGTTCCAAATGTTTGATGCCTTACCACTCGGTACTATCTTATCTTTTATTGGTATTTGTTTAGTTTTAGTTTTCTTTATTACTTCTTCAGACTCAGGTTCTCTGGTTATCGATAGTATTACTGCAGGTGGTAAAGTTGATAATCCAGTAACGCAACGTGTATTTTGGGCTATTATAGAAGGTTTAATTGCGATTGCATTGTTGTGGGTAGGAGGTACCCAAGCAATTCAAGCGCTTCAAGCGGGTACCATTTCAACGGCACTTCCGTTTACCATTATATTGTTGCTGATGTGTGTCAGCTTAATGCTTGGCTTTAGAACCGAAAAGTACAAGTAATTATCAAGGGTGATTTAGCCTAAAATGGTAATAAAAACCGCAGTGTTCATACTGCGGTTTTTTTTTATTCCCAAATTTGATCAATTGGCGTATCGGGGGGGAAGTGATATGCGATTTGAGCTTGTAATAGCTCAGCTGTCGCTAAGGCATCTGTTAACGCGTGATGAGGTTGGTAAGCGGGTAATCCATATCGAATTCTACATTTCCCTAATCGAACTGAACCTGGCTTTTTCCCTTTTAATCTCGCCCAAATACCACTGTATTGCTGGTTTTGGATAAATGATTCAAGCGCTAAAGTATCAACAACAGGAAACTGGATACCTTCGTTTAATCGCACTCGTAATGCCTTATCCATAAACTGTCGTTCGATGGCTTTGTAATGCACCACTACGACTTTACCTGCTAAAGAATCTAATACCGCTTCTAAAATTCGACGTATATCTGGCGCCGTTTGTACATCTGAGTGTGTAATACCATGAATGATGACGGAGTCTTCATCTAGTTTTGCTTTTGGCTTTACCACCCAATGCTGTGATTGTCTGCAATAAATACGATTGATGGTGAAGGGAACAAGCCCGACACTAATAATGTCATCTTTGTTAGCATTGAGCCCTGTTGTTTCAAAATCTAAAGCAACAAATTCAATGTCCTTTAATGGGGTATCACCACTAAAAATACCATGTTGATAATATTGTTTAATTCGTTGGTCTTTAGCATCATGGGCAAGTTCCGCAAACTTTGTTTGCCAATCCACTATCGGAGTATTACGAATGAAGTGGGTTGATGATGTTTTTTTGAATACTTCTCTAAACATGCTTTCTCACCCTTATCGTGTTGCTTGATAGCGATATTTCACGAAGTTTTGGGCTTTACTTAAAATTTGAAAAGCATCTTTAAGATTACGGCGTTCAAAATCGGACATATTTTCAGGCTCAATACTATTATCAGGCTCTTGCCCTTCTTCAACATCCAACGCTTGATGGCGAATACGGACTAATGAAATATATTCCATGGCATCGCGAAGATCTTGAGCCCGTCCAGGTGGTAAAATTCCACTTTCAATAATATCGTCCAAACGTTCGAGCGAATTTTGTGAACGTGAACCTACCGCAAGGGCATGGACACGAATCAAATCTGCTAATGGCGCTGTACCACGACGTTTTAGATTAATCGAGTTATTATGACGTCCATCTTTTTCCATTACGAAATCTTTAAAGAAGCCTAATGGTGGCGTGCGATTGATTGCGTTGCGTGCAAGGCAAGCTAAAAAGCGAGGGCTGTTACGGGCACGACGAACAATAAAACCATTAAGTTGTTTAGCCCAACGTAATCTGCCCCAAACACCGCCTAAGTCAAAAAAGATAGAGCTATTTAATAACGCTTGAGGTTTTGGATTATCAATCCAATCAGCAAAACATTGTTCCCATTCATGTCGGGTTTTTCGCCATTCTGGATTTGTCGCCATAATGCCGCCAGTACAATAGGCATAACCACATGCAGCAAGGCCATCACAAACAAAAGTCGCAAGTGCTTCAAAGTACGCATTATGTTTATCATGATCGAAGGAATTATCTAAAATAATGGCGTTATCTTGGTCTGTGACGATGAGTTGTTCATCTCGTGCCATAGAGCCTAAGGCCAAGAAACAGTATTGAATAGGTGGTGGACCGAGCTTTTCTTCTGCTAATTCTAATAAACGCTGTTTAAAGCTGCGTCCAATTTCTGCCATTGCGCTGCCAATCATGTGCGAGTTAGCGTCTTCATTAACCATGCGCACAAAGCAGTCTTTAACTTGTGCTGATAATTGAATGAGCTCTTCTACAGATTGCTGCTGATAAATACTACTAACGAGAAGTAAGCTATTTTGCGATTCATAGCGAACAATATCAGAAACGCTAATAACACCTATTGGTTGTTTGTTTCTAAGTACAGGCAAATGGTGAATGTTATAACGCAGCATAGTCAGCATCGCTTCAAATACATAGGCATTATGATCGAGTGTAATGGGTTCTGCTGTCATGACTGAAGAAACAGGCTTTGAGGTTGAAATACCTTCGGCTAATACTCGGGTACATAAATCACGATCAGTAATAATTCCCGTGACATAATCGTTTTCATCATCGTCATCGGTAGCATTACTGTCACTGAGTAATAATGCAGAAACGCCTTCTTCAGCCATTGTTTGTGCTGCCGTTTGAATGGTTTCGTTTTGATCAATGATGACGGCATCACGAGTGATCAAAGTTCTTAGTTTTGATGTCGTCAGATCATTTTCATCATGTTGGCTTGATACGGCATGACGTAAACGAGCCCCATCTTCAACTTCAACGAAATCCGCAAAGCTATCGTATTTATCGCAAAGTTCAATAAATAGAGTATTGGGAATACAGTAGAGTAGAGTATCTTCTAGCGCTTTTGCTGGCATTCGGACTCGGTTGTTCATCAACAAGCCCATTTGGCCGAAAATATCACCTTCATCAAGACGATTGTAGAGCTCGCCCTTACGGCGGTATATTTCAACAGCACCACTTCGAATTAAAAACAGATCATGAATGCTATCGCCAGTATTCAATATCATGGTGCTCGCACGGTAATAAGCGACTTCGACTTCAAGAGCAAGTTGATGAAGTTGCTCTTCTGGCAAAGTATCAAAAGGCGGATACTGTGAGATAAAATTGAGAATTTCTATTTGTTCCGCTTCCATTACATCTTCCGTTATTTAAGGCAAGTATTTAGTTGGCGTTGGGTATTCAATGATCTATTGCTTATTAAAGCTAAGAAAGCGATTAAGTAATAGATAGATGAAAGTTTAACGTATAAATGAGGTTAAAGCATACGGAAGAGGAATTAAACGCTTGTCACGGCTACAAGCGTAAAAGATAGGTCAAATTATTCTGAAAATTGAATTACATCAAGAGATAAGCAATACAGCCGCTACCGATAAGGCGCGCCCCAGAGAAAAAACACGCTTCAATTTTGCTTTCAATTACCTCATCAATCTCATCATATTTTACTGTTAGAAACGAAACGGCAAAACCTACCGACATTGCAAAAAGAAGAACAGCAAGATCAAATAAAAAGGCTTGAATCCATGTACATTACATACCTTAGTTAAATAACGTAATAATATATAATGATGAGATCTTGCCGACAAAAATAGCATAGATAATCATCAGTATTTAAGTCGTTTCTTTTAAATAATGAGACAAAAGTATCTTCGCAGTAGCTATCTATTTTCATCGAAGAGAGCTGATAAAACGTCATTAATAACGTTAATCATGGAGATTGCATTTATGCCATATAATGAACTGAAAATACTTTAAATCTAGATGATTGTATTATCAATATTCGTCGTATTTGTATTAGGCTTTAATAAACAACATAACGATGAATATGAATGGAAGCATAATCTTAGATATCTGACGATGGGGTATCCGTGTGAGAATTGTTTTCTTTGGTGAAGCGCTTGTTGAAATAAATAACACGACTAAGTATGCAACGTATGGTGGAGATGTACCCAATACAGCCTTGTATTTGTCTCGGCTTGGACAATCTCGAGCTATTTCTGTCAGTTATGCGACTGCCGTAGGGACTGATAAGTTATCACTATCATTATTATCGTGTTGGCAGCAAGAAGGCATTGATACGAGTTTAGTCCGGTATCTTTCGACTAAATTCCCTGATCTTTGTTATATCGAGACAGATAGAGAAGGGCACTGTTACCGCCATTTTTGGAATAAAGATAATGCTGCTCGTTATTACTTTTCAAGGGAGTCATCACCACTTGAAATAGCATTAAGTAACTATAACTATCATGCTATTTATATCAGTGCAGTAAGCTTTGCATTATTAACCGATGAAGCAAAAGCAGCGTTATTGGTACTGTTAGAAAAATATAAAATAGATGGCGGCAAAGTCTATTTTGATAATCGATATCGGCCTCATATGTGGACACCACAGCAAGCAAGATACTGGATATGTCAGTTATTACCATATATAGACATTGCTTTCATTGAGATAAAAGACGAACAACGAATCTGGGGCACTAGCTTTGACATTATTGAACGCTATAGTCACTCGAACTGCTGTGAATTAGTTATTAAACAATATAGCGACCACCCGATAAGCGATCTTAAAGCCCTTCATACTCAAATGAAGATATCTGTGATCCAACCAATAGGGCAGACGACGGATTATATTGCAGATAATGCGTTTATTGCAGGATATCTGGCCGGAAGGATTAGCGGTAAAAGCATTCGCCATTCACTTAATCTTGGAAAAGAGCTGACTTTAAAAGTACAGACTCATTCTAAAGCAGTGATCCCTGCTGCAGCAATGCGAGATATGATGTAACGCAATGATGTTTTTACATCTTATGATGACCAAATCACAGGCTGAATCATATAATTTGGTTGTAAAATAATCGCTTAGCATTATTTTTTAAAAAATAGTATTGACTCAAAAGCTACATTACGTAGAATGCACCCCATACCGAAGAGCAACTCACTTCTCGGTGTGAACAAAATGGCGCGTTGGCAGAGTGGCTATGCAGCGGATTGCAAATCCGTGGACCTCGGTTCGACTCCGGGACGCGCCTCCATTCTCTTTTGAGAATATTATGCGACACTAGCTCAGCTGGTAGAGCGCAACCTTGCCAAGGTTGAGGTCACGAGTTCGAACCTCGTGTGTCGCTCCAAATTAAAAGATATGGCGAATAAGCGGTATCTATAGATGGTGTCTTACCCATCGCAAGTAATTGCGTGCCCTGGTGGTGGAATTGGTAGACACAAGGGATTTAAAATCCCTCGGCGTTCGCGCTGTGCCGGTTCAAGTCCGGCCCGGGGCACCATCTTTATTTTACCTATTAGGTAAAAAAGAAAAAATAGAATTAAAAGATATAGCGAATAAGCGATATCTACAGATGGTGTCTTACCCATCGCAAGTAATTGCGTGCCCTGGTGGTGGAATTGGTAGACACAAGGGATTTAAAATCCCTCGGCGTTCGCGCTGTGCCGGTTCAAGTCCGGCCCGGGGCACCATCTATAAAGAAAGCTCATCATTAGATGAGCTTTTTTTTCGTCTGTAATGTGAGTACATCAAATAAAAAAGAGCCGAAAGGCTCTTTTTTGTTATTTATCGCTATCAGTGCCGAAACGAATGATGCAACTTTTAGCAAATTCGGTTGCTTCGTTCGCTGTCCAATCACCTTTTGGTTTTTCTTTTAATTGGTTACACCAATCTTCACTGCCCACTTCCGGTGTACATGCAGAAAGTAATGTTACAGCACCTAATAAAATAAATAACTTCTTCATAAACATCCTTTATTACTGATTAATTATCAGCTTCAGCGTTAAATTTCTGCGATTACTCACAATGCCGTAAGAATGGCTGAAAGGTCACGTATTAGCAAATTTTAAAAAGTGTTTTATGTGATAATTATGTAATATTTCAATAACAAAGGAAAAGGCTGGTTTGCTAAATACCAATACTCTGATGCTTCGGAGGGCTAAGATAATTATTGATAGTCCGTGATTTGGCATGATTGTAAGGAGGGCATGATGAAATTAAATTGTGATATGGGCGAAAGTTTTGGTGCTTGGAATATGGGGGATGATGCAGCAGTGATGCCATGGATCAATATGGCGAATATTGCGTGCGGTTTTCATGCATCCGATCCGACAGTGATGGCAAGAACGATTGCTTTAGCTAAAAATCATGATGTGATCATAGGTGCTCACCCTGGGTATAATGATAAAGAAGGGTTTGGACGACGGCCTATTCCCCATACGTTGGATGAAATCAGTCATAGTGTGGCTTACCAAGTCGGGGCGCTAGATGCGTTATGTCGGCTGAATGCTGTATCTATTACGTATGTGAAGCCTCATGGCGCGTTATATAACCAAATGATGCAAGATCCTGAAATTTTCGAAGTCATTGTTTCAACGATCGCAAAACTTAATACTTCCCGTGTTCTTCCTCTTTCTCTTATGGTCCTGTCACGAGCAAATAATGAGGCATATATTCAAATAGCCAGACAAAAAGGTGTTTCTTTACTTTTTGAAGCGTTTGCAGATAGAGCTTACACAGCCGATGGATTATTAGTTCCACGACATGAAGCTGGTGCAGTACATCACCATCCTGATTTGATAAAAGCGCAAGTATTACAACTCGCTCAAGGTAAAGTGAGAACCCAGAGTGGGAAATTATTAACATTACAGGTTGATACCATTTGTGTGCATGGTGATAACCCTGAATCAATTGCAACAATTAAAGAGATCGCCCTGTTATTAAAGTCAGCAAATGATAATAAATAGGACGTTATTATGCTTATTAGTCGATTAACTGAATCAGCCATGATGGTGGAATTTGGGCAGAAAATTACTGCTGAAACAACAGCCATGATTGCTGATTACGTGACGTTTATTAAAACACAATATAGTCGTGAATTAATCGATGTTACTCCCTCGTATACTAAAGTGATGTTACATTTTCGGCTGGACTGTAATTGTTATTCTTTATTGGTTGCGGCAAGTGAGCAATGGTTTGCTGATCATCGACTAAGTTATAAAGGCTCTCGCCATTTAACATCAAAACTGCATCAATTACCTGTTTATTATCATTCAGATGTTGCGCCAGATTTAGCTACTGTCGCCGCTCATAGCCAGTTAACAGAGCAACAAGTCATTACTCGACATAGTGATAAAATCTATCAGGTAGGTGCAATAGGTTTTACTGCTGGTTTTGCTTTTTTATCTTCGGTGGATGCTGAAATCGCAATGCCTAGACTGTTGTCACCTCGGCTTCAAATACCAGCAGGAAGCGTCGGTATTGCCGATAACCAAACCGCAATATATCCCGATCAAAGTCCAGGAGGTTGGCATATTATTGGTAATTGTCCGCAATCCTTATTTTTAGCTGATCAGTACCCGTTATCTATTTTTTCAATTGGCGATCAGGTGCAATTTTTTGCGATCACCAAACAAGAATTTTTAGATCTAGGAGGGCAGTTATGGAAGCGTTAGAGATCATTGAATCAGGGATGCTAATGCAGTTGCAAGATCTCGGTCGATATGGTGTGGCAGAGCATGGATTAAGCCAAGGTGGCGCAATGGATCTTCATGCTTTCTGCTGGGGGAATTTATTGTTAAATAATGATCCTAATGCAGCTCAAATAGAGATCACATTAGGGCAAGTCAGTTTTAACGTTCTTACCGATTGTACTATCGCTCTCACTGGTGCTGATATGCAAGCCAAGATTGATGGGAAAAAGGTTATGCCCTGGCAAACAGTACGCTTATTGCGTGGGCAAGTATTGCAGTTAGGCTATGCACGTCAGGGGTTAAGAGCATATTTAGCCATTGACGGTGGATTTTGTGTTAAAGAAAGTCTAGGTAGTGTATCGACAGTCGCTAGGAATCATCTGGGCGGTTTTGATGGTACGGGGCAGTCACTAAAAGAGGGGCAACGACTTTCTAAATATGGTGGAAATAACGTTTATCATTTTCAAGCAGTACCCGCACGCTATATACCCCATTATGCCGAAAAGTTAACGGTATCTATTATTGAATCATATCAAGCAGAGTGGTTTTCTTCACAGCAAAAGCAGCAGTTTTATCAGTCAGAATATCAAGTGAGTCAACATAGTGATCGCATGGGCTATCGGCTTGTAGGGGAAAAGATCCTCCCCAATAAGACGACATTGATCTCTCAACCTATAGCAAAGGGAGCGGTTCAATTTCCTGCATCAGGAGAGCCCATTATTTTACTCAATGATCGACAAACGTTGGGAGGATATCCTATTTTAGGTTGCATTACTCAGCGTGATCTTAATTTGGTTAGTCAATTAAAACCGGGAGATTCAATCCGATTTTCACCATTAAGCCCAGAGCTATTTGAACTTGAGTTACAGAAATGGTTTACTTTCTGTCGATTCTTTAATGTTTTCAATTGTGGTAACGAAAAGAAAGAAAGGTGATTGGATGTATATTTTCGGCTATGGAAGCCTGATCAATAAATACTCGCGAAACCGTACAGGTAATACTGGTAAATCTTATCCTGCATTAGTGCATGGTTTACAGCGTTCATGGGGTAATGTTGATGGCAGTTATCCTATCGCGCCTTTAGTCGTAAAGCCGGGACAAGGTGTCTGTAATGGCGTGTTAATTGAAGTTGATGAAAAAGGTTTGAGAGACTTTGACCAAAGAGAACATGGCTATCAACGTATTCAAATTACTGCACAACAAATTGAATTGTTAGAAAATACGAAGCTCACATTATCAGAACCAGTTTGGGTATATATCAATAATAGTGCTTTACCGCCTTGTCAGCAGTTTCCTATTACACAAACCTATGTTGATACGGTTTTAGCGGGATGTTTATCTATTTCACATCAATTTGCAGAGATGTTTATCGCAACGACGACAGGCTGGCAATACCCTTATCAAAATGATCGTCATTCGCCTAAATACGGCAACTTGGCTGGCGTTTATGATACTGATAGAAAGCAGATTGATATACTCATTGAAAATACGATTTCAGGTAATTAACGATCTGCTTATCGTTATCATTTAAGCGAGATCTACGGTGGCAAAACCGAATAAAAAAGGGCCGACAAAAACAGTTGATATCTTTTGTGCTAAATGTAAAACGCTCTTATTTAAATATCGAAAAGGTGGAAAAGGGGCGTTAGTAAAATGTTTTAAAGAAAGAATTGTAAAAGATTTTACGATTGAATCTGCAATATGCCCTGAATGTGGTGTGGTATTCGCACGAGATGCATTAGTAAGAGGTACACCTGCATTTAAAATCATTGGTGGCAAAGTGACGATGAAATAAATAAGAAGCCGAGTTATAAGTCAACTCGGCTTCTTGCTACCAATGAGGATTACTTTTTGAATAACTGCTTTGGTGGGCAATCAATCTTTTTACTCATAAGTACCGCTTCTAAATCGACAATTTTACGGTGATAAGTTGCCTTTACGAGTTGATAATCAAGTGATGGCGCAAACCATAATGAAAGTTGGCGATCGCTTTTTCTCGTTTGATTAACCCTAATAGTATTTAGAGTACCAAAATTAGTATCGATTGTTTCATTACCCACGACTGCAAAGTAGTAGTGGCTAGTTTCGTCACTATTTTGCATGATGAAATCAAAGTTCTTTTTACCTTCAATTAAATCAAGACGCATTTGGCTACCAATTGTGTCTCCATCAAGAATAGGCGCGAAAGCATTGGTATATTTCTGCGTTTTTCCATCATCAGTCACTGTAGAGTTATGGCCATCGTTACTAAACGTTACACTGACATTTCCTGCCATTAGTCCAGTGATCGTTCGTTGAAATTTATCCGTGATGAAGCGTTGAGCAGCATCTGACCAATGTAATTGAGTATGAGAGTGCATTTTTGATTTAGTGATTAAAACATCAACCTCACTGTTGGTATAAATATCAGCGTTATCACCTTTCCAAACAATGTGACGTTGATAATGACCAATTTTCTGACCTTTAAAAAAGATATTGTAATTTAATGTCTTTTTACATTGATGAAATTGGTTCGGAAAAGAATAGGTGGCATGACTTACTTTTTGTAGTGCTGTTGAAGGATTACTTGTCGGTGCTGCAATGGCTGTTACACTCAATAAAGATAAAACCGACGTAGTAAATAAAGACAATAAACGCACAGGTACTCCTAAACATTTAGATATAACGAACATTAGCGTTTTATAGTTTAACAGGTTTGGTAACAAGATGATCAAGTAGCATGTTTTTTATGCACCAAGCCACTTCGATTATATAGATCATTCTGCAAATGTCTTTTTCAGCGTAATAATTAATAATAGGACTGAAATGAAATAAAAAATTAATCTATTATTAATTCCTTTTAAATCATGTGGTTATGATTTTGATTGTAAACGGTCGTAAAGATCATCTTTTAATTAAAAAATAACGTGTTGTTATTTAAGAAATTTTATCTCGAGGTCTATACCTGTCTGTTGTGACACTAGTAATACAGTTATTTGACGTTTAGTGTTAGCGCGCCTATTTTTTATACGTTTATGTCTAAAGAAAGAGGAGTGTGTGATGAAAAAAATGAACTCGTCATATCGATTACAAATTATCAAAGAAGTTGCAACTCGGCATCAAATGAAATCGACAGGTGATCCTATGGCGATGCACATATCACAGCTACTAGAAAGTCATAATAATGAACACCCCATAAAGCCAATAACAACATTTGATGATAGTCATTATGATGACAATGCAGGCGGTTGGGTAAGCAATTTATGGGGTAACGAAAAATAAAACAGGATAATTATAATCACGGGAAGTGATGGATGAAGTACGATGATGATCGTAGCTTTTTTGATACATTGAGATCATCGATGAAGAATGCTTTTTTCTTAGTCTGTAACTGGAACAAATTTTGTGTCTGATGTACATTGCGGTGTCATTATATATTTAGGCTAATTGATGAATTACACCGAACTTGATAATTACACGCGTAAGTGGATTTTTACCCATGCTTCGATGCCTGTTCCTACGACAGATCTTGAGCAAATAAAACCGTTAACCCAAGCGCGTTCTTCGCAATTGTGGCAGGAACATATTAGTAAACAGAGTCCGGATTCTGATCACTTTGAGCACGGTGATTGGGCGGCAGATACAAAAAACTGGTCAGAGCCTGAAGATTGGCAAGATGCTTGGGATAACGATGATGATGCATCATTGCCAGCTGCTATTTTGACAGCTTTGCAATGGGAAGATAATACAACGATTTATTTTTGCTACGAAAAGTACAATATTGTAGAAACTAAATGGGGTGTATTTAAACGTAATTGGAAAAACTTTTTGTTTTTTGATGATGGTCCAATTCTATTGGGTCGCAAACAAAAACAAGCGCTGTGGTTTCAATCCAATGGTACTTATCAGTTAGCATTACGCCCATAATTTTCTAACGCCCTGTAATATTTATTTCTTTTTAAATTACAGGGCGTTGTTATTTATGTTTTTTCTTCAATGGGCTGTAATTGTTTTATGATCTGTTGAATATTTTTTAATGCGATGTGTAAATTATTGCTTGAAGAATGAACCGAGCCTTCTTTTGTTATTAAAGGTTGGTTTAATGGCTCGCCTAACGCAATAAAAAAACGTGCACTGTGGTTTGTGGTTGTGACGGTAATGGGTAATTGCGAGTGAGCAAAAATTCCCATTTGATTCGGATGTAGTTGATTATTTGCGATATAGGCGTGCCCTGAGCGTAAATAAATAAAACCTGCAACATGGGTCTCTGGTGGTGTAAACGTCCAACTACCGTATGACGTGACAATAATATCAAGATAGATAATATTGCAGTTGTGTTTTATTGGGCTTTCAACACCATTGTAGTGACCAATGAGTACTTTTGTTGTCGCGTGTGTGCCTTCAACGAGAGGTAGTTTTTTACTGGCAATATGAGTGCTTGATGGCGCAGTCATTTCTCCTTCTTTCTCTGAAGGCGAAGCGGTCCACATTTGAAACGCTTCTGCGATCCCATTGTGTGGTTTCATCAGTGATTTATGTGCCATACCATAACCACAGGTGGTGAGATGAATATCACCCGTTTGAATGTGATTTTTACCGTTAATACTGTCATCGTTTAGGATTGATCCGATAACGGGATAGCTGACAGCATCGATACCTGAGTGGCCATGAAAGCCTAGTTCATTATGTGATCGGTTAGTAGATAAAAAATGATCCCAAAGGATAAAGGGGTTGGTATCAGGAAGATGCGGGGTATCGATATAGGTGACGATGGCACCGTGTTTTATGCCGTGCCGAATTACTGCAATTTTTCTAGTCATTGCTATTGTTACCTGTTTTCGTAAGGCTAGAAAACAAGCCTATGTATCATGCCATTACAAATTAATATTCAACTCTTCTTTAGCCTAGTTGCTTACTCGCCGATCTGCCGCATTATTAGCAACAAAAATTTGGTTACTGGTAAAATGAAAGTTGAATATTAAACGTTTAACATTTATTTGTATTACAATAATCAACATTAAATAGATACTCAATATTGACGAAATAATAGGAAACACGAATGACTTTTTCTTTTGGTGGCTTGTTTAAACAGCAAGCATTTATTAATGGCCAATGGAGTGACGCCTTTTCTGGTAAAACGGTAAATATTACTAATCCGGCGACAAATGAAGTTATTGGTCATGTTCCACTTATGGGTGTAGAAGAAACCAATATTGCGATTGATGCGGCAGATAAAGCGTATCGATTGTGGTCAAAAACAACAGCGAAACACCGTTCGATGATCTTACGTCAGTGGTATGAGTTAATTGTTTCACACCGTGATGAATTAGCTCATATTCTTACTGCCGAACAAGGTAAGCCACTGGCTGAAGCGAAAGGTGAAATTGCCTATGCGGCGAGTTTTGTTGAATGGTATGCCGAAGAAGCTAAGCGTCTAAACGGTGAGATCATTCCAAGCCATAAAGAAGACGCCCGTATTTTAGTTTCTCGCCAGCCTGTTGGTGTGGTTGCTGCCATAACACCCTGGAACTTTCCTGCAGCAATGATCACACGTAAATGTGGTCCAGCTTTTGCTGCGGGTTGTTCCGTGGTATTAAAACCAGCCCCTGATACCCCTTATACTGCATTCGCCTTTGCAGAGCTCGCGCATCGGGCGGGCATTCCTGCTGGGTTGTTTAATGTTATTACGGGAGATGCCGTTAAAATTGGCGCAGAGCTTATGAGCAATAAGCGAGTTCGCAAAGTTTCATTCACAGGCTCAACGGCAATAGGTAAGCTTTTGATGGCACAATCAGCCGCTACTGTTAAGAAAGTGTCTTTAGAGTTAGGGGGGAACGCGCCATTTATTGTGTTTGATGATGCTGACTTATCTCGCGCGATTGATGGGGTAATGGTTTCTAAGTTTCGTAATGCAGGGCAGACATGTGTGTGCACTAACCGTATTTATGTTCATAGTGATGTGTATCTGCAATTTGTAGAAAAGCTAGCTGAAAAAGTGTCAGCACTAACGGTTGGCAATGGTGTTGATAATGGCGTAACTATTGGCCCGTTGATAAACCGAGCTGCGGTTGAGAAAGTCGAAAAACACATTAACGACGCCATAATGAAAGGGGCAAACTTAGTTATAGGTACACGAGAGCCTTCAACAAGCTGCTTTGTTCAGCCTACGGTGCTAAGTAATGTAACCGATAATATGTTAGTGGCGAGTGAAGAAACCTTTGGTCCGTTAGCTGCTGTGTTTAAGTTTACGGATGAGCAAGATGTTATTGCACGCGCTAATAATACCGATTCTGGGCTTGCAGCTTACGTTTATACTCAATCATTATCACGCGCTTTTCGTGTTAGTGAAGCGCTGGAATATGGCATGGTCGGAGTTAATGAAGGGGTAATTTCTACTGAACTCGCGCCATTTGGTGGGGTAAAAGAATCAGGTATTGGCCGAGAAGGTGCGCATCAAGGTTTAGAAGAATATACTGAGATGAAATACACCTTAATGGGTGGCTTATAGCATTTTGTTATTTTTTTTGCGCTATGTCTAGCGAGCTGAGTTACACTGCGTTTCTCAGCTTTCTTCTTTCTATTCTTCTTGGATACTATTTTCCATGGTACGTATTAGTACGACGCCTTCATTGTCTGCAATAAAGCCTTACAGGATTATTTTCACTTTATTTCTTATTCTCTTTTTTTCGTTCCCAGCTCAGGCTGTTCCATTGGTTGGCTCAGCATGTTTGATCCGTCACGGTAATAAAGTTGTCGTTATAAAAGAAGAAATATCAGGGAAATTGGCTTTACCTGGTGGTCGAATTGATCCTATGAATAGCCCTGAGCAGGCTGCTGTACGTGAAGTCTATGAAGAAACTGGCATTCATGTTGACGCGGTGAAGTTGCTAAAATTACGGGGTAACACAACGTTATTTGCGTGTGTAGCGAAGCAGCCCATTCCAACAACAGTGATCTCGCCTTATAACCAACCGTTAACAACGACAGAAAATGATGATTTGTTAATTAGTACTTGGCAAGCGAAGCATTTTACCAAAGAGGTGAAGTGTGCATATTTACTGTCAGCTGAAAACATTACGCCAAAGGATTATCGCTATCCTAATGATGTTCCACTGATCCAACACTTATTATCACAAGTACCCAATAGTGAAATTACGACCAATGCCGCAGATTACCAAGCGGTGAGTAGGTTACATCAATGGGAGCTGACACAGATTCAGTCATTTCAACAAGAAATCAAATCGCTGCCTGATAGTTACCAATCACTTTTTCAACGAGTGCTATCTGTGTTTAACTTACCCGGTGAAAAGCTGTTTATTGGCTTGTTATTGCTCGTTGTTACCGTCGGTTTTGGTGTCACAGCAATGTTGTATTTATCAAGCGTACTTGTGACTGTCACTTTTATTGCTTCGGTAATGAAATTAGCGCTAGCATCACCTCGTCCATTTTATATTTGGCCAGAGTTACAACAAACAGCAGCCAGTGGCTTTGGTTTGCCGAGCGGCCATACATTAATGGCAACGGTACTATGGGGATTACTTTGGTACAATTTGCCGTTGTTGATTCATCGCTATCGACCCCACTTGACTTCAAACCTAACGACGTTTCGCTTTAAGACACTGCCGCTGTTGATTATTGCGATTAGTTTACAAGCTATCGCAAGGGTTTGGCTCGGTGTGCATTTTATCTCAGATACCGTACTTGGCTTGAGTGTTGGGATAGTGCTTTTAGCTTTGTTTATTTGGTGGCAACGTTCAGGCTCAGCCTATCTGCATGTGCGTAATTGGCGGTTTTGGGCGCTACTTAGCGTGATAATTGCTGTGGGTGTGAGCTATTTTCAAGTCCCTCAGCAAGTGTATTTATTAGCCTGTACGCTTGCAATGAGTGCCGCTGTCTTTATTGATAGAGGTCGATCACGACAGACAATTACTTATACTCAAAAATTGAAATTAGCAGTGATGCTACTTGGTTCTGTATTGGCGATTGGATTTTTGAGCTCATTATGGGTAGAGATCGTAATAAGTACAGTCGCTATATTATTGATAAAAACATTAGCTATTGTCGTCATGGTTATGGCGTGCGTATTGATGACTGCGCATAGCTATCGTTTGAAATAAGCACCTTCAAGGCGGAAGCGGAAGTGACAAGCAAGGATTGTTTGTTTTGTTCTATCGCGTTGTAAGGTAAAGTAAAGTGATAATAATATCTACAATTGATGTGCCGATGATCGAATTTATAACGATCAGGCTATAAATATTAAATGAGAGAAGGCCAGTAGTCGTAGGACACGACTCCGCTATAAGTGATAGCGTACACTGGAGAAGGAGCACAATGTTACCAGCATTAACCCATCAGCACAGTATCAAGCAACTGGTGCTTTCATTCCTTGACGATTTATCCGCGGCCGGTTTTCGAGGCGAGATAGAGAAAACCTATGCGAGTCGACTCGCTGTTGCAACAGATAATAGCGTTTATCAAGTTATTCCTCAGGCGGTTATCTTACCTAAAGATATCGATGATCTGGTGTTAATTGGTCAAATTGGTCAACAGAAAAACTATCAAAAAATCACCTTTTCTCCTCGTGGGGGCGGTACGGGAACCAATGGCCAATCATTAACGCCTGGTGTGGTTGTCGATATTTCACGCCATATGAATAAGGTACTGGAAGTTAATCCTGAACAAGGTTGGGTTCGAGTACAAACAGGTGTCGTAAAAGATCAACTTAACGATGCGTTACGTCCTCACGGTTATTTTTTCTCTCCTGATTTATCGACCAGTAACCGCGCTACCGTAGGCGGTATGATTAACACTGATGCCTCGGGTCAAGGGTCGTTAAAATACGGAAAAACGTCTGATCATGTATTGTCGTTAACGGCAGTCCTTGTTGATGGTTCAGTATTAAAAACCGAAGCGTTAGATGAAACGCAAATAGAGTCGATATCAGGTGATGACCTTGCTGCAAAAGTGGTTAAAACCTCTGCGCAAATATGTCGTGAAAAACGCCAACAAATTATCGATAAGTTTCCCCCTCTTAACCGCTTTTTAACGGGTTATGATTTAAAAAATGTTTATGACGATGAACTAACACAATTTGATATTGGTCGATTGTTGTGTGGGGCGGAAGGTTCGCTTGCGTTTATTGCAGAAGCGAAACTGAATATTACGCCGATCCCGAAATCACGAACGCTTGTAAATATTAAATACGATAGTTTTGATTCAGCGCTACGCAATGCGCCAATGATGGTTGAAGCTAAAGCGCTATCGGTAGAAACCATCGATTCCAAAGTATTGAATCTCGCAAAACAAGACATTGTTTGGAACACTGTTAGTGATTTATTAACCGATGTCCCTGGCAAAGAAATGCTTGGGATTAATATGGTTGAGTATGCAAGCAACGATATTGCCGAGAACCAACAACAAGTAAAAGCACTATGTGAACGACTTGATGCCATGATAACGGCGAATGAAGCAGGCATTATTGGCTATCAAGTTTGTGAAGAGTTGGCGAGCATCCAAAAAATTTACACCATGCGTAAAAAAGCCGTGGGTTTATTGGGGGCGGCAAAAGGGAGTCAAAAACCTATCGCATTTGCTGAAGATACCTGTGTACCTCCTGAAAACTTAGCTGATTTTATTGCTGAATTCCGTCAGTTGCTTGACGATAAACAATTAAATTATGGCATGTTTGGTCACGTTGATGCGGGGGTTTTACACGTTCGTCCGGCACTTGATATGTGCGATCCAGAGCAAGAGCGCTTGATGAAAGAAGTCTCTGATCAAGTTGTTGAGCTGGTGGCAAAATATGGCGGATTGATGTGGGGCGAGCACGGTAAAGGCTTCCGCTCTGAATATGGTCCGGCTTTCTTTGGTGATGAGCTATTCACAGAATTACGTCGAATAAAATCAGCGTTTGATCCCCACAATCGCTTAAACCCAGGAAAAATTTGTACGCCATTAGAGAGTGATGATCAATTAGTGAAGGTTGATGATCGAAAGCGAGGTTTTTTTGATCGTCAGATCCCTATAACAACGCGAGATAGCTTTAAACAAGCGATGGAATGTAATGGTAATGGCTTGTGTTTTAACTATGACACCAGCTCACCTATGTGCCCATCGATGAAGATCACCGCAGATCGTCGCCATTCTCCAAAAGGGCGAGCAGGACTGGTTCGTGAATGGCTACGTCAATTAGCAGAGCAGGGCGTTAATGCAGACGAGTTAGAACATAAGTTATTGACCACGACACCGACGATTAAACAGATCATCGATCGTCTCAAAAATACCTATGGCGAACGTCGTAAGCAATATGATTACTCTCATGAAGTGATGGAAGCGATGAATGGCTGTTTGGCATGTAAAGCTTGTGCAAGCCAATGTCCAATCAAAGTGGATGTTCCAAGCTTCCGCTCTCGCTTTATGAATATCTATTACAGTCGCTATCAACGACCAGCGAAAGATTATTTAGTCGCGTATGTTGAAAACTATTTACCGTTAATGGCTAAAGCGCCAGGGGTGATGAATGCCTTAACACGTCCGGAGTGGTCGAAAAAACTCACTGAAAAAGCGATTGGGTATGTTGATATGCCGTTATTGTCCTTGCCGACATTAACCGAGAAACTCGATGGACACCATGCGCTGCGTTTTGATCTGCAATGGTTACAAGCGCTGTCAGAGCAAGAGCGTCAGAATTATGTGCTGATTGTTCAAGATCCGTTTACCAGCTTCTATGATGCTGAAGTGGTAAAAGATTTCATTATTTTGGCTGAAAAACTGGGTAAAAAGCCAATTTTGGTGCCATTTAAACCAAATGGTAAAGCGCAGCATGTAAAAGGTTTCTTGCGTCAGTTTGCGAAAACCGCTCGTAACACGGCTGATTTCTTGAATCAATTAGCCGTGCTCAATATTCCAATGGTGGGTGTCGATCCAGCGCTTGTACTTTGTTACCGCGATGAATACGCTGAAGTATTAAAAGAAACCCGTGGTAACTTTGAAGTGTTAACCGCACATGAGTGGTTATTACCCTTATTGCCAGAGTTAAAGCAATATAAAGCGACAGAAGAACAACCTTGGTATTTATTTGCTCATTGTACTGAAAAAACCAAGATGCCTAATGCTGAAAAGCAATGGGAGACGATATTTAGTCACTTTGGTATAGCGCTTCAATCTGTTGCGGTGGGTTGTTGTGGTATGGCTGGTACATTTGGTCATGAAAAAGATAAGTTAGAGACCTCTAAAGGGGTGTATAACCTAAGCTGGAAACCCAATATCGATAAATTAGATCCTTCACGTTGTCTGGCTACGGGATACTCTTGTCGAAGCCAAGTGAAGCGCTTTGAGCACATTAAATTTCAGCACCCTGTACAAGTGTTATTAAAAACGGTGCAAGAAGCTTAATTATTGATAAAGCGAAGACACTAAAAAAGCGAGCTGATGCTCGCTTTTTTAGTGTCTGATGTAATAATGATATTAGTCGTTATTTGGTGCTAACCAACGGTATACCCAACCAGCTAGAACCGCACCGATAAGAGGCGCAACCCAAAACATCCAAAGTTGAGATGTTGCCCAGTCGCCAACGAACAAAGCAGGACCTGTACTACGTGCAGGATTAACCGATGTGTTTGTTACAGGAATACTGACTAGGTGAATAAGTGTTAGCGCAAGACCAATAACTAAACCTGACATTTGTGGTGATGCTAGCTTGTGGGTCGCACCTAAAATCACAAACAGGAACATAAATGTCATCACTACTTCAGTAACGAAAGAAGATAATAATGAGTAGTGACCAGGTGAATGCTCGCCATAACCGTTTGATGCGAAACCGCCAGCGAGATTGAAACCAGCGTGGCCACTTGCGATAACGTAAAGGACAGCAGCACCAGCGATAGCACCAAGTACTTGAGAAATAATATAAGGGATAACTTCACCTGCAGGGAAGCGATTACCCGCCCATAGGCCAACAGTTACTGCTGGGTTTAAATGGCAGCCAGAAATATGACCTATCGCGTATGCCATAGTTACAACAGTCAAACCGAATGCTAATGCTACACCGAGAAAACCGATGCCTAAGTCAGGATAAGCAGCAGCCAAAACCGCACTACCACAACCACCAAGCACTAACCAGAATGTACCGATAAACTCGGCAACCAACTTTCTCATCATATTTCTGTTCCAGATATTATAAAAACGACGCACATAATGGATTAAAAACACCGTTCTATCTAGCTGTGTCCATTTAATTTAAAGATAAATTATCATTATTTATCTGAATTCACAGAAGTGAATGACTAACTATAAGTGTAATTAAGTGTAGTGATTGATTTGTGATTAAACATTACAAATCAATGAGTTAATTGCGAGTTATAGCATTGATTACTATGCGGTATTTTCTTAAGTGGCTGTGTTTTATTCTGATTAAATAAGTTACGACTATCAGCAATTAATTCACAATGGGTCTCTGTCCAGTGTCGTCATTTAATTACACCATCATGAGTTTCAGTTAAAAGGGGGGAATTTTCGCCTCAGTCACCGCAATTGGCATACATAATACCGTCACAATATTGAAGATCTGGCTGGTGGATATGGCCGCATATAATTCTATCAACCGGATTGTTTATTGCGTGACTAATCGCAGCTTGACGAAAACGAGCAATAGCTTGGTGCGCTTTATCGATCCTTTGCTTTAAATATGTAGCTAAGGACCAATAAGGTTTATTTAATTGACAGCGACTATGGTGTAGCCAGCGATTGAGAAAAAGCATGAAGTCATAGCCTTTATCTCCTAAATAATTATGAAAGCGATGAATGGTGATCAAATCATCAAATTCATCACCGTGTAACACCAGTCTTTTGTTTCCAGTCGCAGTGGTATGGGTGTATTGGCGTTCGAGTTGTATATGACCAAAATCGTAGTGAAGAAAGTCACGGATTTTTTCATCGTGATTGGCTGGAATGTAGATGATCTTACAATCGTGGTGTGCTTTATCGAGTAATAGGTTTAGTAATGCATGGCCAATAAGAGCGATTTTTTTGAGGCCATAAATCAATAATATCACCCACTAAAATAATGGTTTCAGCTTGGTTATGTTTAAAAAGTTGAGGAGGTAATCAATTTTACAATCACGGTTACCTAAATGGAGATCAGATAGCCATAAGGTGCGATAGCTATTGATATTCATGATTCCTCAACACTCTGTTTAGGATGAATTTTAACGCTATCGCGGTTTTATGACTTTTAAGTGGCTATTTAATTAATTTCTAATCACTTTCATCAAACAAGTAAGCTTCTATTTGCTCTGAAAGCCATTTAATGACAGGTGTTCGGCGCGATTCGGTTTCTACAACCTCACCATAAGCTTGCCAGTTCATTGCTCGGTTATACTTGATGACTTTAAGTGTGCCGTCGCGCAAGTAATGATTAATTAGAATCGCAGGTAAATAAGACCAACCGGTTTGATCTAGCACCGCATCACGAAGGTGTTCGTAAAATGATAATGCAATGTATTTACCAGCCTTCGGCGTAACAATTTTCAGGTTTTCTTCGTCGATGTATGCTACGGCAATTTCAGTGAAACGCTCAAGATCGGCTGCTGTCACTTTACGTAATTGACTAAGCGGATGATCTTTATGGGCAACGGACATCATGCGAATTTGACCTAAATCGATCTGATTGACGCGTGACAGCTGATGGGTATCTGGTAATAATCCATAGGCGACATCAACAAGATTTTGGGTCACCATTTCTTCTAGTTCTTGTGGCGGAGCACTATAAATAGAGACACTGGTTTGGGGAAATTGTTTACGAATATCACGCAGTAGTTTACGCCACACAGCTTCTGGTAATGAATCATCACGTGCGATACGAATGCTGGATTCAACACCGGCTAAATGCTGATCACAGCGGGTTTCAATATCACGGGCAATGAGTAGCATTCTTTCGAAATCATTAGCAATTGCATCACCGATACTGGTGGGAATTATTTGGTTTCCTGTTCGATTTAAAAGCGCAATACCGAGTTCATCTTCCAGCGCACTTAAAGCGGCACTGACTGTAGTGCGGCTTTTTCCTAATTTTCGTGCGGCTTCTGCAATAGACCCTGTCTTAATTGCATACAAATACATCTCAATCTGATTGGTTCTCATGCAGAATTTTGCCCGTTAAATATACAAACCTATATGCTCATATTAGCGACGAATAACTTGTCGCTCAGAGATTATATTATTAATCTAAGTCACAGTATTATGTACCTAGGATAATTCAACAACAAAAAACGACGAATAATTTGTCGATTGAGGTATATATGTCTAGCAAGATACAACAAGAGCGTGGATTGCTATTGTTGTCAACAATATCATCATTTTCATTTGCAGTAATAGGGATTGTTTTAGGGTCTATTGTTGGCTCGTTAGTAATTGTGTTTGATGGTGCCTATTCACTCGTCAGCTTAGCGTTAACCATGTTATCACTGGGTGCTGCGCATTATATTCATAAGCCTGAAGTGGATAAGACAACCCCTCAATTTGCGATGATTGAGCCTGCTGTTATTGCGATTAAAGGTTCTGTTATTGCCATTATGTGTTTATGGTCTTTTTATTCAGCTGTTGAAGCAATTTTAGCGGGTGGTCGTGATATTAATGCGGGCGTTGCACTTGCATTTGGTATGGTAAGTGTTACTGGCTGTTATGCGACTTACCGTTATATTAAGTTGAAGAGCGAGAATATTGAATCAGCGTTAGCCGATGCTGAAGCAAAACAGTGGATTATGGACACGGTGATCAGTGTTGCTGTACTTGCTGGTTTCTTTATCGCTAAATTATTAATGATGACGCAGTATGCTGGATATGCAGTGTATGCCGATCCAACAATGGTTGTATTAGCGTCGATTTATTTCATTATTGTTCCTGTAAAAATGGTATGGCTTTCAGTACACGAACTACTAGAAATTCATGGTCAGCCAATGGCACATGTAATGAGTAAATAAAGAGAGTAAACGAGATAAGGCCAGCTTTATTGTTTGATAGAGCTGGCCTTATTTATTATGCTATACAACGACTAACGTCCCAGTAAAAGGGTATCTTCAATTTCGCGGTAATGTGTAGCGGTATTGATAAGTGATGTTGCTGTTAAGCCCGGTACGCCATACACTTCAACCTTGGTATTATATTTGGTCTGTACTTTATCAACTAACAAATCAAAGTCACCATCGCCTGAAAGTAAAATAATACGATCAGCATCTTGTGCATGTTCGATAACATCTAGTGTAATACCCACATCCCAATCTCCCTTAGCAGAGCCATCACTGCGTTGGATAAATGGTTTTAGTTTTACTTCAAAGCCAATCGCTCGCAGAATATTTTGAAATTGTCTTTGCTTTTCATCTCCTTTATGGATGGCATAAGCGTAAGCTGCGATGATTTCTCTGTCTTGTGAAACTTCCGCCCAAAAAGCATTGTAGTCGAAGTTAGCACGATACTTTTCTTTGACGGTGTAGTAGATGTTTTGTACATCAACAAATATTGCCACTTTTTCCACGAGAATTCCAAATTGGTTGAATTTAAAAGCTATGTTGAAGAAATGACGAGGATAATTCAACTGTTATTGAACAATGTGTTGTTATTGTTGGTTTTTTATTCAAAGAAACATAACGAGTCGTTACAAGCAACAAATCGCGATGGAATATGGAGTAAAATTGGAAAACTATGGTCTTAATAAAAAGGCAATCACTCGCAGAGATAATTTTAAGAGATAAAGTGATGAACAAGATATTGATCGGCACACTGTTATTAAGTTCAAGCTCAGTATTGGCACAGAGTTGCCCTGTAGATGTGCCACATCCAATTCACATTGATAAGGGGAATATTTCTGTTTATGAGCAAGGTAAGCCTAAGTTACTGATTGATAAAAATAATGAAGTTTATATTAATGGTGAAAAAATTGATTTAACGGCAATGCAGCAAAAAGCAGTCGAGGCCTATAGCCACAATGTTCAGACTTACCTACCGCAGATGGCACAACTAGCACAAGAAGGCGTTGGGATGGCAACGGATGTATTGGGTGAAGTAGCCAATAGTTTTGATTCACAAGATGCTTTTAAAAACGTTGAAACGTTAATTGCTCAGTTTGGTCAGCAGGCTAATGAGAAATTTTATAATCAGCAGGGTGAGTTTGTTATGCCTGCTGATGTGTTTTCTAATATGGATACTAATTGGAAAACCGAGTTTGAATCGGCAATGAAACAAGTCAGTGTTCAATCAATAGCGAGTTTATTTGCGGCGCTTTCTGATGAAATGAAAAACGGTGATGTAGATTTTACGCAGCTTCAATCAAAATTTTCCGAATTAAAAGCACGCTTAGGCGAACAAATGGCCCAACGTAGTCAGCAAATGAAAGTAAAAGCAGATAGTTTATGTGGTTCTATTGAAGGTCTGGCTGAGCAAGAAAAACAACTTCAACAGGTGATACCGCAATTGAAAGGCATTCCAATGTTTGAGATTTAATTCTTTTTATTATTTACTTAAATAGCGCAGTTCTGCGCTATTTTTGTTTGTATGTTTTTTGTCCTAAAGATGAACTATGTGTTAAGCTAAAAAGAGAAAATAAGTAATAATATCGTGTATTTAAAGGAAGATTTTTACATCATTAAATAACGCACTTTGACCAATAGGGGATAAATATGTTGAAGATTGCTGTGATAATTGGTCTGTTACTGTTTGCTTATTGGGTTATGCGCTATATGTCGCCTACGAACCAAAGAAAGGTTGTTGTTGGTCTTTTTTCCATATTAGGTAGCGCTGCAATTATCTTTATGGGGTTCGAGCTGTTCCGCTAGAGCAGCATGACGCTTATTTATTTAAATATGAAAACACTAAGCGTCATGATAGATCCAATAATTACAAAATATCAGTTAGAGCAATACCCACACCAATACGTTGCTGCTTGTGGTTATAATCAATCAGATTTTCGCCGTAGCCTGTTGAGTATTTAGTATAGCCGCGCAGTTTACCCCAGAGCGGGAAAGTTAAACCAACTTCACCATAGCCTTTATGAGAGGCAAAGTTTTCACGTCCAACAAAGCTGAATTCATAGTCATCCCACTTGTAAACCACACCGACTTGGTAATGCCCCATGTAATGTTCGATATCAGGGTTGTCATCACCAGATGGAGAGGTGGGTTCTTTTTTCTTATCTTCAGGAATACGCCACCATGGTCTAAATGAGAAGGCAAAATTTCCCTTTTCAAAGATGAAGTCGGTATATACACGGTTCCAACTACGAGATAACCCTTGAGTTCGACCATTTGATTGATGTTCGATACCTATTGTTGCCCATGTATTACCACCAAGAGGTTTCCATGGTGTAGGCGCTAAGTAAAACATTTCAGGGCGATAGTTGGTTTCTCTAAATGGGCGTGAAATGTCACTAGCATATACCTGCCAGTAAGAATTTAATGTGAAAGCAAGAAATACGCCATCGCCATCAATGAGTAAATCATCGTAGTTTAATGGTGTTTTAAAACTTATCTGGAATTCAGCTTCAGCATTCTTTAAGTGATTATCCCATTCTGTACCGTTATAAGCATCACGATTAATACTGTCAGTGAGGGTAACAGGAAGGAAGTAGTTCATACGGTGAGGTGTAATAACAAACGGATCAAACGTAGTCTCACGTTCACGTTGTAAACGCTGTGAGATCATAGGCTCGTTACTGATTTTTTTAGCCTCAGCTATTAATTTTTCACAACGACTACGGATTTGGCTAAGTTTTAAATCACCGCTTTGATTTTTTACAGCATCCAATAAGCATGCCTCATAGTCGTCATTAGGTGCCGCTGTCACAACACAAGGGGCTGTAAACATCGCTAATAAACAGAAATTATATACTGGTTTCACAAGTAATTGACGTCCCTAATTATAAGTGCAGGCAAGTTACATAACAGTTAAGCAAGCTGATTTTAACAGTTTGTTTTGTATCAATTACTATCTATTATACATACCAAATGTCAATATTTGGTTAAATAAAACGCCACATAGAAGTGGCGTTTTTTGTAACGGGCTATGTTAATGAATATTAAGCGCCAGCTCGACTGCGTGTCGGTTTATTTGGTCGACCTGCCTTTCCGTTGCGATTTTTATTACCTGCAGGTTTGCCATTACGGACACCTGCATTGTTGCCGTTATTTGGGCGCTTATTGCCGTTTGTCTCACTTCGGTTACCTGTCCCTTCAGGTTTACCATTAGCCGTAGGTCTTCCATTGGCTGAAGGTTTACCTTTTACTGTTGGCTTTCCGTTACGGGGTGTTGGGCTGCGCTTTCCATCTTTACGGATATCTGGTTGATTTGGATGCTTAGTCGCAAATCGCTTAGAACCATGGCGACCTGAGCCACGACGCTCTGCTGGGGTTAGCTCAGCTTCAGTTCCTGGTGGTGGAACTAAACAGCTTGAACGATTACCGATTAAGTGCTTTTTGCCCATCGAAATGAGTGCATCACGTATCAATGCCCAGTTAGCTGGATCATGATAACGTAATAGTGCTTTGTGTAAGCGACGTTGACGTTCACCTTTAGCAACAGATAAATCTTCGCGGCCTTTATATTTTACTTTTTTCAGTGGGTTTGTTTCAGAGTGATACATCGCCGTTGCATTACACATTGGTGACGGATAGAAGTTCTGAACCTGATCACACTGGTAATCATTTTGCTTTAACCATAATGCAAGGTTAAGCATGTCTTCATCTGTGGAGCCCGGGTGTGCTGAAATAAAGTAAGGGATCAGGTATTGCTTCTTACCTGCTTCCTGACTGTATTGTTCAAACATTTCTTTAAAGCGATCAAAGGTACCCATGCCTGGCTTCATCATCAGATCAAGGGTGCCTTTTTCGGTATGCTCTGGGGCAATTTTTAAGTAGCCACCAACATGGTGAGTCACAAGTTCTCGAACATACTCTGGTGATTCAACCGCTAAGTCATAACGCACGCCTGACGCAATCATAATCTTCTTAATGCCTTTTAGATTACGTGCTTCACGATACAGATCGATAGTATGTTTATGGTCAGTATTCAGCTTTTCACAGATCTTAGGGAAGATACATGATGGACGACGACAGTTGGCTTCTGCACGTTCATCAGAGCAGCCTAAACGATACATGTTTGCTGTTGGACCACCAAGATCCGAAATAGTACCCGTAAAGCCCGGCACTTTTTCTTGAATATCTTTAATTTCATTCAAAATCGATTCTTTTGAACGGTTTTGGATGATTCGACCTTCGTGCTCAGTGATTGAACAGAAAGAACAACCGCCAAAACAACCACGCATGATATTCACTGAGGTTTTGATCATGTCATAAGCTGGGATCTTTGCTTTGCCGTAGCTTGGGTGCGGAACACGTGCAAACGGTAAGCCGAAAACAAAATCCATCTCTTCAGTTGAGAGTGGGATCGGTGCACGGTTTACCCAAAGCTCTCGATCAGCATGTTTTTGAATTAGAGCACGGCCAGAGTAGGGGTTGGTTTCTAAATGCATCACACGGCTAGCGTGGGCATAGAGAATACGGTCATTAGCTAATTTTTCATATGACGGTAAACGAACAACTGTTGTTTTTGCATCGTGACGTGACGGCTGTACACGTACTACTTTGGCTTCGTTTTTTTGTTCTTGTTTATTAGTGTCACAGTTTTCTTCGGTTGCGTATGGGTTTGGCATTACCATTGCGCGGCCGGGCTTTTCAATACGTGAAGAGTCAATTTCTTTATACTCTTCAGGAACTTCTTTCACCATTACCGCAGTACCAGCGATACGCGTTAATGATTTAATATCTTCGCCATTGCCTAAACGGTGCGCAACTTCAACCAGTGCACGTTCAGCGTTACCAAACAATAAAATGTCGGCTTTTGCATCCATTAATACTGAACGACGGACTTTGTCAGACCAGTAATCATAGTGTGCAAGACGGCGAAGGCTCGCTTCAATACCACCTAATACAATAGGAACGTCTTTAAATGCTTCACGGCAGCGCTGAGAATATACGAGTACTGCGCGATCGGGACGTTTGCCCCCTTCATTGTTCGGGGTGTAAGCATCATCATGACGAAGCTTACGATCGGCGGTATAGCGGTTGATCATCGAATCCATGTTACCGGCGGTAATACCAAAAAAGAGATTTGGTTTACCCAGTTTCATGAACTCATCTTTATTGTCCCATTTAGGTTGGGAAATAATACCAACGCGGAAACCTTGGGCTTCTAATAGGCGACCAATGACCGCCATACCAAAGCTAGGATGGTCAACATAGGCATCACCAGTAACAATAATAATGTCACAGCTATCCCAACCTAACGCATCCATTTCTTTACGAGATGTCGGTAAAAATGGTGCTGTGCCATAGCATTCAGCCCAATACTTAGGATAGCTATCAATAGGTGTTACTTTCGTGTGCATGTTTTGACCTCTATATTTTGAGGCGGGAATTATAACGGTTAGCGGTATCACTGACTAGCCCCTATAAAACCAGAGAATTTTTATGGATAAATCATTCCTGAAACATCATTTTTATAATAGCTAACTATGCTAAAAATATTTCATATAGAGCGTTAAATTAGATGTATTAAATGAACTGTGAATCATAAAACATAAAAATGTTTACAATGGACGAAAAAAGAGAAGTGAGAAAATGGATGAAGACTAATGAGCAGGAGAATAAATCGCTGCCGATATTAACAAGCTTTGAAGATAAGCATGCCTATTGTGAGCAAGTTAAAATGGCTAACTTTACGCAAAGTATGCGGTTAGAAGGCTATGACATTCGTGTGCCTTCACCGATAAAAAATACGCGAGAGCGTAATGCATTGCGCCTGCAACTGATTAGGTATTATCAACAAGAGAACACTGAAAAGGTGTGAATGTGGACGATAAGTACGGTACAGATCAAGATCCTTATACTTACGAAAATTCTTATGTATTGATTAATAAGCTCAATATTAGAGATGAAGCTTTATTTGATGAGGCAGAAACTCAATTTAATATATTGGCGGCGATGGGAATTGAATTTGACTCACCACCTTATGATTTCGCGTATTTTTGTCAGCTACACAAATGGCTTTTTGATGATTTGTTTGAGTGGGCGGGTCAGTGCCGTACGGTTGATATATCAAAAGACGATACACGTTTTTGTCACGTGAGTCGTTTACCGCAAGAAACCACTCGTTTATTCAACCAACTTGAAGCTGAACGTTATCTGGTCGGGTTACCCTTTGAAGAGTTGATTGAGCGATTGGCACAATATTATTGCGATATCAATGTATTACATCCTTTTCGAGAGGGAAATGGGCGGACACAGCGAATACTGTTTGAACACATAGTAATTAATTGTGGCTATAACATTAATTTTAGTGGCGTAACCGCAGAGCAGTGGCTTAATGCGAATATTCAAGGGGTCGTGTGCAATTATAAGCCGATGCAGGATATATTTAGGCGCTGTGTGGTAACGCCTTAATGTATTTGTAACTGTCGGAGTAAAACAGCAAGCTATAAACGCTGAGAGTATAGCGTTATATCGCTTGCCATTTCTAAGTTCGATAATTAAAAGTTTTGTTTTTCAGCGATAGACTGTTGTTCAATTGCCGTAAGTGGTTGCAAACTTCTAACATCTGATGCTGCCGGGCTTTGGTAAACCGCTAGACCGAATTTAGGGATCATTGCAAAGATATGGTCAAAAATATCTGATTGCACATCTTCATAAAAAGCCCATCGCGTATCATTCACAAAAACATAAATTTGGATTGGTAATCCATTGGGGGTCGGCTCTAATTCACGTACAAGAAAAGTCATATCTTGACGTATTTGAGGATGTTGTTTGAGATATACATCAAGATAACCACGAAATATCGCAACATTGGTTAAGCCAGTATTTGGTGGTAGGTTTTGTTTTTTCTTTGTCAGAATTGCAGGTACAAAATTTATTGTTGCTAACTGTGCTTCATCATTGCTGTCGATAAACTTGATGGTATCAATATCGATTAACACAGAGCGCTTAATGCGACGACCACCTGATTCTTGCATTTGGCGCCAGTTAATAAAAGAATCTTGAACCAGCGCATAAGCGGGAACATTGGTTACGGTGTTATCCCAGTTTTTCACTTTTACCGTGGTTAATGAGACTTCTTCAATACTGCCATTAGCACCATATTTATCCATTTGGATCCAGTCACCTACTTTTACCATTTGGTTTGCTGATAACTGGATACCAGCAACAAAGCCTAAGATAGTATCGCGGAAGACTAATAACACTAAACCTGTCGCAACACCTAAACCACTTAAGAAATAAACGGGAGAGCGATTGGCGAGTACTGAAATAGCAATGATAAAACCAATTAAAAAGATGATTAACTTAAATAATTGAACAAAACTTTTTATTGGTAGATCACGGCTCATTAATTTGATATCGGCAATATCATTACTGGCATCTAAAAAAGCATAACTACTTCGAATAAGAGCCAAAATAAGCCATAAACTTAGAAGACGGTCTATTAATCCACTAAGAATAATATGTTTATCAAGTACTAGTGGGATGAGTAAGTTAAGCACAACGGCAGGAATGATCAGTGACAGTTTTTCAAACACCGCATGTTTGACGATTACTGAACCCCATGAGGCCTTTGATCGCCTGAGCATGGTATTGACAATTTTCAGTAATCCCCAGCGAACGATCACATAAGTAAAAAAAGCGACTCCAACACATAACACTAAGAAAAATACTGTTGATATATTGTCATGCGGTTCAATATTGACACCAATTTCGGATAAAATGTGCGCGATATCAACTCTAACTTCTTTGCTCACAGACTCACTCCATTTGATTACATTTAATAATAAACTATTAGCGCATCATACCTGAAAAAAATAGCTAATGACTGTTAGTATATAACTGAATATTCAATGATGTGTGTTGGAGATTGACGTGGCGAAAAAGTTTTATGTTGTATGGCAAGGACGAGAGCCGGGAATATATACCGATTGGGCGAGTTGTAAACAGCAAGTGGACAAGTTCACTGGTGCTAAATACAAGTCATTTCCTAGCCAAGAAGAAGCGCAAGTTGCTTTTGGTGGTAAAGTTCCCACATATAGAGCATCCGCTGCCACAAAAAATACCGCAAAAGCCGTTAAAACGAGTAAAGGCTCTTTGACCGCAGAGCAAGTACTTGCAGTAAAAGCAGAGATTAAAATCTTTACTGATGGCGGTTGTGATCCTAATCCCGGTAAAGCAGGTTCAGGTTTAGCTCTGTATCGAGAAAACCAATTAAATGAATTGTGGTTTGGTTTATATAACCCGCAAGGCACCAATAATACCGCTGAGCTAAATGCGTTATATCAAGCCTTACTCCAAGCTGAAAAGTATATTGCAGGTGGCATAAGTGTCGCGATATTTTGTGATTCACGTTATTCGATTCAGTGTATTACTCAATGGGCGGTATCGTGGAAAAATAATGGTTGGAAAAAAGCAGGGGGGGAGATCAAAAATCTAGATTTGATCCAACCAATGTTTGAGCGCTATCAGACAATTAAAGATATGATCCAAATTTACCATGTGAATGGACACGTCGGCATCGAAGGCAATGAATTAGCTGATAGGATGTCTATTCTCGCAGTAGATGAGCGCGAGGTTGCGTTTTCACTATATCAGCAACCCTTAGATATTAAAGTGATTTTAGCCCTAAGAGCGGGCTAAAATCGGTGATAAATTATTCTTGATAACTGAGTAAAGCGAGCATACGTTCAATGTTCGCTTTTTTATTTCCGTGATTTCCCATCATTTCTTGATTGCCTAACGCAAAGAGCCAATCTTCAATCGCATCGCCATTAATATCGTCACGAAAATTGATCAAATTCGCCCATTGTTCAAGATCGTCATCATCAATCTCTTGCGTTAAGTATTTATTCAGTACTTGAATGAGCAAAGATTTAGTAACAATAAATGGTGTGTCTTGAGCCGATGACTCTGCATTAAGGTAGACAGAAAAGGCATTGTCACGTTCAGGGCCAAAACTCATAATTTGATAAATAGCTTGTTGTTTATCCACTGTAGTTAACTTTAATCGATGGTTGAGTGGTTATTCTGCCGTTTTAGAAGCAATAAAAAAAGCCTGTAGAGCGCTCTACAGGCTTGAGTATTTATCATATTAATTTCGATTAAGCGTACATAGGTACAAGCACGACAGTACCTAAAATGACGGTAATTAAGCCACACACCACAGGTACAACAGTACGTTTAACCACATCGAATGGGCTGATTTTCGCCATACCAGAGGTTGCAACAATAACACCTGATACCGGTGAGATAGTACGACCTAAGTTTGATGCTTGAAGCATAGGGATGATAAGGAATGCAGGGTTTAAACCTAACTTACCCGCAAGTTGAGGTGCAAGTTCAACAAAGGCATAGAAAGGCGCATTACCTGAGCCTGTTGCAATAGCAGCGGCAACCGTTAGTGCTGTTAGTAATAGCATTAGCGCGACGCCACCGGCACCCGCTTTATCAGCCAATGCGAGTAGGTTATCAATGGCACCAACAGACATTAAGCCTTGCGCAAACACACCAGCTGCGACCAATAGCATCACTACGCCTTTGAATGCATCACCCATACCTGCGTAGCAAGATTCTAGATTTTCAAGTGTAACTTTGCCGTTTAAGCGATTAGTCAGAAAATCGACAATTGCACCAATGGTAATAGATAACACAACAATGGTGTAAATATCGATTTTTAGGCCAGGGATAGTTTCACCATTAAATAGGAATACCCCAATGATTGGCATGAAAGGTAAAATTGAGTAATACCCAGGCGCTGTCACTTCCATTTCAGAAATATCAACACGCTCCATTGGTGTGTTGTTTTTCTTATCAAGATATTTGTTCCAGAAGAAAGCAGCGACCGCCATTACAATAATGGCACTGATAGAAACTGGTAATACGGTTTCAACGGCAAACACGTGTAATGGTAAACCTGCTTTTTCCGCAGCAACCACCACATCACCTGACGTTGGCGATAGGATGATCGCAGCAGGGGAGGCACAGACTGCCGCTGCCGCTGGGCGAGAAATACCCATAGCAGTCATCATTGGGAATAGTGTCGCCATTAATAGCACACCAAGACCAGTTGCAGAGCTCACGGCAAGAGACATTAAACAAGCAACAATATAAGCAGCAACTAATAGTACGTAAGGCGATTTAATTAATGACAAAGGTTTTGAAAATTGTTTTACCACGACATTATTAGCACCAATGTGGGTCATGTATGATGCGAAACCGCATAACAACATGATTTGTAGACCTAAGCCGCCACCACGGTACTGCAGCATGTATTTTACATACTCAAGAGAATCGGTGAATAAATTACCTGTTGATGCAACTTTTGCAGGTAAAACAGAATGACCTAATAAGCCTGCAATAATTAATAACGAAACTCCCGCGGTGAGTAATACTCCTGCAGCTTTATATCCTTTAACAATGTAATAGCCAACGGCGATGGTGATCACCAAGCCTATTAATAGCTCCGTCATGAAGACTCCTTATTTCATTTTAAATCTAATTGTAAAAAGTTGTTACTATGTGGTGGTATTTGCTGCTAGTAATGTAACTAAAAATAAAATTATTAACGAGATTTAATCAGATAAGTTATGATCTAAAACAGTATTTACTGTTGATTGTTAATTTTATGATAAATAATATAGTGATTAATTGAATGTTGTTACTATCTAACTGTTAAATAACAATATTCATATTGTTTTCTATTAAGAGATAATAAGATTTAATATCAACTCGATTAATAAGATAAAGCGACTTAACTATTGCAGTGTTGAATGATATTTATAGAATGCAATTATTGTTGGCAGCAGTGCTGCTTTACATAATCAATAAATGCTTGATCAGCTAATGATAAATATCCTGTTTTACGCCATGCCATCACGATATCAAGTAAGATCGGTTGTTCAAAAGGAATTGGGACAAGCTTTGGTTCATACTCTGTCACCATCTCTAGTAATGTAGTGATGGCGAAATCTTGTCTCACGATTTTAAAAATCATCGCCAGTAAGTTAGTTTCAAATGAAATGTTAGGTGTGAAATGGTATTTCTCACAGATGCTATCGATTGTTTCTCGATGAAAATAGCCATGTTTAAACATGACTAGCTCTTGGTTGAAAAAATCAGAAAAAGAAAGGGATTTATATTTTGAGAATTCATGATTCTCTGAAACTACAGCAACCATTTGTGATTTCAATAGCGGCTCTGGATGCAATGAATCAGGCAGTTCATGATTAATGATCACACCAAAATCTAACTCACCATCAATGATCATCTTTCTGATTGATTGAGTGCCAGCCTCTACAATACTCAGTTTTAAATGTGGATATTGACTCTTAAAGCCCATAATGATTTCTGGAAAGAAATATGAGCCTAACATGCTTGGAATACCGACACGCACTTCTCCTTTTTCTAATCCTCGTAATTCAGCCATTGCGGTTTGTGCATCATTAATTTTCTGAATAATCGCTTTGGCGTGAAGAAGTAATACTTTTCCTTCATCGGTTAATTCTACTTTGCGTTCATTACGTGAAAATAAGCACAAGCCCAGTTGTTGCTCTAGTTTTTTGATTGTCATGCTGAGCGCGGGTTGAGCAATGTGTAACTTTTCAGCTGCTCGCGTAAAATTATTTGTTTCTGCTAGTGCGACAAAATAGGTAAGTTGTCGAGAATCCATAGCTATAAACCAAAGTTATTATGATTATATATATTATATATTTTCATTATTGCATGGCAATTGATACCGTAACTGCTCTTTGATAGATAATTCTTCCCACGTTAATGCTTATCTCAATGATATGGGTAATGTATTGAGCATTATTTTCTGGTGAATATATGATTGAACTCCATTCGTCTCATTATAAAAAAGCTTGTTTTGCATTGGCATTAGGTTCTTTTATTGTGTTTTGTAACCTTTATTTATTTCAGCCTATGCTGCCACTTATGGCACAAGAATTTGGTGTGAGTGCGACAGCTATTAATTGGATACTAGCGGCAACGACATTAATGTTAGCCGTGTGCTTGATCCCTTGGGCGATTGCTTCTGAAATTGTCGGACGGCGTGTGATTATGTTAGTGAGTTTGTCATTATTACCCGTCGTTGGAAGCATCATGGCTTTTAGCAATAGTTTAATCACTCTTACCATTTTAAGAGCTGTAATGGGGATTTCTGTTGCTGGCTTTATTGCTGTTGCTGTTGCTTATATGGCTGAAGAATTTACACCTAAAGCACTTATGGTTGCGGTGGGAAGCTATATTAGTGCGAATTCACTAGGGGGGATCGTTGGGCGATTATATGGCGGTATTGTCAGTGAGCACTATAGCTGGCATCTCGCCGTATTAGGATTGGCTGGTTTTAGTTTGGTTGGTGCAATCATTGTGATCAAGTTATTACCTAAACAGCAACACTTTAAGCCTAATCGCCAAGGCTTTCGCGTTCATGGCAAGCATTTGGTACAGCATATAAAGCAACCTATATTATGGATCGCTATGTTGATTGGCGGTATTAACTTTGCGCTATTTGTTAACCTTTATTCGGTATCTGGTTTTAGATTGGTCGCGGCACCGTTTAATTTACCATTGAGCTGGGCTGCTTTAATCTTCCTTTGCTATTTAAGTGGCACATTTACATCAAGATTCAGCGGTAAATGGGCTAACAGATTTAGTCCTGTGAGTGGCATATTATTAGGTGGAGTGATTAGTTTTCTAGGAATGTGGTTAGGTCTAATTGAATCACGTCCAATGATCATCATTAGCTTATTACTGATTAGTTCTGGCGCTTTCTTTACTCATTCACTTGCTTATGCATGGGTCAGTAAACACGCACAAGTTGCTAAAGCTACAGCAACAGCGATGTATTTAGTGCATTACTATGTGGGCGGTAGTGTAGGGGGCTTCTTATTAATTTACTGTTGGCAGCATGGCCGATGGGAAAGTGTCGTTGCTGGTGGAACGGTACTTTATAGTGCAATGTTTATTTTATGTGGATTATTAGCCCGAGAAGCCGGAAAAAGTAAAGCGCAAATAATAGAACAACTTGGATAATGATCTAGTGGATATTGATAGTACGTTATAGACAGGATCTATAACGTACTTTAACTATTTTATTTCAATCAATAATGTGAAATCACTGTGCTCACCACGACGAGCAAAAGCACGATATTGACCAACTCGAATGGTGTATTTACCGCTGTATGGCAGAATATAAGCGCCTTGTTTATTGAGTGCTTCAGAGTATTCACTGAGATCAACGCCTGATTCTAAGTGCTTATTAGATAGGTTAATCCACAACTTCGTACTTTTTGTCAGAAGTTTTGCCGTTAGTGCCTGCCCTTTTTTTGCATAAAAAACATAATCGTTAAAATCGTAACCTTTTATTTTTGCAGGATATTCAGCGCTAGTTGCACCTTTTTGAAAATGTACGTCCTGTGTTTTATTTGCAGCCAAAGCAAGAGATGAAAATAAGCTGATACATAAAATACAAATAGTGAGTGATAAGCGGGAAAAGAATTTCATAGCCTTGTCCAGTAAAGTAAAGTAAAGAGAGATAGACCTTATTTTATTAGTATATCAGGCTATTAGAATGATGATAAATCCATTCATAGTCAGTGATACTGATATTTAAAGTTTTATATATATTTTATACGTGATTTAAGGTATCTTATATAAAACATGGTGTATATGGATGGTGCATTAAAAATGGAAAATAAAATAAAAGATCTAACCGTAAAGCAGCGCTTGCTACTGGCTAAGCAAGGACGATTTATTCACATTTTATCGACAGATCCTGATCGCCGAGTTAGAGCCGCAGCAACAGAATATAATCTTGATATATTGATTGATGATGATGCTGCTTTTGATGCGCTTATGGAGTTAGATTAAAAACGATCATTTTATTTTCTCAATGACTGAATCTAATAATGTTGAACCATGATATATTTTAAAACTGAGAAAATTAACAAAAGGATATTGTTTATTTAAAATCGCTTTATCTGAGTGCATATTTTTTATCATTTCTTTCGCTAAACCATGCAACTGTTCTGAGTTAAAAGAAGCTGGGTTATATTGGTAACTATAGGTTAAGGTTTGATCAGAACAATTAATGACATAAAAGGCATTAATTTCTGAGTTATTGGTTTCTAAGGTATTTCTTCCTGATGGTATGTCAGCACAAGAATAAATAGCGGAAAATACGGGTGAACTGCTAAGTAGCAATAACAGTGGGAGAAGTTGTGATTTTCTCATATAAACCTCCTGCAGTTTGAATAATTATGATGATAAGAAGTTAAAGACTAAATAGCTAAACTTCTTTTTAATTTTATCGCTTTCACTATGAAAGATGGCTTAATTATTAAAAATTCTTATAGTTAAGAAGTTTTTAATAAAATATGCAAAATGCGTCTCAAATAGAATAAATGACATTATTGGTTTATTTTAAAATGTAACCTCAATTTAGAAAATCTAGCCATATATTCACATCACAGAATAACTCGGTATAATCGCTGTACTTTTTATCTACTCAATGACGTTTATTATGGCAGGCTACTTAACCTTTCTTGTGCCCGCGCTACTTGGTGCGCAACTTATCCTTACCATTGTTTTGATGAAGGGCGAAATTTGCCCAGGTCAACGTGGTCGTGTTCATAAAATGTTACCAGTATTGCTTGTTGGTTGGTTACTCGCCGCTATAGCACAGCCTTTAGCCGTGTTACCTTTACTGTCATTAGCGTTCTTTACGATGAAAGTGAAAACAGGGAAAACACGTGATGCTGGGCCTATTAAAGTTTTATATGGCAGTGATGTATTAGCCTTTATTTGTTGGCTTGTATTATTACCCACCTTAAATATGCCTGAAATTGCGATTAGCCTAGTTGCTATCGCATTATATGGTAGTGCATTAGCCCATGTTTTACTGACTTTTGCGCGTACGCGTTTACAGGCATTTCACCGCATATTACCGTTTGTCGGTTTTATTAGTGCAATATTAACGATTTTATTTATGATCTGGCAGATCATGACTCTCGGTCAGGCAACAACAAGCCACCATATGATAGAAATTATTACGGCATTAGCATTAATGGTGATTGGCTTGGTGATTTGGTCTGGTCACATCTTATTAAATAAAAAAGTGAATAATTGGCAGTTAGTGATTGCGCTTGTAGTGTTGATGTTTTCTGCGGGCTTACAGTTAGTTTTGTTTTAAAACTATCGATATTAAAAACAATGAAATAGAGCCGCTTTTATAGCGGCTTTTTTGTATTGGTTATCTACGTCTATGCTTAATGAGTAACATGAATACTTTTTAATTAAGCCATTATGTAGGGAGCTGGAAGGTGTATGGAAATTAATAATCTACTGAGTATGGATGGCAATATTGTCATTGGGATAGTGAATGAACGCTTACGTTTAGAATGCAGTAGCATGTCTGAATTATTAAGTCGTTATGAACTAGATGAAGGCGAATTGACAGATAAGTTGGCACAGCTAGGCTATCAGTATGATCCAATAACCAATCAATTCCGATAATACATTAATCTATAAATTAGCCTCATAAGTGAGGCTTTTATTTTGTCTAAATTATGCCGACTTAATACCTTCTAAATGGAGCTGGCATTGTTGCCTTGCCGTTGCGAAAAAAGCTTGTAGATAGTGACGTTGCTGTTCTGATGCTCTAATCGCAGCAAATAAACGTCGCCATAAGCCTTGCTCTAACGGCTTACTTACGACTAACCCCTGTTGCGCAAAATCATGAATAGCCCAATTAGGTAGTACGGCAACGCCTAATCCAGCCGACACCATTTGCACAAGCATCAAAGTATTATCCGCCTGTTTCCAAGCTTTCGGCTCTATGCCAGCAGGTTGTAGGAAATGTTTCACGACATCTAAACGATTTTTTTGTACGGGATAACTCAGCATGGTGTGAGCGGCAATATCTTGCGGTGTGATAAAAGGCTTTTCTGCTAAAGGGGAATTAACACTAACGATTAATCGCATTTCAAAATCAAATAAAGGTTCATAATGGATCTCGCTTCGTGGCTGAATATCAGACGTGATCACTAAATCGAGCTCACCGCAAGCAAGAGCAGGTAATGGTTCGAAGCCAAAGCCTGAAGAGAAGTCTAGTGTTACAGCCGGCCACTGCACCTGATATTCCTTCAATGCAGGCATTAGCCATTGAAAACAGGAATGGCATTCAATCGCCATATGTAAGCGACCATTAGCATCTTGTTTTATGTTAGCAAGTTCATGTTCTGCATGAGTGATTTGCGGAATAATTGTATCTGCAAGGTTTAATAAAATATCACCTTCTGCAGTAAATTTTACAGGTCGAGTTTTTCGTAAAAATAGCTGACCACCAAGACGTTGTTCCAGATCTTTTAATTGATGAGAAAGAGCTGATTGGGTCAAACACAATGTATTAGCTGTCGCGGTTAATGAGCCAGTATCTCGTAATACTGATAATGTTCTAAGATGTTTTAATTCAATCATGCTTGTCTACGTCCTTGTGAAAGCGTGTTCTTTTATCAACTTATCGTTTTTTGCTATAACCCAAACATCTAGATGGCTACACGTCCATATTAGCGTGGATGAGTTTATATCGCCATACTATCAACATGAGAAATATTCATAATCAAAGTGAATATTTGGATGTCAACGTGTAGACAACAGAAAGCAAATCAAAAATTTTGCAACTCTGATTGTGGTTTGAAAACACATAACTAGGTTGAAACGGAAGCAGCACTTGAAAATATGGTCAGTACAGAAATTACTACGTCAATAGTTTATTAAAACAGTAGGATAAATAAGTAAAAGAGAGAAATAAAAAAGGCAGCTTCAAGGCTGCCTGTCTGTTTTTCTAAAGTAAATGCTTATTTAGTATCAGCAACTTTTTTCGTGAACGTTAATGTGTGTTTTGCATTTGTTAGTGTCAGCGTGTCGCCAGAAATAGCAACTTTGTTCCAGTCTGATAATGATTTTGAAAATGTTTGCTCAACTTTCATTGCATCGTCAGGACAAAGCATCATTGTCATCCCCATTTTTTCAATGCGTAGTTGTCCATCTTTAAGCTCTGCTTGACCAAAGTAACGGTTGCACCCTGCGTTACCGTTAGCGGCAAGATCCGAAGATAGTTCTAGACTAGGGGCTTGGAAAGGTGCTTGTAATGCAAGAGCTTTGTGATCGATTTGAACTAATTCCCAATTGCCATTGCTAATTTCGTTTGCAGTGACTTTATGTGGCGCTGAGTTCATAGCACTGTTACCTGCACAAGCGGTTAGCATCAAAGGAAGTACCAAAACTGATAAAAGACGCTTTTTCATAATAATCATTCCTGAATAAATTCTATTTTTAAGTCGGCGTTATTGTACACTGTTTCATTATATAAATAACTATAGCTTACATAACTCTACCAGAGTATTACTTTACATTTATTTACGTAACCAAATGTAATTCGTTATGCTAAGTATAAGATTATTTGAAGATTTAATTATTCCAAATCTCTCATATTGTAACGTGTTATTGCTGATGAATCATGTTTTAAGAGAGAAGGCATGGATATAACGTGATGGTTATAAAATGACGAATATAGCTAGCGCTAAAAAGGGCAGGTATTACAGAGATGAGGTAATACCTTGCCCATACTTATTTGGTCTATTTAAGCTTTTTTAGATTCAATTGCTTTTTCAACCATATGAAGATGCACATCTTGCTGTGGGAATGGGATTGAGATATTTTCACGGTCAAAGCGCATTTTTACTTCGCGTGTGATATCCCAGTAAACATCCCAGTAATCGTCTGTTTTCACCCAAGGGCGCACGATAAAATCAACAGATGAAGAGTTTAGAGTGTGTAATTTAATTGTTGGCTCTGGGCTACGTAGTACTGCCGGATGCTCAGAAACAATGTCATTTAACACACGTTCTGTTTTTTCAATGTCATCGCTGTAACCAATACCAAAGATCATGTCTACACGACGGACTTTTTCGTGCGTTACGTTCTTTATGATATCACCCCAAATTTTACTATTTGGGATCATTAGCATCTCGTTACTGAATGTTTTGATTGTGGTGTTTACAAGACTCATATGACTTACTTTACCCGTAATACCACCAGCTTCAACCAGATCACCGACATCAAATGGACGGTAAATCAGTAGCATCATACCTGCAGCGAAGTTTGATAGCGTATCTTGTAATGCGAAACCAACAATAATACCGGCAACACCGAAACCCGTTAGAATAGGGGCTAGGTTTAGGCCAATTTGAGATAAAGCAATAAGCAAACCAATAGCAAAAACGGCTTTCCCTGACATAGAGATAAAGAACTCTTGCATCAAGATAGACATGTTTAAGTTCTTTGTAGAAACTGCACGCTTTACCATTTTTCTTACAATGTTTTTCAATGTTTTGAATGCAAAGATGATCAAAACAAAAATAAACACTTTAAATAGCATTTGTGGCAGGTTGCTTAGTAACCAATCTTTTAGATCTGTTGTCCAACCCGATGCGATAGACCAAATAACTTTGCTATTTAGCAAATCATCAGTAACGTTACCGGTTTGTTCGAATAGTTGTTTTTTGTACTCAGCAGTATCAATACCTACCGTATCTGCAATCTCAATCAGATTTTCTAAGTTAGTCGTATCATTATCAACTTGACGTTGAGCTAGGATCTGGGAAAGTTGAAGTGTACTTTTTTCACTTTCACTGGCTGATTTTAATTGCTTATTAGCAACATCTAATGCTTGGCTATCAAAAGTTAGAGATGTTGAAGTAAATGCTAGGCGGTGCTCAATTTTGTCGGTTAATTCTTTTACAGCTTGTGGGGCTGGTTTTCCTAGCTTTTCTAGCCACTGATAATTTTGCCATTCTTCTTTTAGAATTGAAGTTGAAAACTGACGTGTTTCAGCTATTGTTTTTAAAGCAACAAGTTTGTCAGCATCTTTAGCTTTATCGAGAACTTCCTGATCTCGTGTTAATTTTTCATCAAGAAATTTATTGGCTTCTCTAACAAATACAACTTGTTTATCTACTTGTGTTAACAGCAACTTTTTATCGACATCGTTGCTTTTAATCATACTCGCGAGAATATCACGAAGTTCGTTATTTTTATTTAGTATTTGTAAGCGGACTACATCGAGAGAAGATCCCGTTAATGTAGTTGTCTCCTTAGATAAGGTTACTATTTCACTATTGAGTTGAAGTAGTTGCTCTACTTTAGGATTAACGGTTTGCTTGGACGTATCGGTCTTACTCTCGGCAAAGCTAAGAGAAGACACAAGTAATAATATTAATACCAGAAAGCGCATAATGCGGTTAACTCCTACTGGTGTAAACATAATCAAAGAAAAGCCATATATACAATTCAATTAATGCATATTTTTGCTGGCTAGAGAAAATAGGCGCAGATTATATATTAGTTTTAAAGCGGAAAGTTAGAAATTTGCAAGTAATCAACAAGAAGAATGGATGGTACAAATAATCGTTTAAGTTGATATGAAAAATAGAAAACCACGACAATTTAGTGACTTGTCGTGGTTTATTGTAACTTTATTATGAACGTTCATTTAAGTTTTGGCGCGCTATCTCACTGTCTTTGTCTGCATAGAAATGGACTTGAAATTGAGTATCAGGTGTCATTAATTCAACTTTATGCCAGTATTGAGGCGGGCTGATGAGTGAGTCATTTGCCTGAATAACAACCTCTTGTTCGATTTCTCCTCGTCTTTCTGTAAAGCCATAAAATTTCAGAGTCCCAGATATAACACTAATTTTTCCGTATACACCTTCACGGGTGTTGTGCTCATGAACTAACATTTTCGGCACAGTGTCACGATTAAATACTGAGGTTGATTTGTAGTTAATAAAGCTATTAGGAATAGATGCCATAAGTTCTCTCCAATATTATTTTTGATTAGGCTTGGTGAGCTGGTAAATCCTTGTTTTGATAACAATCAGCAAAGTTATGATTACGATCGCGATGTTTAGCTTCATCTTCTCTGATTCTTAATACAACATCTCGCAGTTTTGCATCATCATGTAACTCATAGTAGTTAATTGCAATTTGTGGCGCTGCGACATTTTCAAGTTCACCACTATCAATTTTTTCTAAAAATTCGGTATAGCTTTTACAAGCTTCCTCTTCAAAGTAACCCACGACACGGTGCGCAATCTTTGATGAAGTGAGGTAAATAATACTGTATACACAGATGAAAACGGCTTGCCCTAATAAGACAAGTCCACGTTCAACCCAGCTTGGTTTAGCGATATCTAAAAAGATCATTAAGTGCATACGTTCATTATCTGCTTCACTTAATAACTCTTTGATCCACCCCTCATCATCTTTCATTCGGCGAAGGGCTTTTAAATGGTTAAACATACCGGCAACCATACCTGGTACGGCAGCAATGGTTTCTAAAATCACAGCACGTTTAGCGTATTTTTTGCCATAGAAAATATTAAGAGAATACTTGAGAAGCTGTGTGATTTTATACGCTAGGCGCTCAGAAAATTTAGTGGTTTCTCTGTGTGTTAAAGCAAAATCTGACATTGGACTACTCGCTCTTTCTTAAACATGTATTAATAATACATGTTTAAATTATTAAAACAAGTATTTAAAATGCAACATATATAAAAAAGCCTCTTCACAAGGAAGAGGCAAAAAGTACCATCGCTATTATTATTCTAAAAAATGCGAAGAGGAAGAACGTTAATTAACTTCTATTAATTAACCAAAATCACCATTTACATAACCACGAGTGCGTTCATCTTGAGGGTTATTAAATAGGTTTTGCGTTTCATCATGTTCTACTAATTCACCCATAAGGAAAAATGCAGTACGGTCAGAGATACGACGTGCTTGCTGCATTGAGTGAGTAACGATAACAATGGTGAAATCTTTCTTCAGTGACTCCATTAAATCTTCAATTTTTTTGGTCGCAATAGGATCAAGTGCAGATGTTGGTTCATCCATCAAAATAACTTCAGGTTTCATTGCGATTGTACGTGCAATACATAAACGTTGCTGCTGACCACCTGATAGGCCAAATGCGTGTGATTTCAAACGATCTTTTACTTCGTCCCATAATGCGGCACCACGAAGAGATTGTTCGACAATCTCATCAAGGGTCTTTTTATCTTTAACCCCTTGTGCACGTAGACCATAAGCAACGTTTTCGTAAATGCTCATTGGGAATGGATTTGGTTTTTGGAATACCATGCCGACTTTAATACGTAGCTGAGCGACATCAATATTGCCATAAACATCTTCACTATCCATGGTCAATGATCCTTTGATGTTTACGCCTTCAATAAGATCATTCATGCGGTTAAGGCAACGAAGTAGGGTAGATTTACCACAACCTGATGGACCAATAAGAGCCGTTACCTGACGATTAGGAATCGGTAAGTTAATTTGTTTTAGCGCTTGGTTCTGACCGTAGTAAAGATCTAGGTTTTCAATATTAAATTTATTCATTTTATCTTCCTCAAAATTAGTAAGTCGCAGTGTTGAAACGGCTCGCAATTAGTTTGGTAATTAAGTTAATGATAAGAACAATCACAATAAGAACAGTGGCAGTACCGTATGCCTGATTCCATTCATGAACGGTGTAAAGTTCTTGGGTTAACTTATAAAGGTGCACGGTAAGCGTTCGACCAGAGTCAAAAACACTTTCAGGTATACGTGCAACCATACCTGCGGTCATAAATACCGGTGCGGATTCGCCAATAACACGACCGACACTGAGGATGATAGCTGTTACAATTCCTGGCATTGCACTAGGAAGAATAAGTCGCCAGATGGTGTAAATTTTAGATGCGCCTAAACCATAAGAACCTTCACGGTAGGTTTGAGGAACAGCCATTAGTGCTTCTTCTGTGGTTCGAATAATAACAGGCAGAATCAAAATACTGAGTGTTAATGCACCCGATAAAATTGAATAGCCAAAACCCATAACAACCACGAAGAATGTCATACCGAATAAACCATAAATAATTGATGGAATACCAGCGAGTGATTCTGTACAGAATCGAATAACTTTAACTAAACGACTGCCTACTTTTGCGTATTCAGTTAAGTAGATAGCCGTCATAATACCTAACGGTGCTGCAACTGAGATAGAAGCAATAACCATATAGATAGTTGAGACGATCATTGGCCAAATTCCTGACTCTTGACCAATAGTGGTATAGCCAGAAGTAATAAAGGACCAATTAACATGGGCTAGACCATTACTTAAAATGTACCAAATCACCCAAAGTAAAAAACCAACCGTGATACCTGCTGATAACCAAATTAAAAATAAAGCGATCTGATCTTTACGTTTTTGTGCTTGCGGGTTGGCTTTGGCCAATACCGATGTATTTGCTGTTAATGACATAACTTTTACCTCGCACGCTCACGGTTTAAAAACAAAAGCGCGCCGTTTAGCATCATGATGAAAACCAGAAGGACAATACCTGTAGCGTACAATGCACTGGCGTGAATACCGGTTGCGTAAGACATTTCGATAGCAATATTTGCCGTTAGTGTACGTGCCGACTCTAATAGACCATCAGGCATAGCAGGGGAGTTACCCATCACCATAATAATTGCCATCGTTTCACCTAGAGCACGAGCAACACCTAAGATGACGCCAGTCATGATGCCTGAGCGAGCTGCCGGAACCAGTAGTTTGAAAATGGTGAACATCGATGATGCTCCCAATGCTAAAGACCCTTCTTTATACGCACGAGGTACAGCGCGAATAGAGGTTTCAGATACCGTAATAACTGTTGGTAAGATCATGACGGCAAGCACGATGATACCCGCCAGAATAGTGTTACCGGCAGGGACATTAAACACTTCTTGGATAAGCGGCACGATAATAACTAAGCCAAAGAAACCATAAACGACAGAAGGAATACCAGCTAATAGTTCGATCATTGGACGAATTAAATCGGCTAGACGTTTTGGGGCTACTTCTGCAATAAAAATAGCAGTTAAAACACCAATGGGTACACCTAACACAACAGCACCAGCCGTTGAAACCAGTGATGCAACGATCATTGGTGCAATGCCGTATAGCGCTGGTGGTAACCAATCAGTACCAAGGACGATACCAGCTACACCAGCTTGCGCAAAGGCAGCATAACCTTCGCGGAAAATAAAGTAGCCAATGGTAATAAGAGATAAAATGCCGATAGCGGCACTTAGCATAAATAGATTTTTAAAGACTATTTCTCGCCAATCAATTCGTTTTTTTGATTTTAGCGAAGAAGTGCTCTTTGCTGTTTTTTCAATATTCGCGATGGTCATTACTTACTCCAGAACCAGTACAAAAGTGACCGGTTACTGACAAACAAAAAACGCTCAGCCCTAATGAGCTGAGCGTAAAATACTAATTAATGTGTAGAAATGAAGCCTTTGTTTTCAACAATTTTCTGTGCGTCTGCTGATTTCATCCAAGATAGGAATTTTAGCGCTTCAGCAGATGGACGGCCTTCTTTGAACACAACAAGGAATGGACGTTGAACTGTGTAGTCACCAGACTTGATTGCAGCAACAGAAGGTTTGTGACCGTCGATCGCTAGCGGTTTAACAGTATTATCTACTGAACCTAAAGAGATATAACCAATAGCAAATGGGTTGTTTGCAACGGTTGTTTTCAGCTGACCATTACCACTAGCAACTTGTGCTTTCTGTGAAATAGCTGAAACTTTAACGCCATTGATTTTTTTCTTTAGTTTCATGATGTCTTCAAAAGCACCACGAGTACCTGATGCTGTATCACGTGTAGCAACAACGATTGGCTTATCTTCGCCGCCAACTTGTTTCCAGTTAGTTACTTCACCTTTATAGATTTTTGCAACTTGCTCTTTTGTTAGGTCAGAAACCGGGTTGTTGTTATTAACAACAACAGCGATACCGTCACGAGCAATAACCACTTCTTGTACTTCAGGCGATTCTTCTGATGCTTTAAGTGCACGAGAAGACATACCAAAATCGGCTGAGCCATCGTGTGCAGTACGAATGCCAGCTGATGAACCTGGGCCTTGAACCTCTACTGTTACATCGTTTCCTTTCGCGTAAGTCTCACCAAAAACTTCCATAAGCGGTGTTACTGAGCTTGAACCTACAACAGAGATAGTTTCACCTGCAATTGCTGCAGTGCTAGCTACCATTGTTCCTGCTAAAGCGATTGCACCGATAATCTTTGTTTTCATTTTCCTAGTCCTTCGTGGTTGCTTATTACTGTAGATATAAATGAACGTGACAAAGATTAGGAAAGTTGTGTGACACTTATGTTTCAGAACTTTGAACACTCTATGAATGTTGTCACAAATACTTAATAGGGATTAATTGAGGCGTTAATTGAATGTTATTAAAGCGGTAAGCGTACTTTATCGCTATTTGGTATCTTGTTTTTATGGGGTAATTTATATAGTTACAGCTGCTTGTGAGCGATTTTTCACCTATTTATATGCTCAAAGATTGAATGTTACGATGCGTAGAACTTAATCGTTGTTAGATGAAAGCTTATTTACGATATGAATATGAGCCTCTATATCAGAAAGTTGTTTGACACTTTATCTATAGTAAAATGAACGGTTGTAATGGATAGTTAAATTGTAATGACTTCCTAACCAGACTTTTTATGTTAATAAAGGCTATCGATGTTAAAAAAAGCGCAGCAAATGGTGGTGTTTAATGCTCTAACCAAGCAGAAGAGTTTTACAAAGGCTGCTCAATTACTGGAAATTTCGCGTACTCAAGTGAGTAAACTGGTTCAACAATTAGAAGAACGTCTAGGTGTACAACTCGTACAGCGAACAACACGTTCTTTTGCGTTAACAGAATCAGGGCGAATTTTTGCGAAACATTGCGAAGTTGTTGTCGATGAAATTAATGAAGCTGAGAGTGAGCTGTTGATTTTTGGTGATAGCCAGCAAGGATCATTACGGGTGGGTATTGCCCAGTCATTTGCTTCAAATCATGTGGCGCCTTATATCAATGAATTTCATGAACAAAACCCATTAGTTAATCTTGAACTCAGCTTATTTGATCATCGTGTTGATTTGATCTCAGAGCAATTAGACTTATGGATAGGTTTTATGGATTCTCCTCCTCAAGGTTTTGTTGCTCGCCACTTAACTAATTGTGATTTTGTTTTAGTCGCGAGCCCTGATTATTTAGCAAAATATGGTGTGCCTTATCATCCTGATGATTTACAACATCACAATTGTATTACGTATTTTAGTCGTGAGCGTAAAGACAATATTTGGAATTTCAGCTTAGGTAATGAAGAACAACAGGTGAAGGTAACGGGCAATTATCGAGTGGATTCTGCTGATGCAATACGCGATGCAACCATTTCTGGTAATGGAGTAGGGTACTTAGCGACGTATTTATTAAAAGATGAAATCCGCCAAGGTAAATTAATTCGGTTAATGCCTGATTGGCAGTTAACACAACATATGCCATTGTATGCAGTTTATCCTCGCCATAAGTATTTACCCTCGAAGGTGAATCTTTTTATTGAGTTTATTCGTGAACATATCGCGTTAGGGAATATCTCATGTCAGGTATAGTGAGCCATTAAACTTTTCATGTTGGTAAGTCTTTATTTTCATCAATCATATGATGTAAAAAACAGCAGCGTGACGCAAACGGTTAGCTAAACGCTGTTTTAAATGTTTCTAATTGTAAATTATGGGAACAATACTATCCCATATAAGAACCAATCAAACGCTTTTCGTTTGCTTAGCTTGAAAAGTAGCCGTTTCCTGTGTTTTTTGTTTCTCGATTGTTAATTGTAATAACAATTTGATCCTTGTCACGTTTTTATTTCTCAATAGAATCCCCCCGCAATCGTTTACTACTTCACATTGGAGATTGACCATGCATTATTTGGTCGGCATCTTAGGCATTATTGTTATTTTTGCCGTTGGTTTTTCATTTTCAGAAAATCGTCGTGCAATTAATTGGCGTAGCGTGTTGGGTGCATTTTGTATTCAAGTTATTTTTGCGGGCTTCATTTTATACATTCCTATTGGTCGTGTAGTTTTAAACAGCATATCTGGTGCCGTATCCGGTATTCTTGAATATGGCCATGAAGGTACGGAATTTCTGTTCGGTCAATTAGCACAATTTAAATTAGGTTTCATTTTCGCTGTTAACGTTTTGCCTTCAATTGTGTTTTTCTCTGCGCTAATTTCTGTACTGTATTACTTAGGCGTTATGAAATGGGTGATCAGTACGATTGGTGGCATATTACAAAAGCTACTGGGTACAACACGTACAGAGTCAATGTCTGCAACGGCTAATATTTTTGTCGGTTCAGTGGAAGCGCCTTTAGTTGTTCGACCATTTTTGGATCGAATGACACGTTCAGAATTATTCGCAGTAATGGTTGGCGGTTTAGCATCTGTTGCTGGTGGTACCATGGTGGGATATGCGGGATTAGGTGTTCAGCTTAAGTACCTTATCGCAGCAAGCTTTATGTCTGCTCCTGCAGGTTTGATGATGGCAAAGTTGCTTGTTCCTCAGACTGAAGGTGTTCACACCATGGAAGAAGAAGACGATGGTGAAGAAGACGAACCAGTTAATATGGTTGATGCCGCTTCTCGTGGTGCGTTAAGTGGTTTACAAATAGCTATGGCAGTCGGCGCAAGTTTACTGGCGGTTATCAGTTTAATCGCGCTTGTGAATGGCGGCTTAGGTCATATTGGTAACTGGTTAGCCTCTTTGGGTCAGTGGTTAGGTTTTAACTGGGATGGTTTACATCATTTAAGCCTTGATATGATCTTTGGCTATCTATTTGCGCCTGTTGCATGGTTAATTGGTGTGCCATGGTCAGAAGCAACAACGGCTGCAAGTTTGATCGGTACTAAAATTGCCGTTAATGAATTTATTGCATTCGCTGATTTAATGAAGCCAGAAACTGTCGCTAAATTAAGTGAGCACTCCCAAGCGATTGTGACCTTTGCATTGTGTGGTTTTGCTAACTTAACCTCTATTGCAATGTTAATGGGCGGTTTAGGTGGTATTGTCCCACAACGTCGTCCTGAGATTGCACGTTTAGGTATGAAAGCTATTTTTGCTGCAACACTTGCTAATTTAATGAGTGCGACATTGGCAGGTTTATTTATTCCTCTTTCACTGTAGTATAGAAAGCAGAATAAAATACAAAAACAGAGAGCCGAGGCTCTCTGTTTTTGTATATGTGTTTCAAGTCGCGATTAAATAACAAAAAGGAAACGAATATCATGAAATCTGATGTGGATAAGCTTGTAGCAAAACATGCTGAACTCATTCATAGCGATGGATTGAAAGTTCGCTCACATACTCAGCGAGAAGACGGTGAGTGGATCCTGCATACGTTGATGATTGAAGGTTACGACGTCCCATTTAAATTTAAACGAAAAAAAAAATATCAAAGTTTAAATGGCTGTAAGGTGAATATGACCTATTACCCTGAAGTGATGATGGTGGCAGGGTTTGAAGTTGAAACGATGAAAGTGGTTCGAATTAAGCGCTATTAATGATTTTCCTTATTTCAAAGAAAAACGCCAAGATGCATAAATAGCAACCTTGGCGTTTTTTTATCACGTATATGGATACGGGTTAACGTTGACTATTCATTTGTTGAAGCTTATCTCCGATAGGACCTGAGAAATTAAAGCCATCATGAACATCCCAGTTAATTGACCACGTCATTACACCGCCAAAGTTAGGATACAGTTTAGTCGGTACGACCGAGCCACAGCTACTGCCTTTGGTGACACAATCTAGTGCATCAATAATATTTTGTGTTGGTGCTTGTCCAGAGTTCGCAGAACTTGGTCCTGACGGCAAGCCAATCGCAACTTGATCATCGCGAAGTGGTGCAAATTGACTGCCATCTGCCAGTTCAAACCCTTCTACTAACATTTTGACTGATGCCACCATCATATCAACCGATCCTTCAGGGGCGACTCCTGACGTATATGGATTTGCTAAACCACCGTTGTTATATAGTTGTACATGCAGCAGATTTAGCATGTCACGTAACTCATTTATCATCGGGATGTAAGCGCCCCAAATTCCTGAGTAAGCAATCATGCCGCCTTGAACATAAGGGTGTTCTGGTGCCATGGTTAAATACATATCACCACCAATGTTGGCTTCGATTTGTTTTAACGCAACGGGTAAACGGGCTTGGATCTCTGTGCCATGGAGTAAGTTTGACCCACTTTCTAAGTCAATATCGAGTCCGTCAAATCCCCACTCATTAATAATATCAGTCAAGCTTGAAACAAAGTTTGCTTGGTCGGCATCGTTATTTAAAGTGATAGTACCCTCAGCACCACCCAGTGAAAGAACGATGATTTTACCTTGTGCGCGTAATTCACGAACATCATCTTTAAATTGTTGTGGATCAAGCGGCTCACAACTACTGCGAATGTCACCGTTGTATAAATTAAAGTGAACAGTACCGTCGCTGTTGCGATCATTATCAGCAAATGCGATATCGATAATATCCCAAGCGGGTGAAATATCACGAAGACGTATTGGACAGCCAGAGCCATTAACGAAGTTATGCCAATAGCCAATTAAGTTATGTTGAGTCTCAATCGGTTCTTGAACTTTTACACTGGCTGCGGTTGATAGTGCGGTTTCACCGTTACCATTCGTAGCGAGGGCTGTGACAGTGTAATTACCTGCAGATTGCGCCGTCCAAGAACTGCTATAAGGTGCAGTTTTATCGGTTGCAACAACATTGCCGTTAATAATGAAATCAACTTGTCGAACATCACCGGTTAGTGCTGTCGCTGTTGCTGAAAGGGTGAGTGCTTTACCTAGTGTGACAACAGAGCCACTACTTGGAGATGTTAAGCTAGTAACAAGAGCCTGATCGCTTACAGTAACCGTAGCGCTAGCTTCATTCGTGTTCGCTTCATTATCAGTGGCAACGGCTTTAATCGTGGTATTACCTAAATCTGATGCTAACCACTGTGTGCTATAAGGGGCTGTAAGAACGGTGTCAATAAGTTGTTCGTTAGCATAGAAACTGACTTGTTCGATAGTACCATCGGCATCAGTAGCATCAGCATCAATCGTCAGAGTCGTTCCTGCTAATACCGTTTGTTGATCACTAAGAGAGGTGATCTTAACGTCAGGAGCAATGGCGCAAATTCCTAAATCTGTCCATGCATCTGTCCAATACTGTCCCTCACCAGGCTTATAAGCCCAATCAGATGATGATGAACACCAACCTGCGATGTCACAACGGTATTTATGATTATTACTTTCTACCAAATCACCTGCTAGATAATCAGTACCAGATTTAAAGGTTGGAATATCACCACAACCACCACCAACAATAACGTCATCAACAGTAAGAGTTATCGCACTTGATGTGGTTGTACTATTTTCATTGTCTGTTGCTTTGGCTGTAATTTGATGATTACCCGCCGTTGATGTCCATTGCGCTGTAAATGGGGCTGAAGAACTTGTTGCGATTAGTTGGTTATCAACAAAGAACGCTACCTGAGTGACGGAGCCATCTTTATCTTCGGCATTGGCTGTGATCGTTACCGTATCGCCTTCAGAAATAGGAGTATCAGATGTTGGTGAACTAATTGAAATACTTGGCGCAAGGTTTTCACTCGCTGAAACGACACTAATATTCACAACATCTGTTTTAGTGGCATTTTCATTATCCGTTGCTGTGGCTGTAATGGTGTAGTTACCAAGCACCGTTGTCCAATTAATTTGGTATGGGGCTGTATCGACAACTGCAATAGATTGTTGGTTTATGAAAAACTCAACATGTTGAATAGAACCGTCTTTATCACTTGCGTTGGCAGCTAACGTAATATCTGTTTGCGCGGTTAATTGTGCATTATTAAGCGGTGAGATCAGTGTTACGGATGGATCTTGATTCCCACTGCTCATGCAGCTGTCTACTAATGTCCATTCTTGCCAAGGGCCTGAGTGATTTGAAGGCTGATTGCCTTGAGACCACCAATTTGCATTATAGATGTTGTTGTCTTGTTGGACTTGGCTACCGCCATTATAGGCTATATTTGCTTGCCATTTGGCGATATTAGAACAATCTGCCGCGTAAGCATGTGATGTGCTAAAGGCGACGGCTAACGCACAGGTAAGAAGTGTCTTTTGCATTGTCTATCCCTATTGCAGTTAAAATTCCTCGAAAGTGAGTAGAATAATAATGCGAGAGAAAGTGAATAAATGTTAAAAACAAGGTGCTTAACTTTTAAGCTTTATTAAGTCACTCACAGTGTAAATAGAATACAAAGTGAATGTCATTTTTATTTTTGAGCGGTCTCACAACAAAGAGATAGTTAAAATTGCTTGGCTATGATTGTAAAAAGGAATACATTTTGTGTAAGAGGTTTATTAGCCTAGAAATATCGGACTAAAGGAAGAAAAATGGATTGGTATCTTGCTGTTTTAAAAAAATATGCACAGTTTAATGGTCGTTCACGCCGTAAAGAGTTTTGGTTTTTTACGCTTTTTAGCGCTTTGATCAGTATGGCACTAGGGTTTGCTGATAGTCTTTTAGGTTTACCAACCATTGGGGATGACTATGGCGTATTAGCGGCATTATATTCACTGTTTATTGTTATCCCTAATATTGCCGTGATTGTCCGTCGTTTACATGATCAAGATCGTACCGGTTGGTGGGCACTGATCATGTTTGTTCCGATTGTTGGTATCTTAGTGCTGATCTATTTTATGGTACAAGACAGCAAGCCAGGTGATAACCGATTTGGTCCCAACCCAAAACAAAATGAAGGTTCATTCACGGTGTAAATACCAATTAATCATTATATTGAACGTAAAGCTCAGACAAAAGTTCTGGGCTTTTTTATGTGTGAAATTTAAGCAGCCAATGAAAAAAAGTATAAATTGATAAACGTCCCCTTGCATATCTTAGTGTGTTTGGTAAAAAGAAATGAGCGAATATGGAAAGCGCGGTTATTTTTGTAGGAGGCAACGATGCTTATTGCTGATAAATTATTAAGTAAAGCAATTCAAGAGCAAGTAAAGCGTGAAGGTGCGTTGAACGCTTTAGAAACCGTATATTCAAAAGCGCGTTATGCACACTTTAAGCGTGTGAAATGGGGTACTCAGTTCTTTGATGGTATTCAGTTTGGCGACGGTAGCTTAATTGCTGTAAAACCAGGTTCATTTAACCGCTTAACTCTCGTTAGCCTTGCTTCAGAAAAGCACGTGGGGTGATAACCCATTATTCTGAGTAGTGCTCTCGTTAAAGCATTCTATAAGCCTATTGGTGGCAAGCCCTGAAGGCTTATATAAGCAGATTGCTGGTCTGAGGATATAATCTATTATTTCATTCTTTAGAAATGTGTTTTAGTATTGCAACAGATGAGTGATGTTCGTTTTGACCGAAATGAAACATCATGACCACTCATCATTATTAATATCGTTTTTGGAGTACGATTAATGTTGTGTAACTTTTCTATTCATCAAGTTCAACGACAATGCTCGTTGGCTGTCTTTTCGAACCTATCTTTATATTCATCTCGATTTAGTCACGGCTATTAATTAGCCGACAATCTAAAGATTAAAATCATTTGATAATACGCAGCCATAAGCTGAGGCTTTGTGTTGCATATATAAAGTAAGGGTATTGTGTGAATTTAAAATTAATAGGTAGCTCGCTGATTATTGCGGGTACAGCACTCGGTGCAGGAATGCTCGCTATTCCAATGGTATTGGCTCAGTTTGGCTTATTGTCAGGCACAATTTTAATGTTGATTATTTGGAGTGGTACAACGTATTCAGCATTATTATTACTTGAAGCCAGTATTAAAGTTCGCGGTGGTTTAGGTATGAACACTATCGCGAAACAATCATTAGGAAAGGGTGGACAGTTAATCACTAATGGCTTGTTATACGCACTATTAATATGTTTATTAATGGCTTACATCATTGGTGCCGGCGACTTAGTGCATAAAATGGTACTGAATTTAGATTTAGATATCTCGTTAGTTCAAAGTCAAATTTTGTTTGCTGTTATTGCTGGTGGTATTGTCGCGGCTGGTACTGGTGTGATTGACAAGCTTAATCGTGTGTTATTTCTCTTAATGTTAGCAGTGCTTATTATTACGCTCTTTGCCTTAGTGCCAAATATGTCACTAGCACACTTTTTCACTGCAACAAATGACAGTAGTATTGATCTAATCAAAACCAGTGCTGTGTTATTTACCAGTTTTGGATTTTTTCCTGTTATTCCATCATTAGTGTCTTATAACGACAAAGCGACACATGCGCAATTACGCAATATGGTTTTACTAGGCTCGTTTATTCCACTTGTGTGCTACTTATTGTGGCTTTACGCTGTTGTGGGAAGTTTATCGTACGAGCAATTAACACAGTTCAATAATGTTTCCGAGCTAATTAATGTGCTGGCCACTCGATTTGAAGGAATCCATGTCATTCTTTCATTATTTACGGGACTAGCGTTGCTGACTTCATTCTTTGGTGTAGCTCTTTCATTATTTGACCAAAATATTGATTTATTTAAACAAAATCGTGCGGTGACGTATGTTTTAACCTTTATTCTTCCATTATTAGGCGCCATATTTGCTGCAGATAAATTTTTAGCAGTATTAAGTTATGCGGGCTTAATTATGGTGTTTATTGCAGTGTTTATCCCTATGATGATGGCTCTTAACTTAAGAAAAGCAGAGGGTAAGACACAAACAGCAATAAGTAATGATGCGTATTACGAAGTTGGAGGTGGGCAAATTGCAATGATGGTTTGTTTTGGCTTTGGTTTGTTCTTGATTGGAGCGCAAGTTATTTAAACTAAGCGTAATAGTAAAAGTGTGGGGCTGATAGATTGACCGATCTATCAGCCCCTTATTCTAGGTATGTATTAAGTGACCGACTTAGACATACCAAACAGAGAGTGACTATTGGAGTGCGATAGGAGTATCGCTAGCACACACTGTTATTTTTCCAAATAATACAAAGTTTCTGGTAGTAGGGCTAGATGATGAGAATTTTAGGAAATCTTACAGTGTAAAGAAATGATTACAGATAAAGGGAGCATGGTGCTCCTTTTATCGCTAAATTGCTCGATTATCTGTGCTACATTTTGATTACTGTTAAGTAACGCTTTGGATAACCACTTTTGTAATAGTCGGTTTCAGTCACACCAAAATGCTTTTTAGATGAAGAGCTATGAACAAATTTCAATGTGTTTTTACCCACTTCAGTAATAATACCAGCATGACCTGGTTTACGAATCTTCGGATTTGTTCCTGTGAAAACAATAAGATCACCTACTTTGGCGTTTTTTAGTGATACTTTTTTATCATAAAGATTAGGGTAAGCCGCTGTTGTACGAGGTATTGAAATATCGTACTTGTTATAAACATATTTAATGAAACCTGAGCAATCAAAACCTTTAGGCGTTGTCCCACCCCACACATACTTTGTACCAAGATACTTACGTGCGAAGTTGATCATGTCTTGTTCTTTTTTTAACTCAGTGTTTGAGATAGGGGTAACGGATGGCTTAATAACTGTTTTAGCTACCATAGGTTGTTTTGAGAGCGCTTCGGGCTGTGGTGATGCATTTACCGTTGATTCACAAGCAGTAAGAAAAAAAAGAGAACAGGTGATAAGTGCCACTGAGGATTTAGGTAATGTCATAACTTTATGTGCGCTTGCTGTTTAAAAAAGGAAAAGATAGCTCATCATAACGGTTAGATGAAAGTTGTGTTAATTTTTTACTTGAATCCCTTCACATCAAGGTGATTAAGTTATCGATGATCAACAAAAATAAAAATTAATTATGTAACCTATTGTATTTTATTTAAATATTAGTGCTTTTAGGGAGTAAAACGAAATACATAATCCGTTTTGTTACTATAAGTTATTGATATGTCACATAAGGTTTTACTGGTAGGTGTTTGATTCTTTTTGGGAATACTCTATCATACCGATTATATCGATAGGTGTGTATTATATTTATAATATTGTTCGCGCTTTATCGATATCCTAAAAAGGTATTTGGTGTGGTTATGTTAAGAAGTGTAGTATTTTTTCTGATGATGTTTCTTTCTTTATCTGCGAAAGCTGAAGAGAGATTAACGCTTTGGTATTCGCATCAAGATAATAGTTTTATTGAATTATTGGTAAGTGAATTTCAAAAAGAAAATAATATAAATATCTCTCTTGTTCAATTTGATCCTGAGAAGATAAAAGCTGAAATTTTACTGGGCGCACAATATGGTGGTTTACCTGATCTTGTCATTTTTCCCTCTGATTTTGTTGGCCTACATAGTTTAATGAAACTATCAAGTATTCCTAAAAGTTGGTTATCACCAGAGCTTTCTCGAACGGCGATGATGACAGCGTACGTTGATGATAAATATTGGGGAGTTCCTGTTATTCAAGGGAATAACCTATTGTTATATTATAATAAAAAGCTAGTTTCTCAGCCAGTGAGTAGTTGGCATGACATTATCGATACCAAGCAAAAGTGGCTTGATAAAAATATTTTGCCTATTGGGTGGAATTACCTCGATATGTATTACTTTATACCATTTTTATCTGCGTTTAATGGTTGGCCCATTATTGATGGTGAAATATCACTTAATACACCAGAAATGGTTAAGGCTTTAAAATATTATCGTTATTTATCAGAGCAAAAAATTGTAAATCCTGAATGTAATTATACTTGTTCACAAAGTGATTTTATTCAAGGTAAAGAGGCGTATGCGATTAATGGTGATTGGGCATATCAAGATTTAAAGAAGGCAATGGGCAATGCTCTAGGCGTAGCCTTATTACCTACTGTTGATGGTAATGTAATGCACCCAATGAGTAGCACATTTCTTCTGTCATTACCTAATTACAATAACCACACGGTACATAAAAAAGCCTTAATTAAAAAGTTTGCTAAGTTTATTCAACGCTTAAGTATTCAACAATTGGTCTATAAAGAGACACGTTTATTACCTACGTCAGAGAAATTATTGAATCGCTATCAGCAGCAGGCTACAGGTGATGAGCAAATATTGTTTAAGCAATTTGAATTATCTAAACCAATGCCATCAACAATAAAAATGTCTATAGCATGGCAAGCGATGGCTATTGGCTTTAAGCGTTATGAAGATGGACTATCAGCAGAAAAAACGGCTGAATTTATGCAGCGTATCGCTATTCAGCAATGGAAGCGGTTGAGTAAAAAATGAAACTAAAATTAAAGTCATCACTGGCGCTATTAATGGTTTTCGTTGCGGTTTTACCAGCATCTATTATTGGCGGTTTATTAATAAAGCAGCAAACAGAAGTTGAAACTAATTACCGAATTGATCTCATAGAGCGTTTATCCACAACGTTAGCACAAGAGTTTAATTATCGCTTTTATCTATTATCTACTGCGCTAGATGTGTTATCACGAGATAGGTTGTTAGTGCAGGGCATTGATGACTTCTTTCTGACTAGCCATGTCGATGCCACATTAGCAAATTTAGTTGATAACACGCCATTAGCACAAGCGGCTTATTTGGTTGATGCTAACTGGGATGAGGTAGAAAATTATAATGGTATTAATGGAGTAAAATCCTTCTCCAGTTTGAAAACCTTGTTGAGTAAGAGTGTGGGTACGAGTAAAAGTACAGGCAATCAATGGGTGTTTAATTATGGTGATGAACATTTGATGCCTGATAAATTTAACCCTAGTCATAAAGGCGTTGCCATAGGTGTACCTATATATCAGTCAACGCTGACGGAAGGGCTAAAGCGTAAACCGTTAGGTTATTTAATTGTTATAGTGCCTGTGGAAAATATTGTTAAGGTTCTTCGCCCTTATTTAAAAGATGGAGAGCACGTTATTTTTCATCATAATGGCATGGATAATATTGCGGTTTATAAAGGTAAACTTGATCCCTTAATGCCGACGGTATCAAAAACGGCTGAAGTGACGATAGATAATAAATATATTGCAGAGCCAATGTCTTATGAAGCTCAAGTCTTCATGAATAAATATTTGGGAGAGAATCCCTTTACTAATTCATTAAAGATATTAACTATTGTCGCTATTATTGTAATTATGTTTACGTTATTAACGGCGACAATATCGTATCGTTGGTTCGCAAAACCTTTAACCTATCTTATGGACAGTGTAAGGGGGTGTTTAGGTGGCAATTATAATATATTAGATAAAGATTTAAGATTTTCTGAATTAATCATGGTGAATAATCTTATTCAGAAAATGTCGACCACAATAAAAGCCCAGCTTAGTGACTTAGAAGATAAAAATGTAAAGTTGATGACTTTTAATGATCAACTAGAGCAGAAAGTACATGAAAAGACGTTAGAGTTAACTCACTCATTACAGCGCGAAGAAAAACGTCGAACCATGCTTCAGTCACTCTTGTTATTTAGTAATAAATTACAACATGGTGATATTCACTCTACGGTTATGACGCAGTTAGTGAGTCTGTATCCTTATTCAGGATGGGGGATGCAGTTATTTATAAACAAGAATACAAATTGGTTTAGTGAAGGCTTGTCTAACATTAATTTAGAGAGTATTGATGCAGATGCGCATTGCAGTGATTACTTTCGTATTAATAGTGGCGATAAAGTGCTTCAATGTTTCAAAATTGTCGATACACATGGTGTGTTATTGGGGATTATTGTGATGGAGCACCCTAATATTGCACGAGATGACTATGAAATTATTTCATTATTTATTCGTCAATTATCTGCAGAACTTGAAGGTCGATTACTGAATGAAGAGTTGGAAAGAAGCGCAATCACAGACCCATTAACGGGGCTAAGTAATCGTAAAGCGTTTGATGTTGATCTTGATGAGTGGATAAAAATTGCACATCGATATCCAGAACAATACTTTGGTTTGTTTATGATCGATGTGAATGGTTTAAAGCAAGCCAATGATGAATATGGGCATCATATGGGTGATCAGCTGTTAATCGAAACGGGCAGGCTTATTCAAAGTGTTTGTCGTAGTACCGACAAGGTATATCGTCTCGGTGGAGATGAATATGCGATTATTATCAAAGGTGGTGATAATGTAGGCTGTGATAAGTTAACGTTGCGTTTACAACAGTTAGTTATAGATAAGCATTATGCACGCCTAGCTTCAGGAGAGAAAGTGGCTATTCACTTTGCTATGGGCTGTGCTAGCACTGAAAATATTGATGCACGTGCACTTTATCAAGTAGCAGATAAAGCAATGTATTTAGATAAAAAAGCATATTACGAACAAATTGGTAAAATGCCAAGGTAGCTTTAGATCACTCTAATAAAAAGAGTAATGCACAAAACAAGGAAGCTAACATCAGAAAATGCATAAAATTAAGCCACGATAGCTGATGATTCAGTTATCGTGGCTTTTTATGATTAATCGCGTTATTTGTGATTTGAAAAGTTATCGCCTTTAGCTAAACGATCATAAAGAATCACATTAACGGCAGCGGCAAGATTCATTGAACCATTCGTTGGTACATAAATCGTTTCACGACAAAAATCAGTAATTTCTTTTTTTAAGGTGCCGTCTTCAGGGCCAAAGATATAGAAAGCACGTTTTGGATGCTTATAGTCAGGTAATGCTTTTGCACCTTCGATTAAATCAACAGCAACGGGTACACAGCCGATAGGAATGATTTTCTTTAAGTCTTCAACACCTATTAGCGGTATATCAAGTGATGCTTTTTTTGTATCAGTACAAAACTGTGCGGCATGATCATAACGCGTTCCCGTATAAAACACAGAGTTAACACCATAACAGCCAGCTGCGCGCATAACAGATCCAACATTCTCCGGTGTTTTGGGATTAAATAGGCCAATACAAGAATAGCCTTGGCTTTTTTTGCTCATACTTCTATCTACTTTAAATTACAGATAAATAAATGTTTAACCGGTGTCAGTTAGACATGTATTTGAAGCTAAAAACAAAGCAGGTACGAATACCTGCTTTTTTGTTTGTTACTACTTACCACAGCACTTTTTGTATTTTTTACCACTACCGCATGAACATGGGTCATTACGGTTGGGTGTCTTTTCAAACACAGTGGTTTTGGGTTTATTTAAAACACTGTCTAGCTCTGCAATATCTTCTGCAATGTCAGCATTGATCGTGATATTTGCAAACAGTTGGTTGTCATTAACTTGCTGCTGTACTTCTTGTTGACGTTCTTCGCTGTTCACAATCAATGTGAGTGGGTTGGTTTCCGTGCCCAGTTTGGTTTCGCGTTTCGTGTTGTAACCAAAGCTTTCATATTTTGGTTTCTTTTCGATACGACCTTTGAAGAAGAATTTAGACATGGGATAACCTATTTACCATGAATTAACCCAAACCATAATCGTGGGTTAATTGTTACGAATAAAAAACCACCGCGTGGGTGGTTGAAATTGCGGGCATAATAACCGCCATTAGTGAGCTTATCAATAGTAACCCATATGCGGTATAAGGTATTTGAACGGCTAAGTGAGAGATGAAGTATGATTGAGAATGTGAATTGGTGAACGTTTAAACGTTTGCGTCAGTCTGGGTATCTTTTAGATTGACGATCGTTTCTAATAATGAGTACTTTAAAGAAAAGCGCAAGAAGAAACGGCGCTCAAAGGCTTAGCCTATTGGCATAATAGAAAATTTCGACTGGTACTGATAACAAATGTTGTTAACATAAGCCGTAATAATTTTCTGTATTAGTGATTTATCGCTGTCTAGTCAGCGATTTATGCATCGAGTTGGTGTTAATAGTCATTATACTTTTTAACAAAAATAATAAGGTATAACGAAATTTTTTTATTTTTTTCATATTTATTCGTAACGAATGAAAAAAATACGGCATAATAAGGCCCCGTTATACCAAGCAATTGATTGCTGTCGCAGGTCTGAAGATCTGAAATTAATGGGAAAATGATATGGTTCAACCAGAAAATAACTCAATTGTAATTTTTGGTGCGTCAGGTGATTTGACACACCGAAAGTTAATACCTGCGTTTTATCACCTTTATGCTAATGGTTTATTGCCTGAAGATTTTGCAATTTTAGGGGTAAGTCGTACATCATATAGCGATCAAGAATTTCGTGATAAGTTAAAGCAATCTTTGACAGAAAATGAAAAAACCGATGACGAAACATTGGTTAATTTTTGTCAGCATCTTTACTACCAAGCATTAAATACGTCTGATAAAGATGAATATGCAGTCTTGAAAGAACGCTTAGATACTTTCAAAGTAACGCACAATACCCAAGGTAACGCTGTTTTCTACCTCGCGACACCACCAAGCCTTTACGGCGTGATCCCAGAATGTCTAGCCGCTCATGGCCTAAATGATGAGACAGAAGGTTGGAAAAACCTGATTGTTGAAAAACCATTTGGTTATGATCTAGCGTCAGCGATCTCATTAGACAAGCAAATTCATGCTTGTTTTCAAGAGCACCAAATCTACCGTATCGATCACTACTTAGGCAAAGAAACGGTACAGAACCTGCTTGTATTCCGCTTTGCAAATGGCATGTTTGAGCCGCTTTGGAATCGTAACTTTATTGATTACGTTGAAATCACTGCGTCTGAATCATTAGGCGTTGAAGATCGTGGTGGCTACTACGACGGTGCCGGTGCTGTTCGAGATATGTTCCAAAACCATTTGCTGCAAGTATTGGCAATGGTTGGTATGGAATCGCCTGCTGCAATTAATGCTGATTCTATCCGTGATGAAGTGGTTAAAGTGATGCAAAGCTTTAAACCATTATCAGATGATGATCTTAAAAATAACTTAGTGTTGGGTCAGTACACGGAATCAGATGCTCGTGGTAAGCATTTGTTAGGTTATCGCCAAGAGCCAGGTGTAGCGGAAGACTCACGTACTGAAACTTACGTTGGTATGAAAATGTTTATTCAAAACTGGCGTTGGAATGGTGTGCCATTCTACGTTCGTACAGGTAAACGACTACCAACACGTGTGACGGAAGTGGTTATTCACTTTAAGAAAACACCGCACCCAGTGTTTGGTGAAAATGCACCTGAGAACAAGCTAATTATCCGTATTCAGCCTGATGAAGGGATTCTAATGAGCTTTGGTCTTAAAAAACCAGGGGCAGGTTTTGAATCTCAAGAAGTATCAATGGACTTCCATTACGACAAGCTTGAAGAAACCCATATGCTGACAGCGTACGAACGTTTACTTCTTGATTGTATGAAGCAAGATGCAACCTTGTTTGCACGTACAGATGCTGTTCGCGCTTGTTGGAAATTTGTTCAACCAATTCTTGAATACAAAGAAAACCCAGAACACTTATTTGGTTATGCCGCAGGTACGTGGGGACCAAAACAAGCTGATGACTTACTTGCATCAAGTAATCGTGAGTGGCGTTTTCCTTGTAAGAATTTAGCAAACACTGACTATTGTGAGCTATAAGCATGATTAATTATCGCGTATTTGAAACACCGCAGGATGTTGTCGTTTCATTAGCTGACACCATGATGGCAATGAGCAAGCAGGTGAAGCCTGTCCATATATCGCTTTCTGGTGGGAGTACACCAAAACTGTTGTTTAAAACATTAGCGCAAGCACCTTATGCGAAAGATGTTAATTGGAGCAACTTACACTTTTGGTGGGGCGATGAGCGTTGTGTTGAGCCAACCGACCCGGAAAGTAACTTCGGTGAAGCAAACGAGTTATTGTTCCAACAAATCGATATTCCAGCTGGCAATATTCACCGTATTAAAGGTGAAGATGATCCTGCTGTAGAAGTGGTTCGATTTGCAGAGGAAATGGATGCAGAAATTCCACTTAAAAATGGCTTACCTGCATTTGATTGGATTTTATTGGGTATGGGAACCGATGGGCATACAGCATCATTATTCCCGAACCAAACAGACTTTGACGATCCTGAGCTTTCTGTGATTGCAACGCATCCAGATAGCGGTCAAAAACGCATTTCAAAAACAGCGCGCTTACTTGAAAATGCGGATCGTATTACCTACCTGGTGTTAGGTGAAAGCAAAGCTGAAGTATTGCAAGAAATTAATAATACGCCTGCAGAAGCTCTTGCTTATCCTGCAGCGAAAATTAAAGCCGTAAATGGCAAAACAGAATGGTTTTTAGATTCAGCAGCGGCAAAACTGCTGGCGCAAGGAGAATAATATGAAAGGCGATATCGGTGTAATTGGCTTGGCAGTAATGGGCCAAAACCTGATCCTAAACATGAATGACCACGGCTTTAACGTTGTTGCTTACAACCGTACTGTAGCAAAAGTGGAAGAATTCCTTGAAGGCCCAGCAAAAGGCACAAACATCGTTGGCGCAACGTCTCTTGAAGATCTTGTTGCTAAGTTAGAAGCACCACGTAAAGTGATGCTAATGGTTCGTGCTGGTGATGTTGTTGATGCATTCATTGATCAACTAATTCCACTATTGGATGAAGGCGATATCATTATCGACGGTGGTAACACTAACTACCCAGATACTAACCGTCGCGTAGCGCATTGCCGTGAGAAAGGCATCTACTTCATCGGTACTGGTGTATCTGGTGGTGAAGAAGGCGCTCGTTTCGGTCCTTCAATCATGCCTGGCGGCGCAGCTGAAGCTTGGGAAGCGGTTAAGCCAATTTTCCAAGGTATCTCTGCTAAAACTGATGCTGGTGAGCCTTGTTGTGACTGGGTTGGTAACGACGGTGCTGGTCACTTTGTTAAGATGGTTCATAACGGCATTGAATACGGTGACATGCAGCTTATCACTGAAGCATACCAGTTCATGAAAGATGGCCTAGGTATGAGTGCTGATGAGATGCAAGCAGTATTCGCTGACTGGAACAAAACTGAGCTAGACAGCTACCTAGTTGAAATCACAGCTGATATTCTTGGCTACAAAGATGAAGATGGTGAAGCACTTGTTGAGAAGATCCTAGACACTGCTGGCCAAAAAGGTACGGGTAAGTGGACTGGTATCAACGCACTAGACCTAGGTATTCCACTAACGCTTATCTCTGAGTCTGTATTCTCTCGTTGCCTGTCTGCACTGAAAGACCAACGCGTTGAAGCTGCAACTTTATTCGGCAAGACAATCACGCCAGTTGAAGGTGATAAGCAAGAGTGGGTTGATGCACTACGTCAAGCACTACTAGCATCTAAGATCATCTCTTACGCGCAAGGTTTCATGCTAATGCGTGAAGCATCGAACGAAAACGGTTGGGATCTAAACTACGGTAACGTAGCACTAATGTGGCGTGGTGGTTGTATCATCCGCTCTGCGTTCCTAGGTAACATCCGTGATGCGTATGAAGCGAACCCAGATATCGCATTCCTAGGTTCTGACGAGTACTTCAAAAACATCCTACAAGGCAGCCTAGCAGCATGGCGTAAAGTAGCAGCGAAATCTCTAGAGTCTGGCATCCCAATGCCATGTACGATTTCTGCGCTATCTTTCCTAGACGGTTACACAACAGCTCGTCTACCTGCTAACTTGCTTCAAGCTCAACGTGACTACTTCGGCGCTCACACTTATGAGCGTACTGACCGTCCACGTGGTGAGTTCTTCCACACAAACTGGACTGGTACAGGCGGCAACACTGCCTCTACTACTTACGACGTTTAATACCTAAATAACGTAAGCAAAAAAACCACCGTTAGCGGTGGTTTTTTTATATCTAATTTTTAAGTGTATGTTTTTTTTGTTCTTTTTTTTTGTTCTTTTTTTTTGTTCTTTTTTTATTTGAACTAATGATATTGATAGCTTAGTCTGAAATCGGATTTCATTGAAAGGGGATATGGATCACTTTTACCATCTCGAAACAACAAGTAAAGAGATTGGGGATGTTGAAGAATATGTTTCAGAAAGTATAGACAGGAATAAACAGTACGCTATCTGTTCACTGCTGCTGATGACTCATCATTTTGGAATCAAGAACTCACGAATTTGATGAGAAGTTCAAAAGAAAATACGTTTGCAAACTGGAGTAACGATCCTTCCATTCAAGTTGGTGCTATTGGTTATTTAAACTATCTCACCGGTGAATTTACTTTAGTTAGTACAGATATGGTTGATGACCCTGTTTATTTTCTGACTAAACGTAAAGATGAAAAATGGGAGTTCTCATCAAAAAACACATCTAAAAATAGTGGTGAAGTAAAAGTTGACGGTGGGTACTTAGATCCAAACTCAGGGGTTAAAGTAGACGTTGGAATGGAACACTCTTGGGTTTTTTCAAAAGCGAAAAGTTTAGCTGCGACGTATATTATTGCGGTAGAAGCATATACTAATAACCCTTATGGTTTAGTTGCTGATAAATGGGATATTATAAAAAGTGCAGCCGAAAAAACACCGTATATTGACCATGAAACCGGAGATATATCTCAAGGGTTTGGCTATATCAGTGGGGTAAAATGGGCGAGTCGTGGTGTTGCTATTGCAAGCAACGACGACGAAGGTCAGTACAGTATCGTAACCTCGGTGAATGTGGCCTCACCAAAGAAAGATCAAATAGGTCTTACTCCAAAATTAATTTCTGAAAAAGGCAGTAATTCTGTTACTGCAACTAAATTCCCAGCAACAAGAGATGAAATCGGTGATCTGGTTCCTGTTGCTTTTACGTTTACTTCAATTGACGGTAAACGTCCAATCAATAATTGGACTCAACCAATTAATCAGTTAGAACTCATCATCAATAGTAAGCCCGGTAGTACGTATATAACCAAGTGGCAATTAGCATATAAGACAGTAACGAATAAAAATATTCAGCACAAATCTGGTGCCTTCCCTGCACCACAAAGTGCTTCAGTTTATTTGCCTAAAGATGCCGTAGATGTTCAGTTATCTATTAAGTTACCCGGTGTTTTTTCAAGTAATAGATGTGAAGTCGTTTGGAAAGATCCTATTAATCAGTGGAATAAAGGTAAAAAAGAAGTTCAGACGTACGGTATATGGCCTGCAAATGCATGGTGTACAGAGCTGAAATCTTCTATTGGATAAGATGCTGCTATGACCCGCCCTAAGCTGACGGGTCTTTTTGTAGTGTTGCCTTTTTTCTTCTTTACTATTACTCATTACAAAATAACAACGTCACTTATTTACCGCTTTATCCGATAGAGCCTCTCAAAATGCCCGTTATACTACCTGAATTGAATAAACTATGACTGCGTTGTTTTTCTCTTTCAAGAATAAGTATCCCCAATAGTAAAGTTTTACCAAATTTAAGAGTAAAAAAAGCCCTAACAGATAGGTTAGGGCTTAATATTATTCAGACACTAATTTTAATTAGCTGACTTCAATTGGACCACCGAACGAGGTGACAGGTGGCAGTTCACCTTTAAACTTCTCGAAGTTCACAATACAGGTTTGTGCGCTTGTTGCCTGCGCTAACTCTGATGTTGGAATATCGATAGTAAGAGTGTTTGGATCGCCATAAGTGTCGATCGCACCAATTTTTTCGTTAAGAGGGCCATACCATGCCCCTTCTTCGATACGAACAATACCGCGAGGGTAGCTGTCAGTCAGCACTGCACCTGCTAATAGCTGTCCACGGTCATTAAATACACGTACCACATCACCATCTTTGACGCCTTTTTCAGCCGCATCTTGAGGGTTAATGTAAATAGGTTCACGACCTTGTACAGTGTAAGTTGCACGGAACTCTTCCGATTCACACATTTGTGAGTGCAAACGCTTATCTGGGTGACAAGACTGCAGCCAGAACGGGTGTTTATCAGAGCCCGGACCACCGTGAGAACGTTCTGTTTTTTCAAACCACATTGGGTGTTCTTGACAGTGTTCGTATTTGTAACGGCCAATCTTACGACTTGTGATTTCAATAAAGCCGGATGGTGTACCTAGCGCGTTAATTTCAGGATCTTGACGGAAATCAGCATGACGTACCCAAGGCTTACCTGTACCAAAGTCTAAGAAACCTTGTTGCCAGAATACATCAAACTCAGGCATATCAAACTTACCCTTGTTCGCTTTACGACAATCATTATAAAGCATACTAACCCATTGCATTTCATCCATACCACGGGTGTATTCGTTGTTTTTACCAAAGCGACGTGTCAGCTCTGTAAAGATCTCAAAGTCAGTTTTAGATTGGTAAAGCGGATCAACCAGTTTATGCATAGCCAGTAAACCACGACCACTGTATGAACCCATGACATCAATATCATTTCGTTCAAACTGGGTACATGCTGGCAGCACAATATCGGAGAAACGACAGGTGGCCGTCCAAGCAAAATCAATCGTTACAACGGTTTGTAGCTTTTGGAACGCTTTCTTCATGCGGTTACGATCTTGGTGGTGATGCCAAGGGTTGTTACCACTGATCACCATCATTTTGTAATCAGGAAGAATAACTTTTGAACCATTGTATTTAATTTCTTTGCCCGGCTCTAAAATACAGTCAACGAAACGTGCAACAGGGATAGTGCGGCTGTAACCGTTAAAATCATTGTTATCCCATTTCGGCTTTTGACCTTCATCGACGTTACGAGGGAAGCCACCTGGTGCAGCAAAGCCTGTTGAAGGTACACCGATACCAGAGTAGTGGTGACCATACGAAATACCACCGCCAGGAAGACCGATTTGACCAACCATCGCGGCAATAACTGCTCCCATCCAGTATGGCTGCTCACCGTGCTCTTGACGTTGAATACACCAACCAAACAGAATTTGTGTACGCTCTTTAACCAGCATACGAGCAAAGTCTTTAATTTGATCGGCTGGTACGCCACAGATCTCAGCAGCCCATTCAGGGGTTTTCTCAACCTTGTCTTTGGTTTCGCCTTTTACGTAACCAATGAACTCATCGAAACCAAGGCAGTACATCTTGATGAACTCTTTATCGTAAAGGTTCTCGTTGTACAGGGTATGCGCTACACCTAACATAAATGCCACATCGGTTTGTGGATTAATGTATAGATGTTTGTTGTTTAGGTAACGTTGGGTCTTGTTCTTAACTGGATCGACAGAGATCACATTGATCTCACCGTTATCGACTTTCTCTTTTAACTGCGCTAGATATGGGAAAGATTCGTGGGTTTCACAGTTCCAGCCCACCTGCAGGTTTTTCACCGGATCGTTTGCCCATAGCACCACATTTTTACTGTGATCAAGGATTTCAGACCAAGAAGTACCTTGTGCGTAAACTTCTGTTGAGCCGAGTACGTATGGCATGATGGTTTGACCAGCACCTGTTGAGTAGTCGCCTACTTTAGTGATGTAGTTACCATGCATACCCACAGCACGTTGCATGTGGCTGGTACAGCTGTGGAACTGACCCGTTTGACGCCAACCCGTTTGGCCTGCATGCAATGCCCATGGACCGTAATCTTTTTGAATACGTTCCAGTTCACGGTAGAACAAATCTAATGCTTCATCCCATGTAACACGGATAAAACGGTTATTACCGCGAGTTTCACCACTAAATTTGTGTTTCTTCAGCCAATCTAAACGCACCATAGGGTAGCGTACACGTGATGGATTGTAGATTACGCCCTTAATGCCTTTTAGCATTTCGGTTGGGTTTTTATCTATTTCAATCGCTTCGATTTCTTGTACTTTACCGGCATAGATATGGGCGCGGAAAGCGCCCCAGTGTGAGCCGGAGTAACGCCATGTACCTTGACCAATTTGATCGTCTGCAAACACTTTTGATGATGCGAGTAGGCTAGGACCGATAACAGAAGCAGCACTTGTTGTTGCAAGGCCTTTAAGAAAACTTCTTCTTGATACAGACATATTTATTTTAACTCCATCAATACTTAGTGTTGTGCGTCAGAAAAATCAGAAGAGTGCTTCTGAAGGTATTTACGCACCACGGCTTCACTATCACGATCAAAGTTAACGAACGCTAACATACCGTTGAACATTCCAGGCCAAGTATTGGCATCGAAGTGGCTTTCAGCAGGTTGAGTGTGACAAACTGAACAGTTAGTGGTGTAAGCTGATTTCGCTTTTTCCCAAACTGGCGTGATGTCATTAACAAGCGAGTCTTTTGGCATCCAGACTTTTGCTGTTACACGTTGCCAAGGAAGACCTGTTAGGTCATCAACTTTCTCTTCATATTTATCAACAACCTTGTCGTTTTGTGCAGATTCTTTTAGGAGCGATGCAACAGGAATGTTCATACCGAAGTCTTCTTGAATCACTCGGCCATAGCCCTTGTCTTTACGCCAGCCTGCAATTTCAACTTCAACTGCGTTGTCAGTTTCATCGATCACTTTTACGCCAGAAGCAGGGTTTAATAGGCCAGCTTCTACCTTCATATCTTTATCTTCATAAACAGGAAGGAAACGTACGCTATACACTTCTTCGCCTTTGTTGTACTTAGTATCGTGAGATAGCTGTACTAACTCAGATATCATGCCACCACTGGTATCCATATCTTTCGGTAAGTGGTGAGCAATACCTTTGTGACAATCTACACAGCTTTGATCACGCTCTGCTGCATTCTTCATTTGAACGCGAGCAACAGGAGACATCTTAGTGAAGTCCATTCCTTTATAGTCATGGCAATCTCGACATTCTTGAGAACCATTCGCTTTAAAGCGTTCCCACTCATGTTGAGCCAGTACAATGCGGCGGTCTTCAAATTTTTCAGGGGTATCAATGAAGCCAGCTACGTGGGCGAAGACTTCTTTACTTGCTTGAATTTTACGCGCGATTTTATCTGTCCAGTCGTGTGGAACGTGACAGTCAGGACAAGTTGCACGAACACCAGAACGGTTTTTGTCATGAATAGTGTTGGCGTATTCAGGTGCAACGTTGTCAGCGTGGCAACTAACACAGAACTCTTCGGTATTGGTTGCTTCTAGTGCAGTATTAAAACCACCCCAGAAAATAACGCCAGCAATAAAGCCACCAAGGGTTAGTACACCTAGGCTAATATGAACGCTTGGACGTGATAGGGTCTGCCAAGCTTTAAGCAAAAATGATTTCATTATAGATTCTCTTATATGATGCTAACGGTGATTAATTAGGGATTAACCGCCATGTCCTGGTGGACCAAATACGAAGAGTTGAAGCATCCAAACGGTAAAGCCGTAGCCCCCGACAAAAATGACGCTGAGAATTGGAAATAAAAAGACGACGATAAAAATGAACATCTTCCATTCTCGGCTACGAGTTTGCTTGGTTTCTTGATCAGTCGCACTGCTCATACAACCTCCTAATTTGTAAAAATGAGTAGTTATAAATATTTTTATTAAATCTATTTATATTGCGATCATAAATTAACCACTACATGCAGTTCAATTAATACTTTAGAGTTAACCCTATGTTTTACAGTGTTTTTTGATTTTGACCCTATACTGTAACAATAAAAGACATAATAAGTAGAAAAGTTAAAATTTATGACAGTATGTTTTAATTTAAAGGAGGGGGGATTATTCGTGATTGTATTATTGGTTGTTTGATTGTAATAAAATAAAAGTAAAGTTGTATTAATCGTTATTTGAATGTGTAGGTGTAATTGTGTTATAGCAATTAATTGCTGCTTAAAATATGAATAGCATGAATAACATTACTGATGAAAAAATAGGCATTATATGAATGCCTATTTTTTATTGATAATTACAGCGCTTAAGCTTTAATCAATAAGCTGGTAGTGATTACGTAAAATATTAATAATTTCAGCTTTAGGGTTTTTGCTTAATGTGATCTTTTTTCCGGTGATTTTTTCGGCAATACCCGTATAAACACGCGATATTTGCATGAGTACTTCTTGTGGTAACTCGTTGTCACGAGCAAGAGCAAAGCGTTCTTCCATGCGATCTTTATTTAATAAAATATCGGGCTCTGGAAAAGTGTTAAGTAGTACTTGGCGAAAATCTTCTTTTGAGTTTTCGACGATTTGACCGTCGCGGTAAGCTGCGCCATCCCAGATACGAGAAGAATCGGGTGTTCCCACCTCATCCATATAAATGAGTTTTTCGTTACCACTAGCATCTGTTACATAGCCAAACTCAAATTTGGTATCAACAAAGATTTGATCAATATTTGCGAGTGCATTACTGATAACATTAAATCCTTCTGCCAATAACTTTTCATACTGGGTAATGTCATCAGTATTGCGGAAGTTGAATGCAGCGAAATTATTGACGAGATCATCACGAGTGACATTGACATCATCTGCTTCAGGAACATTCGGAATGCCTTTTAGAATCCCTTTGGTTGATGGTGTCATGAGTAGTTCAGGGAGCTTTTGATCTTTTTCTAGCCCTTCAGGTAATTCTATACCGCAGAAATGACGTTCACCTTTGCTGTATGCACGCCACATTGAACCGGTAATGTATTGGCGACAAATAGCTTCAACCATCACAGGTTTTGCTTTTTGTACAATCCAAACAAAAGGGTGGGGGATATCAAGGATATGGCTATCCGCTAATCCATTATCTTTAAATAATTGAAACCAGTGATTAGATATCGCATTTAACGCAGCACCTTTCCCTGGGACTCCTTTAAGCCCTCCTTCACCGTGCCAGATACAATCAAAAGCAGAAATACGGTCGCTGATCACCATAATAGCGAGCGGTGCGTCGGGTTGAACGTTATAGCCTTTTTCTTTAATCAAACGTTGACTGTCAGCTTCTGTAAGCCAGTAAACAGAGCGTACCTTACCGCTATGAACGGGTTTATCAGTACGGATAGGGAGATCATCATTAACAGCTAAAACTTGATCGGCAAGGCTCATCGTGAAAGTCCTATTCAAAGATTACGCAGAAATGCAGAAGGATAATGACATGAATAAAATCACATCGTTATCAATCATCGTAATCGCATAATACAAGGTTAAGTAAGTCACTGCCAGTAAAATAGCAAACGTTTGCCTTTGGTTTGATTAAAACAAAAAAGGCGATAGACATTGGAATGTTTATCGCCTTGGCTATGTTTAAAATAGCTGGTGGATACTGCTTAATTTTTGTGGTGTTTGATGGATGAAGTGGGTTACCCATACTTGAATATCAGTCCAGTTTAGCCATACGGGACTAAACCGAAAGTGGTGCCAATTGGTTAAAATATGCAATGTCTTATGATAAGACGGTGCGGTCGCAAAAAGTAAAACAATTGCCACTATTTGCGCCAAGCTAATGAGAGGGTTCCTAACGGAAAAGGGTTTTAATGCTGTTCCAAATGACTTTTTTAGACGTTGGTTGGAAAGATCAACACTATAAATTTCATCTAACAACAAGTGAACAAAACCACCAAAAAGAACAAAGCTACCTGCTAGCCAGCTGGTTTCGGCGGTATGTCCAATGATAGAGCTTACATGAACGCAACATAGGGCAATGAGCAGAACAAACGCAATTGAATGGCAGCAACCACGGTGGACAGTACGGCGTTCAAAAACCGCTTTTCCCATATAGCGGATAGTAATAAACAGTGCTGCGCTATAGAGTAGTAACTCAAGCATCGTCACTTGAGTATAAATATGACTAATTAAAATGAAGCAGCAAAAACCAGCCAAGATATTAAACAAGGCTTTCATCGATGTTGAATGATCTGAATCTATGTCAGGTAATAGGCCACCAATAGTGCCAAGAAATGTCATCCAAATTGCCGCCGAAGGCGAAATATGATCAGCCGATAAGAAGGCGGTGGCCGTTAAACCACTAGCAACGGCAGCAACACTAAAGTGAGTAGAAAAGTTTGCCAAGAAGAAAGTTCCAACTGGGTTTATATACAGTTGTGTTTATCATTATATGGTCATAAATTTCAACCAATATCACAATTCTAGCATGTACTTTATGTTTGTTCGGATAAATAAACAACGAAACGGAGTATTTATCTGTTAAGTGTGTTAGGGCGTTGATGGTGAGAGAAAGAGATAAAAAAGCCTTAGTAAAGTTGGAGTAACTTAACTAAGGCGCTAATTCACAGGGAGAGAAAAAGTTATGCAGCGATAAATGCTGAGATAATACCGATCACACCACCAAAGACACCGCCCCAAACGACTAACCAGCCTAAGTGTTCACTGATCATCTTTTGCACCATTTCTTTGACCATTTTTGGGGTTAATTCATTCAGGCGCTGATCGATAATTTCTTCAATCGTCTCTTCGATATCATTGAGTGATTCAGGCTTAGCTAGTTGATCTTTAAGTGCTGCTTTAAAGTCATCTTGTTGGCTAATTTCGTTAACAGAATCCTGCATTTTTTCAATGAAAGGTTCGCGTAGTGGTTGGAGTGCTTCTACGCCACCCATCATGGTTAGCATGCCACCAAATTGTGAATTCATAATCACATCAAGTAACGAATCGTAAGCTGGCGCAAAATCAATTTTTTGGATCACAGGCTGCAAGTTTAAATTGGTTGAGCTTGTCATTTCTTTATTAAGAAAGCGGCTAATGTTTTCTTGAGTAAAGAATTGCTCCATCATGAGATTTTTAATGGCTGTTTTAAATTCTTCAAAACGAGCAGGAATAACACCTGAGCCGTAGAGTCCGGGCACCTTTTCAAATAGCATATGAATAGCAAGCCAGTTTGTTAATGCGCCAGAAAATGCGAATAAGCCACAATAAAGGATGACTTGCTGGTTAGTAAGGTAACCAACAGCTAGCAAGATAAGTGAAATAAGGTTGGTGAGTAAGCTTTTATTCATACGGGTTTATTCTCGGTGTGGAGCACACAGCTAATTTTAAAAGAGGTGAGCCAAGTCTTTATGGCTTATTGTGGACAGATTTTAACAACAGACTATGCGCAATGCCACAATTAGCAGATTGATAGGTAATCGTTAGGTATATGTTATGCTCAACTGCTGTATATATCACCAGCAATGAATGTAAACCTAATTAAGGAATTGTTATACTCGCGCATTCACTTATCTATCATCACGTGGTGTTGTCATGACAAGCTTTACAGCTGAACAAACGGCTTTTATTAATCACCTATCTGGTAATGCATTATGTGTTGCAGGAGCGGGGACGGGTAAAACCACTACTTTGGTAGGGCTAGTTGAGAAAAAATTAGCGACAATTGCACCACAAAACATGTTGGTGTTGATGTTTAACCGTGATATTCGCACCGATTTTAAAGCTAAATTAGAGCGAAATAGTCATGGGGTGAATGTTCCCGTGCATACATTTCACAGTTTTTGTTATCAATTATTACGTCAATCAGGCTATTTAGCTGAGACGGGTTATCAAATTGATTTCAATAATGGTGAAAGTGATAAAATCATTGCGAAACAAATTTTGCGTCAAATGGCAGCGCAAGAGAAGTCGTATCAAAAGCAACAAACATTCAAAGATCCGCGCACCATTGAATTATTGATGAGTTTTATTGGCTTGGTAAAAGCGCATATGTTACCGCCAAAGGAAGTGTTTGAGCTGTCTGATATTAGTGATGAATACCATTTTATCATTGAAGCGTATTGGAATTTTGAAACTATTCGTAAAGAGCGTAAACAGTTATTCTTCGATGATTGGTTGGTAGAAACGGTTAATTTACTGACTGATAATGAGGCGTTACGTGCTTATTATCATCAACAAATCCAATTTATGGTTGTTGATGAATTTCAGGATATAAATACCGCGCAATATCGATTGTTAAAACTGTTACTCGGGGAGCAAGCGCAATTAGTGGCTGTCGGTGATGTCGATCAGTGTATTTATAAATGGCGTGGCAGCGCTCCCCAATTTATGCTGAACTTTGAACAAGATTTTACGCCTGCAACCACCTATAGCCTGTCACATACATTTCGTTTTGGCCACAGCTTAGCGTTAGCTGCGAGTCACTTGATTGCCAATAACAAGCAACGTTTCCACGATTTTCAAACGATCTCTCATCAGTCAGTTGCTGATACCCCCGTTGAAGTGATAGGAACTGCGCGCCAAGTCGGCGAGATCGCACAATCTATTGCTGAATATATCGAACAAGGTGGAACACCTTCTGATGTTGCGATTTTAGTTCGTCGTTGGTCACAAACTATGTTGTTTGAATTAGCGTTTTTAACTAAAAATATTCCTTTTTATATGCCTGTTGGCTCGGTGTTATCAAATAGTCGAGAAGTGAAATTATTGCTTGATGTGATGCGATTTGCCACTGGGCGCTACAATCAGTTTCAACCATATGAGAAAGCGACACTCGTCTTTAATATGATGTCTTTTCCACACTGTTATGTGCCAAATGCCAGTTTGCGACCGTTATGTGATGAGCTTGCTAATACGCCAATTGAGCAGTGGTTAGAGGTTGTGAAGAAAACGGAAAAGTTACAGCCAGCATTAAATCTTGATAATTTTACATCACGAGTAGAATTATTAATGATGCTTCGCCGTAAAGGGGGCTTTAAAGCATTAGATGTTTATCGTCAGTATCGTCGTGATAGCGAGTTAGATAATTGGATTTGGAAAACAGAAGCGACTGCATCAGAAATAGAAGAAGCGGTTGAACGACTTGATAGTGTTGAAACGGTATTGGCTTCGATGGATCAAGATTGTGAAAAAGCACTTCAGTATTTTGAGTATTATACGCAACGTTCTGATTCGTTACGCCAATCAGAATCCACCACAAGCAATGTGCAATTAACCACGATATTCAGAGCGAAAGGTTGTGAGTATAGCCAAGTACATTTACCGTATTGGGATAAAGATGCTTTTCCTTACGTTAATCGATCTTCTGTCGGTATTTCAGCAGATACTGAAGAAGAACGACGCTTGGCGTATGTCGCGATAACGCGTGCGAAACATAAAGCTAAAATTTACTATTCAGTTGAGAACAGTAAAAAAGATACTTATGTTCGCAAAGATAAAAACGCGAGTCAGTTTATTCTTGAATCGAAGGCGACAGTTGCACAAGAAATTGGTCCTCAGCTTTATCTGGAAGGGACGTTACCCTTTAATAAATCGCCGATTGTTCAAGGGTATTACCAACGCTTAGGACGGTTTGAGCAGATGCAAGCAGCGCCAGAGCCTGTAGAAATAGAGCAGCCAGCAGTTGGTAAGGATGGACAATTAAACTACAGTTTTTTGTGGGCAGTTGAACAACCGTTACCAAATAATGCAGAAAAGCTTGTTCGTTCAATGGTGAAAACTAAAACAGCAAAATATTTAGAAACAGAGTTAAATAGAATTTTACGAGAATTAAAAAAAGCAGATTTGACGAAAGAAAAAGTATTGGTGAATCGGCTTATCGTAATCGCTAAAGCAAAAGCGAGAAGGTATAGCTAAATAGATATGTCATTCATAATTTCACGTTATCAACATGCTATTTATGGCTTTGGCTTGTTTTAGGACCGATTTTTTGTTGAAACTCGTAATTAATTTACTATTTTAATTATTTCAATCGTATTGTTTTTATTTGATGATATTTACATGATAAACGTTTCATTATTATATCTATCATTAATCAACAAAATAACGTTGTTCTCTATTATATCGAGCTTCGCGTTGGCCTAAATTTTGTTGAATAACAAATTCAAGACGAGAGCGTAATTGTTGCGACTTATTAATTTTTCGTCTATGAAAAACAGAGTGAAGTAATTGTTTTAACATTCTAAACCTACTTGTTTTTTTAGCTACACAATAAAAAGATTTGTTAGTTATTCAAAAACATCGTATTCCAGCTTCCCTATACAACTCAATATATCAAACCGTTTCTGAACCTACGTTGTATTAAATAACATAGGTGCTGACTTCTTCATTCAACAGAGAATGTTAAGAATGATAAATATAAAGGGAGATTAACATCAATAGTGATTATGTTAAGTAACGAGAGTTACCCTGTCAAAATCGAAAAATGCATCATAATATTGTGCAATTATGATGCATTTCCATGCTTAAGTTAAGGTTACTTATTTTGCCATTTATCAACAACAAGTGCTGCAATCAAATCACCTTCAACGTTAACGGCTGTTCTAAAGGTATCTAACGGACGTTCAATAACCAATAAAATTGCGATTGCCTCTAAAGGGATACCGACAGCCAGCATGACTAACTGCATACCTGACATAGAACCTGACGGCATACCTGGTGCGCCAATAGAAGAGACCATTGCCATGATGAAAATCATGATTAGACCACCAGTACCTAAGTCGATACCGTAAAGCTGTGCTAGGAAGATAGCTGCTACGCCTTCAAAAAGGGCTGTACCATCCATATTCATAATAGAGCCAAGCGGCAATACCATACTGCTGGTTGATTGTGAAATGTTAAGCTCTTCTTCCGCTGTTTGCATTGAAAGTGGTAGCGTTGCTGAACTTGATGATGTTGCAAATGCCATGGCCATTGGTGCTGATAGCGCTCTAAATAAGTCTTTGAACTTAATACCTGTCACGACTTTTGCGATGATAGGTAAGACAAAACCACCGTGAATAAAGGTTAGAGTAAATACCAGTAACGCAAAGCGGGCGAGTTCACCAAAAATGGCATTACCGCTTTGAAGAGTAAATTGGAAAACAATCGCAAATACAGCCAGTGGTGCTAGTTTGATGATCCACGATACCACACGGTTAACGGCAGTATTGAGTCCATCGATAACCTCAAATACAGGGTGCTTTTCCGGTAAGCTTGCCAGCAATGCAATGCCAAGTAATAGCGCAAATACAACAATCGCTAATAAGTTAGTTGTTGCCATTGCTTGAAAAGGGTTTACCAATGCCATGTTAAATAGCTTTTTAACAATAGCGCCACCGGAGGCGGAGGTTTGATCGATTAATTGAACATGGCTGCTAACATGAACTTTTGAAGTATCGACTAATTGTGGCCATTTAGGCAGTGACAGTGAAACACCTAAGGCTAATGCAATTGCAAGCGTTGAAGTAAAGGCATAAAACGAAACTGTTTTTAAACCAAGCTCTTTTAATCGAATTATTGAGCCGATACTGGTGATACCACGTAGCAATGAAAATAGCACTACGGCACCAACAAGCATTTTTAGTAAACCAATATAAGTGGTTTTTAATAACATAAGGAGCTTGAAGGTTGTGCTTGTTTCAAACCCTGACGATAGTGGTAGCAGTGTTGCTAACGCCCATGCTAACAAGCCAGCAATAAGTAATTGAAATGGTAATGATTTTAATAAACGGCGATGCATGAGAGTCTCTTGTAACGTTCGTTGAGAATAAAATTAAAAAATAAAAATGAGCGTTGTTATAATTTTTTATAAGAAAAAGCGCTCTGACACAGAGTACCAGAGCGTGGCAAATGCCAATTCTCAATTAACGATAAGTCGGTTGTCTTTACGACTGACAGAAAAATTTGGTTTATTATTACTTTCGCTAAAAGAGGAAGTGCTGATCCGTAGCAGGTTTTGAACAAAGGTGTGAGATAAAATCTCGCCTGTCTTCGTAACAGACAGTAGTCGTTACGAAGACAGGATGTAGCTTAAATAAGAGGAAAATTACTTATCAAAGTGAATGATAGTACGAATGCTCTTACCTTCGTGCAGCAGATCGAATGCTTCGTTGATCTTGTCTAGGCCCATGTTGAATGAGATGAAGTCATCTAACTGGAACTCACCTGCCATGTAACGATCTACGATACCTGGAAGTTCTGAACGGCCTTTAACACCACCGAATGCAGAACCACGCCATACGCGACCTGTTACTAGTTGGAATGGACGAGTTGAGATCTCTTGACCTGCACCTGCAACACCGATGATTACAGACTCACCCCAGCCTTTGTGACAGCACTCAAGCGCAGAACGCATCACGTTTACGTTACCGATACATTCGAAAGAGTAATCAACACCACCGTCAGTCATCTCAACGATCACTTCTTGGATAGGCTTATCGAACTTAGTAGGGTTAACACACTCAGTTGCACCTAGTTTACGAGCAAGGTCGAACTTGTCTTCGTTGATGTCGATAGCAATGATGCGGCTTGCTTTAGCCATTGTTGCACCAATGATAGCTGCTAGACCGATACCACCAAGGCCGAATACAGCAACAGTGCTACCTTCTTCAACTTTCGCTGTATTAAGTACCGCACCCATACCTGTAGTAACACCACAACCTAGTAGACATACTTCTTCTAGCGGTGCTTCTTTGTTGATTTTCGCTAGTGAAATCTCAGGAAGAACAGTGTATTCAGAGAATGTTGAACAACCCATGTAGTGGAAGATAGGTTGACCATCTTTATAGAAACGTGTTGTACCGTCTGGCATTAGACCTTTACCTTGTGTCTCACGTACTGCTTGACATAGGTTTGTTTTGCCAGATAGACAGTATTTACACTTGCCACATTCTGCAGTGTAAAGTGGAATAACGTGGTCGCCTACTTGAAGATCGGTAACGCCTTCACCAACCATTTCAACAATACCACCACCTTCGTGACCAAGAATTGCAGGGAAGATACCTTCTGGATCATCACCTGATAGTGTGAAAGCATCAGTGTGACATACGCCTGTTGCTACGATGCGAACGAGAACTTCACCTGCACGAGGTAACATTACATCTACTTCTTCAATTGAAAGTGGTTGTTTTGGACCCCATGCAATCGCAGCTTTTGATTTGATAAATTTATCAGTCATCGTTAAATCACTCTGTTAAGCCAACTTGATTGGCGATAATTATTATTAAAATACGACAATTAAACGATATTACTCATGTCGTCTTGATGGAACTATTATATTTATTTCTTAGCAAATGATAATCCCTTGATATGGAAAATGATTATTACCAAATAGTAATAGTAAAAATTATCATTTCCGTTAAAAGCATAAAATTAACTTTAAATATTAGTAAAGAACTATACGCTATTGTAGCTTATGTTTTAAAGGAATTTTCAGGTATTCCATTTTTAATGTTATAAACACTCAAGAGGAAAAGTGTATCTTGCTGATTTTATAGTTTATTTTGACTTTTAAGAGTGGGTTTATTGAGTGTGCTTGAACAGCGTGATTAGGTTGAATGAGTAAAAGGTATAAGTGTTATTTGTCGCTATGGGAGAGCGGTTTATTTTAAAAACGTTATGAAGTTGCTGTTTGGGATGGGATTTAAAAAAACAATAGGTGTGATTGTTATCGTGTGGAAGACGGCAATAATGCAGTATTGTGTCATTCATGTATTTTATTTAACGTAAATAAAAAAGCACATGCAACCCGAATGGTTTACATGTGCTTTAAACGTTATTGGATTTATTTTATCGCTTATGCACTTTTATGGTTTTGTGCGTAAACGTGAGTTGCGATAGCATCCATTAGTGCTGGAGATAGGCAATCGTATGGCTTAAGGCCTAGTTCGTTTAGACGCGCACGGATTGCATCCATATCTTTTGGATCAGTACCCGTTTCGATGATAGAAGAAACAAATGCTGCAAATTCAGGAGCAGACCAACCTTCGTCAGTTGATAGTTCAGTGTGAACAAAGTCTAAACCGTGGAATGGGTGGTTAGTATCTTCGATACGGCCGTACATGTGAACACCACATTCTTTACAAGCGTGACGTTTGATTGCTGCATTTTGGTCAACGACAACGAGTTTGTCTGCATTTGCAATCACTTCAACGTTGTCACGAGAAATAACAGCGATTTGAGAGAAAACTGCGCCTTCAGGCTTCCAGCATTTAGAACAACCACAAGCGTGGTTATGTGCTGTTTGACCAGAAAGTTTAACTCGAACTGTATTTGTGTCACATTTACAGCTTAATACGCCACCAACAAAGTTTTCTTTAGTTGCAATAAAGCCATTATCAATTGATGGGTGTAATTTAATAGACATAAAGATGCTCTTATATTATTTATAATTAAATGTAGAGTTAGAGTGTTATTTTTAGTTTTCTATTCGTTAATTAAATATTAATTAGCGAATAGAAGTATTCTAAAGTTTAATTAGATTTAAACAATCTGTTTTACAGTAAATGATTATTACTGATTAGAAACAATAAAATTAAATTATTACTTGTTTTGCTGTGCAATATGAGTAGCAATGGCATCCATTAAGTCTGGAGATAGGCAATCGTAAGATTCCATACCTAGTTCTTCAATGCGAGCACGGATAGCAGCCATGTCTTTTAAATCTGTGCCCGTTTCAATGATTGAAGAAACAAAAGCAGCAAATGTTGGTGCAGACCAGCCTTGTGTTGGCGATAGTTCAGTATGGACAAAATCTAAGCCGTAGAATGGGTGGTTAGTATCTTTAATACGGCCATACATATGAACACCACAGTCTTTACACGCAAAACGCTTAATCACAGCAGCGTCATCAACAACTTTTAGTTTATCTGCATTTGCTGTTACTGTTACTTTGTCGCGAGGAATAACAGCAACTTGTGAAAATAGCGCGTCTTTAGGTTTCCAACATTTAGAACAACCACAAATATGGTTATGCGCTGTTTGTGACTCTAAATTAACAACAACTTTATTATGTCGGCAATGACACTGTAATTTACCGCCATTTAACGTGTTATTAGTTGGATTAATACCACGATTAACAGCAGGGTGGATATTAATAATAGTCGGTTTGTTTTTACGATTAAAAATTTTAGCGAATAGATTTAGCATTATTAGACTTATTTAATTTTGGTGTACGGATTCACTATTTACGAAAATAGTAAGATGTTGGATATTTATAATTTAATTCAGAGAGATTAATAACGGTCAATATAGTCGTTATATTGACCGTCATAGTAGAAGGCAATTTACAGATTAAATACCGTTTGGCTTAAATACCGCTTTTAGACGTTTAGCAATCATTAAACGTGAAACGGTGAACATACCTGTCACTGTACGTTGGTGCAGGCGGAAGATCGTATCGTATAAACGACGGATCAAGCGACCTTGTAGTACCATTTTACCTTCCATCTTTGAGCCTGGTGCAAATGAACCGACTGCAAAATGGTGACCAACAGCAACAACCATACCGCCATCTTTAAATTCGAAGTCAGTCAATGGTTTACCACGTAGCATACCGCCTAAGCTTTTCGCTAGGTGTACTGCTGCACGGTTAGCCGCTTGTGCTTTAGGTGGAACAAAGCTGCCATCAGCCTGAGGGATTGATGCACAATCACCTAAAGAGAAGATGCTGTCATCAACGGTTGTTGTTAAATTAGCATTCACCTGAATTTGGTTCATACGGTTATAACTTAAACCGCCAATACCGTTTAGCCAATCCGGTGCTTTAACACCCGCAGCCCAGAACTGTACGTCAGCATCTAACTCACGGTTATCAACTGTTAGCATACCTTTTTCAGTGACTTCACGAATACGTGTATCAAGAAGAACATTTACGTTATTACGCTCAAGCTCTTTTTGTACTTTTTCTGACATTTTTTCAGGGCTATTTGGTAATACACGACCTGCAGCTTCAATCAAGTTGATATGCAGTGGGGCACCATTATAGCGTTGAAGTTTGTGGCTAACACGAGCAAGCTCTGCTGCAAGCTCAACACCAGTCGCGCCAGCGCCAACAATATTTACTGAGCGATCTTCACTTGCACGAAGGATCTGGCTAACTTGATGCCATGCTTGACGCGCTTGGCTTGCTGAATCTAGGAATAAGCAATGATCTTTTGCACCAGTGGTATTAAAGTCATTACTTACCGCACCAATCGCAATAACAAGGTAATCGTATTTTAAAGCCGCTTCTGTACCATCAGGACGACGAACAGAAAGCATTTTATTATCACGATCAATATCTGTCATCGCGGCTTGGTAATGTTGATAGCCATGACGTGCACCATGGGTGAAATAACAAACTGTATCTAAGTCGCTATCAAAAGTACCTGCTGCAATTTCATGCAAGCGAGGTTTCCAGAAGTGATGCGTTTCTGGTTCTACAAGAATAATTTCATCTTCTTTACGTACGGTTTTTGCTAATAGAGTTGATAACTCTAAGCCTGCGGCACCGCCACCTACAATAACGATTCGTGACATACGAATTCCTCAAAGGCACCCCGGGCTTCATTCCACAGGGGATGGTTTGACCATCATTAAATTAATGAGCTAATCCGTTGCTACTCTATTTTTTGTGAGCATGCCTATATGGAATGGCATGCTCTATCATTTATAAGATCAATTTCTTTGATATAAGACAATGAAATTCACCAAAATTCAAGTTTTGTGAGCTAAAGCAGGATTTTTTTTTCAAAACCGTACTTTTCTTCGATGGAAGTTATTATATTTATTTCAGATAAGATAACAATGATCATAAACGTCAAATTACTTTTACTGACAGGTAATAATTAGATACCTTAATGGTATCTTTTGTTGCTGTTTTACACATTCTGAGTGTTTTGTTAATAAAAATTACATCCCACTCAAATAAAAACGTCATAAAGACATGCGATATTCCTTCTGGTTTGACCAGTTATTATATTTAAAGGAATAGGTATGTCGTTATCACGTCGAGGATTTGTAAAAGCGCTATCATCAGCAGCGATGGTTACTTCGCTTACAGGATGTAATAGTAATGATCAACAGCTACAAAAATCGAAAATTAAGGTTGGCTTTAATCACGGCGTTGCGAGTGGTGATCCTTTACAACATGCCGTTATTATTTGGACGCGTATTACGACAGAAGCACGCTCAATTGACGTTCAATGGCAAGTTGCGACTGATGAGAAATTTATGCAGATTGTTGCGTCAGGCGAGGTGACGACCGATAGCGTAAAAGATTTTACAGTAAAGGTAGATGTTAACGGTCTACAACCTAATCAACATTATTATTATCGTTTTGAAGCCAATGATACGTTAAGTCCTATAGGGCAGACTCAAACTTTAGCAGAAGGTGAATTAGATAAAGCGTCTATTGCTGTCGTGTCATGTTCTAATTTTCCTGCTGGTTACTTTAATGTGTATCGAGAAATAGTTAAGCAGCACCAAATGTCACCTATCAATGCAGTACTACATTTAGGCGATTATATTTATGAATATGGGGCTGGGCAGTATGCCACTGAAGATGCACAACGTTTAAATCGCATTCCAAGTAAAGAGTCTGAATGCCTTACTTTAGATGATTATCGCAAACGTTATGCGCAATACCGTAGCGACAGTGATCTTCAAGCGTTACATGCGGCATTACCAATGATCGCTATTTGGGATGATCATGAAATAGCCAATGATACATGGCGAGAAGGGGCTGAGAATCATCAACAGCAAGAAGGTGACTTTGCTCAACGTCGAGCTGCAGCTGCTCTAGCTTGGCTAGAATGGTTACCTGTTAGAGAAAATCCTGTTTCTTCTATGATCACCTATCGAGACTTTAGCTTTGGTGATTTGTTTGACTTATATATGTTAGATACCCGCGTTGTCGCGCGTGATGAACCGCTTGACTACTTTTCACTGGCTGATACATCGATTGAATCTATCTCTGGGTTAATTCAACAGGCACGCGCTCCTGAACGCAAATTACTCGGCAATGATCAAAAGCAATGGCTCAGTGAGCGTATGACAACGAATACGGCAAAATGGTCATTGTTAGGCCAACAAGTGTTAATGGGTAAGATTGAAATGCCAAGTAGTGTCATGATGGGGCTGTTTCAATTATTTCAGGCAAGTGATGCAAACAAGTCAGCTGCGATGATCGCGGTACAGAATGCAATTAATACCTATTTATCTGATCCAAGTTCAGACCCATATTTACTTCCATATAATTTAGATGCTTGGGACGGGTTTTATATGGAGCGTGAATGGTTATACGGCATGACGACAACGTTAAATAAACAACTTATCACGCTAGCAGGCGATAGCCACAATGCTTGGTGTAGTGAATTAAGTGATCATAAAGGAAATGGGGTGGGGATTGAGTTTGCAACAAGCTCGGTGACCTCTCCCGGATTAGAAAAATATTTAGGGTTAGATTTGCAAACTATTGGGCAGATGGAATTTATCCTACCCCAATTAGTTTCAGAACTTCAATGGGTTAATTTAAAACAACGTGGTTTTATTCGTTTAGATCTTGATCATCAGCAAGTGCTTTCAACGTGGCACTTTGTTTCGACGGTAAAAGAGAAAGAGTACCAAGTAGACACTCAGAAGCTGGTGACCCAAAATGGATTAATGGTCAGCTAAACCTATTTATAATTAACAATGAATAACCTGATGAATTGCCGTTTGGTGAATGAGTCAGGTTATTTTATTTACTAATAAAGAAATTACCGTTTCATTACCTGGCAATCCTGCGCAAACATGGGTATTTGATCAGAGTGACTTTAGGCTGTATGAAAAATAAGAGATAAAAGAAAAGGAGCGTTAATAAACGCTCCTTTTGTCATTAAGAAATGCCTAATCTTTTCAATGTTTATTTCTCAGTTACATGGATCGCAGTTTGCAGATCTTCAGGGTGAAGATCTGCGCGATCAAATTCTTGTGAGGCGGGCATACGAAGGTGGAAATCTTTAAATATTTCAACTTCAACATTACCTTCTGTGAGAATAAAGTCACTCACATGACCACCTTGAGTACGATCATCACTAATAAAGTGAAAGTGGAACCCCGGCACATTAATACCAATCATATAGTCTGGTATTTTAAAACCAATCATCACACCTGAAACATGCGTCATTTCAGCAATAGGTTGATGTTTAACAACTTCAACCATAGGTGGATAAGGGCGGTGCTGAGCCGGCACTGTACGTGTTTTAACATACGAGAACTTACCTGTTAAACGGATGGCATTAATCGCGTTGTGAGCGAGTAGATCTTGCTCTAAGCACGTTTCAAATTCTTTTTTACTTAGTTCAATTAAACTCAGTTTTGCTTTTGACTCAAAGTTAACAACCGAAGCAAATGGTGTGGTGATATCGTGATCAACAAGATGAACATCGCCTGTGCTTGTAAGTTGGTAAACGTCATCACCCATTACAATCATTTCACCGTCAAGATCGTTAAAGGTACCAATGCCAAAGTTACCATGATCTAATAACTGACCAATTGTGAAATCACCTTGATATAAGCCTGCAATTAATGCACTCATCATTGAGGTTTGGTAGAACGCTTTGTTATGTGTTTCAGCACTCATGTGATGCTCCTATTAATCTTGTTGGCATGGATGAAGTTGATCAAGTAGGCGACTGTTATCGCTATAATCAACATTGACGTTAACCAGTACTGGGCCACTTAAGCTCATAGCTTTTCGCATAACAGGCTCAATATCATCGGCAGTATTGATCGCTAAACCATGTGCGCCGAAGCTTTCTGCGTACTTAACAATATCAGGACCTATAAAGCTGACAGCACTCTCTCGACCATACTTTTTAAGCTGTTGGATCTTAACCATGTCATAACTGTGATCAGTCCAAACAAAGTGAACGATATTACATTTATGACGCACGGCCGTGGCTAATTCCATTGATGAGAATAGGAAGCCACCATCACCAGACATGGAAATGACTTTTTCATTAGGGTGAAGAAGGGAAGCTGCAATTGCCCAAGGTAAAGCGACGCCCAATGTTTGTTGACCATTACTGAACAATAAACGACGAGGTTCAAAGCTGTGGAAGTAACGTGCCATCCAAATATAGATTGAGCCTACATCACAACATACAGTGGTGTCGTCACTGACAAAGCGACGTAAATCATGAACAAAACGAAGTGGGTGAACGCCGTTTGATGAGGTTTTATTTATCCCCATCTGCATAATATGTTGTAAATCGTGGCGTAATAATTGGATTTGTTGGTTACTTTCTAAGGATTCTCGCTTATCTAATTCAGAAGCAATAGACGTAACAGACACCGCTAAGTCACCCACAACTTCACAAACAGGGTTATAGCTAATTTCTAAATCTGCTTGTTGATAACCAATATGAATAATTGGGGTATTTGCATCTTTATTCCAAAGAATCGGATCGTATTCAATGGGGCTATAACCAATGGTGATGATTAAGTCTGCGCTGTTTAACGCAATATCACCGGGTTGGTTTTTAAATAAGCCCACTCGACCTAAAAAGCAGTTGTATAAATCATGAGAAATAACCCCAGCTGCGGCAAACGTATTCACAACGGCAATTGGTGTTTGTTTGAGTAGTTGGCGAATGGCATCAGTAACAAAAGGCTGGCTTGCATCCATACCCAGTAATAACACCGGATTTTTTGCAGCATTAATGCGATCAGCAGCCTGACGAATAGCTTGTGGGTGCGCACCACCGAACAAAATTGGATTAGGCTGTTGTACTGGTTGGTAAGGAATACGATTAGTTAGAATATCTTGCGGTAGACTAACAAAGCTAGCACCTTGGGTAGGTTGCTCTGCAATACGAAAAGCTTTATGTACAACATCAGATACCGAGCCGCTATCCATCACTTCTGCTGAAAACTTGGTGATAGGAGTAAACAGTGAACGGGTATCCATGGATTGGTGAGTATTGTGAGAATACATCGAAAGCGGTACAGCACCTGCAAGAGCAACCACAGGATCACCTTCACTGTTCGCTGTTGCAACGCCTGTGACAAGGTTTGATGCGCCCGGGCCAGAGGTCGCTAAACAAATGCCTGCTTTACCCGTTAAACGCCCTGTTGCTGCTGCCATAAACGCTGCATTTTGTTCATGATGACAAATAATGATTTCTGGTCCGTTATCACAAACAGCATCGAAAACAGCATCCACCTTTGCACCTGGAATACCAAAAATGTGTGGAATGTTATGTGCATTTAAAGTTTCAACAACCAGTTCAGCACCAGAGACGGTTTTATCCGACATATAAGCCTCAAAATTATATTTATTAAGTTAATAGGCTCAGGACATTGTTCGTGAATTCGAATTTTATGTGATGAGTGGCACAATTCTATACATTCATCATACAAATCAAATAACTGAAAATGAAAGTTAAATTCTCAATTTACAGATAAATAAGGGGAGGGGGAATTTACGATGTAATAAAAATGCCAGCCTTCATATTAGAAAAGACCGGCATTTTAAGGGAGGAATGGCAATGACAACGATTAAATCATGATGCCTGCAATTAACGCTGATAGAAAACTAACGAGCGTTGAACCGTAAAGCAAACGTAAACCAAAACGTGCCACCATATTACCTTTTTCTTCGTTCACCCCTTTTACAGCACCAGCAATAATACCGATAGAGCTAAAGTTAGCGAATGACACAAGGAAGATAGAAACAATACCTACGGTGTGCGGTGTTAATTCACTTACTTGTTTTTGTAGTGACAGCATTGCTACAAATTCGTTAGCAACAAGCTTGGTTGCCATAATACTACCTGCTTGTAGGGCTTCATGAGCAGGGATACCCATGATCCATGCAAATGGATAGAAAGCGTAGCCAATAACATCTTGGAAGCTAATACCGAATGCAGCATCAAAGCCGGCATTAATCATTGAAATTAGCGCGATAAAACCAATCAGCATTGCCGCTACAATAACCGCGACTTTAAAACCAGTAAGAATATATTCTCCTAACATTTCAAAGAACGTCAGTTTCTCACCACTTTCAGCCGCCATCATCTCATCAATATTCATCTCTGCTTCGTGGTCATATGGGTTAATGATAGAGAGAATAATGAAGGTACTAAACATGTTTAGAAACAAGGCAGCCACGACGTATTTAGGATCGATTAGCTTCATGTAAGAACCGACAATAGACATCGATACGGTTGACATGGCTGTTGCCGCTAACGTGTACATGCGACGCTCAGACATTCTACCGAGAATATCTTTATAGGTGATGAAGTTTTCAGATTGACCGACCATTAAGGCACTAATAGCGTTAAAGGATTCAAGTTTACCCATGCCATTAACTTTTGATAATAAATATCCAAGGCCTTTTATGACATATGGCAAAACTTTGATGTGCTGAAGAATACCAATCAGTGCTGAAATGAATACGATTGGCATTAGAACACTTAAGAAAAAGTTAAAGCCATCATTGTTAGATAGGTTACCAAAGACGAAATTTGTCCCTTCTGCGGCAAAATTGAGTAATCCATTAAATCCATCAGCAAACTCTTTAACGATCCCTGTACCCATTGAGGAGTTAAGCAAGAAGTAGGCTAATCCCATTTCAATAAGCAGTAGCTGAATAATATATCTGTACTTGATGTTTTTACGGTTATTACTTGCAACAAGTGCTAGGGCTGCGATAACGATTAACCCTAAAACGAAATGTAGATAGACCATGTTTGGTTGCTCTCAGTGTGATTCTTATCAAGATATATACTTATGTTTAAATATTTCTTTCTCTCTAAAAGTGACTTAAGTCTCACTTTTTGGTCGCGTAATTTTCTGTCACTATTACGTGCTTAGATCAATGACGATTGCGGCAAACGATTGCAGTTCGAAAGAGCCCTGTCATTACTGGGTTGTCGTTATACGCTCATATAACTGTATCATCAACATGCCAAATGAGCATAACTGTGAACTGAATCTCACCTGTAATATGATTGAAAAATACTTTTTAGTGGTTTTGGAATATCGCAGTAGTCCAATCGGTAAAAACACGATGATTAAATAGGCAATTGTAGTCTCTGTGTATATCAAATGTTATTTTTTATTATGTTTAATAAATATGGAAAATAATATTTTAGATAAATAAATTTCAGAATTTTTTAAATATGATTCAATGCTGCACTTAATGTTCATTTGTCTTACAAAATGAAATATTATATTCGTGATAATTTAGTGGAATAGAAACGATGAAAAAATCCTCTAAAAATCGTAAGCTATGGTACTTCCATCGACACGATCAGCGTAATGAAACAAGATTGAATAAAAGCTTAAAGGCTAAGTAATGCATGTATGGCTAACTTACGTTGATCGTCTAAACGAAAGGCGGCTCAACGTAAGTAAGTATACTTACTCAAGAATGGTAGGGACATTAAACCGGTAAGGTGGAACAAAAGGTCGGACACCTTTCTGGCGGTATTTTTTTAAACGCATTAATTGTTTATAGACAATGTAATAACGATTTATATTTGTAACGTAGACAACAGGTTGTTTGCCTATATATCTCCTGGTAATAATTTCAACATTATTAAACCATATATCAGGGTTATAGCCTTTTTCCTTTGCATAACGTCGCATTTTTCTAATATTGCCAGGTCCTGCATTATAAGAGGCGAGTGTCATATACATTCTATTATCATAGGTTAGACTGCTATCATCTAAGTAATTATTTTGGATATAGCGCATATACTTTATACCCGCATGAACATTATTACTTGCTATATAAATGTTAGGAATATTTATATATCGATCTCTTGCTGTACTTGGTAGTACTTGCATGATGCCAACGGCACCTTTATTGGAGACTTTATGCTGATTAAGCCCTGATTCTTGGAAACCCTGAGCCATCATCATTAAATAATCAAAATCATATTCCGTAGAATATTTAAAAAACAGATCAGAAAGTTTTTCCATTTTATCCATATTACTATGGTTCAATAGGTTTGTTATCCAGCCTTGATTATTTAAATACTTGTTATAAATAACATTTCCTAATAATGACCCTGATTTTATTTGTTCAATATACCTATTAACTAATTTCATTAATTTAGGGCTATCTTTTCTCATTGCCCAGGCTATTTCACCGTTTTTCCTTAAAACGAAAGCAGAATTCATGCGTAATTTTGGTAATATCTTGTTCCATATTTTCATCTTATGATCATCTAAAACGGTCATATTCATCAACCCGAGATTAACCATTTCCAACAACTCATAATCTTGTAGTGTTTCTTCTAAAAAATGGATCTTCATTGGCGCTAGGCGTTGGAGTAATAGACGATTATTGACTTCAAGTAGGCTTTGATAGTAGCTCGAACTTTTTCTTACCCAGATATCTTGATCGCTGAGTTGCTCTATTTTTGTAATTTCAGGTGAATCAATATTATTAATAATAACTTCTGAAATATTGGTAAGTACAGGCTCACTAAAGGCGACTTGCTTTTTGCGCTGTTCAGTAATGGTTAAATTAGCGACGGCAAGATCACCATATCCAGTAATTAAGAACTTGATGAGTTGATCTCGATGTACAGGGATCACTTGAATATTGAGTTTTGGATAAGTTTTATGAATATCTAACTCAAAGTGGTGAAGTAATTCAGCGATAATGCCTTTTGGAAGACCATCTTCAATATAGTAAAAACCTAAGTCAGCCGAAACTAATACTCTTAGCACCCTTTTTTTTTCAAGGACGCTAAGATCGCCAGTGTAAGTTGGGCCTGTGAGCGGGGACAGTGCTAAGCCTAAAGTAGTGCTGGAAGTAAAGAGTAAAGCCAGATATACCCATAAAGGTAATAACAGCCTTTTTAGTCGAACGTTCATAGGAAACTAAAGCCTTTTGATTTAGCTTGATCCTGTATGGTTAAAATAATCGCATTTCCCAAATCATCCTTAGCCTTTGTGTTCTCATTTTTCGATTGTTTTATGAAGTGTTTTCGTTTTTGCTCTAACGTTGATATCTGTTGTTGCAGCTGTACTCTTTGTGCGATTTGTTGTTTAAGCTTTTCGGTGATTTGTTGCTCATTTAATCCATGATAGTGCTGTTGATCTTTTTTCGCGAACGCTACACCTTGTTCTAAATTTTGTTGGGCAAGCGAAATCAAATCCCAATCTTGTGTTTTATACTGCTTTCCTGCTTTGGCAATACTGCGCTCTGTGCTACTAGATTTAGAAAGGCTTGATGCATTCATATCTTGAGCGATTTGCTGGCTTTTCTTACTTGCCCCTTTTGTACCATAACCGATGTAAGTGTCATTAATTTTACGGCCCAGTTGGATGATATCATCGTCGTAAGGGGTCTCAATATGGGGGGCTTTCTTCTTATGGTCGATATTCAAATATTTGCCATGACTCAGCAGTGCAGGTGTTGCCCACTGTAATTTACGACCTTTTAAATGGGGGCCACAATATAAGGTGTTGATGATGATATCTTTACTGACTGCTAGAGGAATAGCATGGCTAATCGGAATATCACCTTGTTGAAACTCTTCATTACCTGCAATGATGATTAAACGAAGATCGTCTTGATGGGGGCTCCACTGTAAACGGTTTGTTGCCTCTTGAATTACTTGTGGCGCATATTCTTTACTCCCTCCAATCTTTATTGCAAATAGTGCTTCTGAAAATTGGTCAAGATCTGAGGTGAGTGGTGAGAGTAAACGTAAATAACCATCATATTTTGATTGATGTTCAACACCATATTCAAACAATGCAACTTGTAAAGTAACAGGGCGATCATGTTTATTGGCTGTTGCGATGGCATTAATGATTGACCAGATCTGCTCTCTTGCCTGATTAATTAATCCTCCCATAGAACCACTAGCATCGAGTAAGATCGCGACTTGAATTGTGGGGCCTGTACGAGTAAAAGGTATGGGCGTGTTATTATTATTTGTTTGTTCTGGTTGTAAAATCTCAGGCAATACGAGTGCTGGTGGCTTTTTATCACTGCTACTGTAGGTAGGAATAGAGACCACCAGAAGAAAACTGAGCATTAATAGTCGTATCAGCATAATATCTCGCATATCAATATATTAAGTGCTAAATGTCAGCGTACACTAAAAACTAATTCTCTAAGTATGGTTGGTAAGTGCTATTTGTGCCGAGTTTGAGGCAATATTTGTGGTTTCCAATAACAAGCTAATGGTAATAAAAACATGCTAAGTCATCACGCATTTTAAATTTAATAGGTTAGTGTCAGTGGCGGATATATTTAAAAAAAACATCTATCTGATGGTAGTGTTACTCGGTTTATCAGGTTGTAGTTCAGCGTCTACGTATTCAGTACGTAAGCCTTTAGACGTTGATGTGCTGGCAAATTTGCCTGAAGTTTTAAATGAATCATCAGGTTTGGCGATTATTAATGGGCATGTATGGTCACATAATGACAGCGGCAGCCGAAATCAGATTTATCAACTGTCTTCTAATTTTCAAACAGTCACAAAAACGGTGACGGTTCAACGCAGTAAAAATTATGATTGGGAAGATTTAGCGCAGAGTAAACGCTATTTATACATTGGTGATACAGGAAATAACTCAACACGGCGTGATGGAGGTGTGATTTATAAAGTACCACTCACCTCGCTTGAAAAAGGCTCGTCAGTCACGCCTGTTTCAACTATTCGATACCGTTTTAAAGATTTTAAACCGGGTAAAACGTATCAACATAATTTCGATAGTGAAGCGATAACAGTTGTGGGTGATCAATTATGGCTATTTAGCAAAAACTGGCAAAATGAGCATACCAAGCTATACCGACTCAGTACGACTCAATCTAGCCAGACGGTCTCACCGGTTGGGGATTATTTAACAGAAGGACTCATTACGAGTGCTGATTATAACGCCAAGACCTCAACACTAGCGTTATTAGGCTATCGTAAAGACATCTTTTTAGGTTATTCCTTTATTTGGTTAGTCAAAGTGAAAAACAATCAATTGGATTGGTCAACGTCTAAATATAAGCGTTTAAGAATTTATTCACAGTGGGAAGCTGTGCATTGGTATAAGGATAATAAACTCTTAATTACCAGTGAGAAGAACCCATTAACTAAAGCAATGATAGCAACGGTAGATGTGTCATCTTTGATCAATGCAAGTGAATAACCCTGCAACATCTGCTAGTATCTGCCAAAACTTAGCTGTGATCCCCATGAAGGGGCAGCCTACTAAACTGGAAAAACTGTGACTAATAACGATATTTTACGCCGTGTACGCTACATCTTTGATTTAAATGATAGCCAACTAATTGAAATCTTTGCACAAGCAGATGCAACTGTAACTCGTGAGCAAGTATGTAACTGGTTAAAGCCAGAAGACAATGACGATTACAAAAGCTGTTCAGATGAAGAATTTGCAACGTTTCTTAACGGCTTTATCAATCAAAAGCGTGGCAAGAAAGAAGGTCCACAACCAGTACCAGAGCAAAAGCTAACGAATAATATTATTTTCCGTAAGCTGCAAATTGCCTTAAATCTAAAAGCAGATGATGTATTAGATTTGTTTAAGCTGGTGGATTTCCGTTTAAGTAAGCATGAATTAAGTGCGTTTTTCCGTAAGCTTGATCATAAACACTACCGTGAGTGTAAAGATCAGGTGCTACGTAACTTTTTACAAGCATTACAGATCAACCTTCGTGGTGATGAATCTGCGACGGTTGAAGCCGAATAATCGTGTTGTTTTTATAGATATAACACAATAAATCGAAAGTGATAAAAAGCAGCGTTGGCTGCTTTTTTTACATCTGTAATATCAGGTTGCATGTGATTTTTATTAGAAAGAGTAAAATTAATAGAAATTAAATTTAAGGAAAACGGCCAATGGCGCATTCACATGAACACCATGTTTCAAATTACAACTCCGCCTTTGCAATAGGGATTGTACTAAACCTTCTTTATGTCATTGTAGAAGCGACTTATGGTTTTATTACTGATTCTTTAGCATTACTAGCCGATGCAGGGCATAACCTTAGCGATGTTGTTACTTTGGTCTTGGCATGGGGAGCTTTTGCATTAGCAAAAAAAGCGGCAACTGAGCAGCGAACCTATGGGTTCCGTAAAGTGACAATATTAGCTTCATTAACAAGTGCGTTATTATTATTGTTTGCGCTTGGAGCAATTGCATGGGAAGCGGTTCTACGATTTTCTGACCCCCGTCCAGTGGCTGGTACCACGGTGATGGTGGTGGCTTTTATTGGTGTGATCATCAATGCTGCGACAGCGATGTTATTTGCCAAAGGACAAAAGCATGATTTAAATATGAAAGGGGCTTTCCTTCATATGGCGGGTGATGCCGCAGTCTCTCTTGGTGTGATTATTACCGCTTTGATTATAAATATTACTGGGTGGGATTGGTTAGATCCTGCGATGAGCTTAGCGATTGTCGTGATAATTTTAATCGGTACGTGGAGCTTACTAAAAGACTCAATCAATTATTCATTAGATGCGGTGCCGAACAACGTTGATATATCAGCATTAAAAACCTATTTAGCAGAGTTGCCGCATGTTAATACTTTCCATGATTTACATGTTTGGCCGATGAGTACTACTGAAAATGCCATGACAGTTCACCTTGTTGTTGATGAGTATGTTGAGGGGCAAGGTTTACCTGATGAAATTAAACATTATGTTCATGATCACTTTGAAATTGAACATGTGACAGTACAAATTGAGGCATCATCTTACGCATGTGATAGTAAGCATCAACATTGCGGTATACAGCAGTAGTTTATTAGATTAAAGATTTAAACGTTTTTTAGTTAAAGCATTTTAGGCAGCTCTACTTCAATAAGCACTTTTTATTATTAGCTTGTGAACAATAAATTCTAGCACTACGATCTCTGACAATTTTATAGCAATGTCTATCGATTTCTTTGTAAATAAATTGAATGTTCGGGCTTGAAATAAGTAGGCCATCAGTGCCGTATTTATTATGGAAATCAATTGAGTAATCGAGGTGATGTAATGAAGGTGCAGCATGTAAGGCGGATGAGAAAAATAAGCTGATAACGAAAATCTTCATCATAACCAGTCCTTGTTTTTATGGTAATAAAAAGAGCCGCTTAATAAGTTATAGCAGATATATTCATGTGTTGTTTATATTTAGAAAAAGAGTGGCCGCAATAATTATTAATTTAATTAACGAGTTAACGGCATAACCATTTTTTATTGGTGCGGCTATTTCTCACGATGATGATGACGTTGAAATATTAATGACACGGACAGACAATGCATTTTATAAGAGTAAGAAAAAGGCCGAATTTGTTTATCTATCTCGCTTTAAACAGACATAAAGATAGTTATGAACTGACGGATAGGATTAAATTTACTTAAATTAAGCTAACGTTTATTCACCATAGTGATTTTTCTTGATAACCTGTGCTTATTGTAAGTCGTCCATCTTGTTTGGACACTATATTACTGAGAAGGTAATCTCGTTGGAACATTTTGTTTGGGATGTAAACCCCGTTATGGTGTCAATCTTCGGCTTGAAGATTCATTGGTATGGTGTGTTATTTGCGTTAGCAATTACTGCTGGTTTCCAAGTTATGAAGTCAGTGTATGAACGTGAAGATAAGCCGGTAGAAAGTTTAGATTCATTATTAATGTACGCCGTCGTTGGTATTATTGTTGGCGCGCGTTTATTTCATGTAGTGTTCTACGATCCAGACTATTACTGGGCGAACCCTGGCCAGATTATTGCGGTATGGAACGGTGGGTTAGCGAGTCACGGTGGTGGTTTAGGTGTTATTCTAGCCGTCTACTTCTATACTAAGCGCTACAAAATTAACTTCATGTGGTTACTTGATCGTTTAGCCATCGCAACAGCATTGTTCGGCTTCTTTGTTCGTACGGGTAATTTCTTTAATTCAGAGATTCTAGGTACACCGAGTAATCTTCCATGGGCAGTTATTTTTGAGCGTGTTGATATGATCCCGCGTCACCCTGTCATGTTGTACGAAGGGTTTTCTTATTTAGCCATCTTTGTTTTATTGTTTGCGCTTTACCGTAAAACAGATATTGGAAAGTATAAGGGGCTACTACTAGGCTGGTTCTTAGTATTAGTGATGACAGTACGTTTCTTATTAGAATTTATTAAAGTCCATCAGGCTGATTATTCTACAGATTTGGTGCTTAATACAGGTCAACTGTTAAGTATTCCATTTATTATTGCTGGTATTATCTTGGTGATTCGAGGTCAAAAAGCACGTCGATTAGCGCGAGAATCACAAGGTTAAAAACTATAGTTTGTATAGATATTAAAAAGCCGATCTCATGATCGGCTTTTTTTTGCTGGTAATTGATAATGCAACACTAAAGTAATTAGTGGAACGGATACCAAAATAAGCTGGTGGATTCAACGCGGTGGAAAATACCAAAACCAAGTATTGCTACAATAATGACTAAAGCAATGAAATCATTTTTAGTCATTGGTTTTAAACTGTACCAAGTACGCTTTTTATTGCGACCAAAACCCCGTAAAGTCATTGCATTGGAAATGACATCTGCACGATCTAGGCTTGAAAAAATTAATGGGCCAAGAATCTTTGCTACATTACGGATACGTATCATCACGGGTGCATTTTTTGATATATCCACACCACGTGCTTGTTGAGCATGCATAATGTTGGTGAAGTCTTTCATCACTTCTGGTAGATAACGTAAAGTTAAGCTCACAGCATAAGCAACACGATAAGGTACACCTAGTTTATTTAAACTAGCGGAAAATTCTGTTGGATGAGTGGTGAACACAAACACCAATGCGATCGGGAACATGCTGAAATATTTTAGTGTCACTGTTAACAAGTAAAACAATGTTTCAAGCGTAATATCGTAATGACCAAAGAGATGGATCAGAACGGTTTTACTGTGCATATAATCGGTGCCTTGCTGCGGCGCAATCAAGAACATAAATAATGCGTTCATCAGTAAAACGACAGCTGTACCCATAAGTAACGGTTTATAAACCTTAAAAGGTATTTTGGTTTCTTTAAGTAAGAACAGACCTAAAATAATCAATCCACAAATAACACGTAGATCGAACGTCAATAATACCATGGTAACCCAAGCCATAAAGAGAATGAGTTTAGTAATACCGTTTAGCGAGTGTAGCCATGAATGGGTATTAATATAACTAATACCAAATTTGAATTTATTGGTTTTCATGATTATTTCGTTTTTGCTTCGTGCTCAATAAAACAACGGATGAAGTTGTCGATACGTGTAATGCCCATAGCCTCAGCTAAAGTGTAAAGGCTTGTCACTGTTAAGTTAGCTTTATCAAGTAGGGTTGGCTGGCTAAATATACGGTAGACACTGTCATCTGCTAGCAATTGGCTGTCAGCAATAACAATGGCGCGCTGTGTGTATTCCAGTACTAAATGCATATCATGCGAGATAATAATGATGGTAATACCAAGCTTTTCATTAAGCTCTTTAATGAATGCCATCATTGCGGTGTAGTGGTGGTAGTCTTGTCCTGCTGTTGGCTCGTCAAGGATCAACAGTTCAGGCTCTAACACAAGCATAGTCGCAATAGTTACACGTTTCTTTTGGCCAAAACTCAGTGCATCAATCGGCCATTCACGGTAACGACCTAAGCCACAGAGCTCAAGCATGTGATTAACTTTGTCTTTTACTGTATTTTCGTCAACACCACGGTTACGAAGCCCAGATGCGACTTCATCGAAAATCATGTGGTGTGAAATCATATGATTGGGGTTTTGTAATACCACGCCAATTTTATGGCTGCGTTCAAAGATAGAACAACTGGCGAGATCATTACCGTTTAACGAAATAGTACCGCTATCTTGCTCCAATACTCCCATGATTAAACGGGTGATGGTTGACTTGCCCGAACCATTTTTTCCCATAATAGAGACAAATTCACCTTTATGGACATTAAAGCTAACATTATTAAGGGTGTTTTTTACGCCATCATAGGAGTAAGACAAGTTTTTCACGCTCAATAATACTTCGCTAAGCTCAGGCTTTTGTACTGGCGCCACCTGATGAAACCATTGCTCTAGTTGTGGCTTAAATTTATCTAGCGAAAGGGTAGAGAAATAAGCGGGGTGATCGTCTTTTGAAAGTGTACACCCCGCCGCTTTAATAGCAGAAATATACAAAGGTTCACGAATACCGTGCTGCTCAAGCACCGTACTTGCTAATAATTCGTCAGGCGTCATATCTGCGACAATTTCACCACGATTCATCATTATGATGCGATCAACAGGACGGTGGAGCACATCTTCTAAACGGTGTTCAATGATAATCACTGTTTTGCCTGTATCTTTATGCAGGTTATCAATGATTTCTATTGCTGCTTTGCCTGTTTTAGGGTCAAGACTTGCTAAAGGTTCATCAAATAAGAGGATATCAACATCATCAACCATAACGCCAGCAAGTGACACTCGTTGTTTTTGACCACCACTTAAATCAAATGGTGAGTGATCAATGATTGCGTTCAAATCAATCATGTCAGCCGTTGCTTGAACAATATCGTGCATCTTTTTTTGTGGGATCATTTGATTTTCAAGCGCAAAAGCGATGTCTTCTCCGACACTTAATCCAACAAACTGACCATCAGTATCTTGTAATACTGTACCAACCATACTTGTACAGTGGTCAAGGCCCATTTTTTGAGTATCTTGCTGATTAATGGTGAGTGTTCCTGAGCAATCACCTTTAATTGCATGTGGAATGAGACCATTAAGACATTGTCCCAATGTTGATTTACCACTACCACTAGGGCCAACAATCACGACTTTCTCACCAGCGTTAATGGTGAGATTGATATTTTTTAATGTTGGCTTTTCAAGTGCCCAATATTTAAATGAAAAATCAGTAAATTGAATAGCCATGCTTAATATGCCTCTTTGAGGTTGTAACTTTGCTGTTTACGTTTAGCAACAGATGTCAAAATAAAGTGTCCCACAACGGCAATTAACGTTGTGTTACCTGCCGCAATAATGACAAGTTGCGCTAAGACTTTGGCAAAAGGTTCGGCATAGAGAATAGAGTCTAAAAAGGCAGAGCAGCCATAACCAATCACATTACCTAAGAATGCGAGCACTACAAATAGAGTGAAATCAAGTTTAGAAAAAAGGCCTTTTTCCAAGCGTTCGCGGGTGAGTTTAGGATATAAGCCAATGATCATACCAACGATTCCAGAGCCTAAAACCCAAGTGAACCAAACTCCCCATCCGGCAAATAGATCTGTTACCCAGTGGCCGATAAAACCAACAAGAAAGCCAACTAATGGGCCAAATAGAACAGCGAATAGTGCCAGTACAGCCATGGCTGGCTTTAAAGTTGTGTTTGCAAAAACAGGAATACCAAACATAGGTAACCCCCCAATGCCGTAAAGTGCAGCACCGATAGCAATCAGAACAACCGTTTTGGCTGAAAGACTCATAACTAAACCTTGTAAACTCTTGATAATTATTCAACGTATATTGAACAACACATATAAAAACTGGATTCGCGTATGCTTTATGGTTAAGTAAATGTCACCGGTTCAGCAGCCATGCCAAAGTTGGTGATAATCAATAGCAAGTTATGCTAAATGTTGTCACTCAACGCGAATAATCCATTATAAAACAAGAGCGGTGTCGGCCTAATTTCTGAGTTCGAGATATCGAAAAAAGAGTAGAACCAAAAGCGGCGCACATAATACTCTATTAAGTAAGCGATGGGAATGCTTTACATCTAGACGTCTAAAGAATGAACGACTTTATTTAAATAAATATTCAAAACTAAAATTTAGTCAGTATTTGCTGTTATTTTATTCAATGTTTCAATACGTTATAGAGTAGATAAAACGCGATTTTTACAATGTGTTCGTTGTTTGTATAGGTTATGGATCTTGATGTAAAAACTGGAGTCATAGAGATTTAAGAGGTTGATGTACATTTGTTATTGGTGTTTTTTTGCGCTTATTTTTCTATTCGAGTTAAAAAAAATCACATAATCAATTACACTCAATGGAGTGGAGAGAGCAAAAGTCATTTCGAAATTAGCATTAGTTCTAAATTTTATAAATCATAAATGATGTAACAAACTGTTATTTGATTGATAATTATAACTAATTGGAAATATTATATTTTCCGCTTTATTTTTTTTTCCAAATAGGAAATAATCAATGTGCACACTTTATTTTGAAGCGTGTAATAAAACAACTTATTGTCAAGCTTTAACTTAATACTAAACTTTGCTCTGATACACAGAATCAGCAATTGGCGAAGTGTTAAGTTAAGGTAGAATTATGTAGTAGCTATCCTGCCATTCTGGCTGGGTGCAGAGCCAAATCATTGGAGATACAGCTTGATTAATGTATTCCTTGTAGATGATCACGAACTGGTTCGCACAGGGATTAGACGTCTTCTTGAAGATGTCCGTGGTATTAAAGTGGTAGGAGAAGCCATCAGTGGTGAGGAAGCCGTAAAATGGTGCCGTAGCAATCATGCCGACATTATTCTTATGGATATGAATATGCCTGGTATTGGTGGACTTGAAGCAACCCGTAAGATTTTACGATTCAATCCCGATGTAAAAATTATTGTTTTAACAATTCATACCGAAAACCCATTTCCAACAAAAGTCATGCAAGCCGGTGCTGCGGGCTACTTAACGAAGGGAGCGGGACCTGATGAAATGGTTAATGCGATAAGAATGGTAAATAGTGGCCAGCGTTACATTTCACCTGAAATTGCGCAGCAGATGGCGTTAAGCCAATTTGCTTCAAATTCTGAGAATCCTTTTAAAGAGCTTTCTGAGCGCGAACTTCAGATAATGATGATGATAACGAAAGGACAAAAGGTAACAGATATTTCGGAGCAATTAAATTTGAGTCCGAAAACCGTTAATAGCTATCGCTATCGTTTGTTTAACAAACTGGATATTAGTGGTGATGTTGAATTAACGCATCTTGCCATTCGACATGGAATGCTTGATACAGAGACGTTATAGTGTCAGATGTTCCAAACGAAAAAAGTTTTGATTCTCAAGCTTTTCTGAAAACAGTAACACACCAGCCAGGCGTCTATCGTATGTATGACGCTACTGGTGTGGTTATTTATGTCGGTAAAGCAAAAGATTTAAAAAAACGTCTCTCTAGTTATTTTCGAACTAATGTTGCGGGTGAAAAAACACGTGCTTTAGTTAAAAATATCTGCAATGTGGATGTGACGGTAACCCATACTGAAACTGAAGCACTTATCCTTGAACATAACTATATCAAGCAGTATTTACCTAAATATAATGTATTACTGCGTGATGATAAGTCTTATCCTTATATTCTTCTAAGTGCAAGCAAGCATCCACGCTTGTCGATTCACCGCGGTGTTAAGCGTCGCAAAGGTGAATACTTTGGCCCATATCCTGATGCAGGTGCAGTACGCGAAAGCTTGCATCTTATGCAAAAAATCTTTCCGGTTCGTCAGTGTGAAGACTCAGTATATGCTAATCGAAGTCGTCCATGTTTGATGTATCAAATTGGGCGTTGCTCTGGGCCATGTGTCGAAGGGTTGATCAGCGATGATGACTATCAACAGCAAGTGCAATTGGTACGATTATTTTTACAGGGTAAAGATCGCCAAGTGATTAGCATTATGGTTGAGAAAATGGAGCAAGCAAGCCAAGCGTTAGAGTTTGAGCAAGCGGCACGATATCGCGATCAAATCCAAGCACTAAGGCGTATTCAAGAGCAGCAGTTTGTAAGCCAAGACAATGAAGATGATATTGATGTCATTGGTATTGCGCACAGTAATGGGCTTGCATGTATCCATGGTTTATATATTCGTCAAGGTAAGATCTTAGGTAGTCGCAGTTATTTTCCTAAAGTGCCAATTGATGCAACGTTAACAGAAGTTCTCTCAGGGTTTGTTACTCAATACTATTTCAACCAAGTTGAAGGTCGAGTTATCCCGAGTGTCATTTTATTAAGTGAAACGCTGGGAGAAGAAGGTGAAACTATTGCTAAAGCGTTAACGGAAATGGCTGGGCGTACTATCATTTTTAAATACAATCCACGAGGAACTCGTGCTCAGTATTTAAAATTGGCAAAGACGAATGCAGAAACCGCACTGACAAGCAAAATTAATCACCGTTTAACGATACAAGAGCGTTTCTTTGCTCTGCAACAAGCTTTAAACTTAAAGCCGATTTCACGTATGGAATGTTTTGATATTAGCCATACTATGGGTGAAAAAACGGTTGCCTCATGTGTTGTATTCAATCAGGAAGGGCCATTAAAGCAAGAGTATCGTCGTTATAATATAACGGGTATTACGGGTGGTGATGATTACGCAGCAATGGCACAAGTTTTGGAGCGTCGTTACAGCAAAAATATGGAATTAGATAAAATTCCAGACATAATTTTCATAGATGGCGGTAGAGGTCAGTTATCAACAGCGTATGATGTAGTGAAGCCGTATATTGCTGATTGGCCAAAACGACCTTTGTTTGTCGGTGTGGCAAAAGGTACGACACGTAAGCCTGGTTTAGAAACGCTCATCTTTGTTACAGGCGAAGAGTTTTCTATGCCAAGTGATTCACCAGCGTTGCATTTGATCCAGCATATTCGTGATGAAAGCCATAACCATGCTATTAGTGGTCACCGCGCCCAACGTGCAAAAGTTCGTAAGCGTAGTAGCCTTGAAGATGTAGAAGGTATTGGGCCTAAACGACGTCAAGCGTTGCTCAAATATATGGGTGGTATGCAAGAACTGAAGAAAGCAAGTAAAGAAGAAATTGCTAAAGTACCTGGTATTAGTCCTGCTTTAGCAGAAAAAATAGTCGATGCATTGCAACATAATTAGTTCGCTGCACTTTTTTGGTTTAATTTACTGATAAATTCGCACCTAAGCAGACTTTGGAGTAGGCTAGGGAAGTAGATTGAACTCTGATTTTGAACATAAGAATAATATTATGCGTTTATCAATACCTAACATCTTAAGTTTCGTTCGGCTCATGCTTATCCCATTTTTTGTTATTGCCTTTTATGTGCCGTACGAGTGGTCTGCTTTTGCAACAGCGTTAATTTTTTGGGTTGCGGGTGTCACCGATTGGTTCGATGGCTACCTTGCTCGTAAATTAAATCAAACAACTCGGTTTGGTGCTTTTATTGATCCTGTTGCTGATAAACTCATGGTAGCAACGGCCTTAGTACTCGTGGTTGAGCATTATCATTCAGTATGGGTTACGATCCCTGCTGTCACTATGATTGGTCGTGAGATTATTATTTCAGCATTACGCGAATGGATGGCAGAAATTGGTAAACGTGCAAGTGTTGCCGTTTCTTGGGTAGGGAAAGTGAAGACTGCCTCTCAGATGTTTGCTCTATTATTGTTGTTATGGCATCCGCATGAATACGTTGTATGGTTAGGTTATGTATCTTTGTATGTTGCAATGGTATTAACGTACTGGTCAATGGTGCAATATTTAAAAGCAGCCAAAGGTGATTTGCTTAACGCAGAAAATCACTAGTAAGTCCTATTTTTGAAAAAGGCCTGATTAATCAGGCCTTTTTTATATCTCGAGTATTTGTTAATACACCCTCTCTTAGTTATATTGAGTGAAAATTAAACGATTAAGGATGAGGGATCAGCGCAGTGGAATATGCTCAAGAATACTCAAAGAAAGAAAAAGCGGTTCGGATCTTGGCTGGAGTATTCGTTGGGAGCGTCATTTACTTTCTTCATACAATCTGGCTGATACCTATTATTAACGATGTTTATCTCGTCCACATTGCTTTGAATGGTTGGGTTTAATCTCGCTGATTATTTTTGGTATTTAGTGATGGTTGGTGTGCCACTATTTGCTTTTACGATGAGTTGGATATTGATACCGCGAGCTATCGCTGGAATTCGTGAAGGGCGCTTTCCACCTAAAGCCGTAAAAGTCTATCGACCAACGAAAGTAAAAACAGGATTTTTGGCTGGGTTAGTATTAGCTATGCACTTATCAATTCCCTTCGTACTTTTATTACTTGCTGCTTTGGGGTATCTACAAGCTCCTCATTTTCCTACTTTTGATAAGCAAGCGTTAGATCCTAACCTGTGTATAAAAGATAATGCTCATTAATGTTCAACATGCAGATTTATCACTCTTTCTTGTTGAAATTATATAATCTGCATGTTGATTTCTTGTCTTAATGGCAAGCTAATCTTCATCGTTACTATTAATAATGGTGACAGGACCATAATAATGATGGTGGTGGTGAGTGGTATAATGGTGGTGATGTGTACCTTTATGTGCAGCTCCTGTTCCACCGTGAATATGATGTCCATGAGAGGGTTCATGGCCGCGATATTCTTCATGATCTTTATTATGTTTATGCTCTACATCATCATCGTAACGGTGTTCCATTTTTTCATGCGTTGAACTTTTAGTTTTTTGAGTAGCCATAAATGCCTCTGTTATCAGTAGATTTCGTTTATTAGTCTAGTTCATAACTTTAAAAACGTCGGTACATTTGCTGCTTATATAAGTGTTAAATATTTTTCATATGTTCATAGCATCTCGGCGTTTAATGTCTTTGTGACCATCTTCTGACACACCGCTTTTCCAATAACTGCTAATGTAAATGAACTCTCTTTCAACGTTTTTTTCATTGCGAAAATATTGTCGTAGTTCACGCATGGTATCGAATTCACAGGCTGACCAAACAGAAACCTTGCCATCTTTCCAAGGTAATGATGTGGCAGTATCTGCTAGCGATTCAGAGGCTGTTATCCAGATCACTTTAATATCTTCAGGCTTAGATAATTCCTGTATATCCTCTTTATCAATAACTTGAATAACGGCGTATCCCTTCGCATCTATTGGCAGCCTTTGTATTTTTGTCGTTAATGATGGTAGCGCGGTCATATCGGCAACCATAAAAAACCAATCTGCATCATGATTGAGGTCTTTAATTTCCCCCGGGCCTAATAGACTAATTTTATCGCCTAATGATGCTTGCTTCGCCCATTTAGCGGCATAGCTGTGATCGCCTTGATCTGTATTATGACGAACAAAATCGACTTCAATACTATTTTCTTCTGGAATATATTTTCTAATCGTATAGGTACGCATCACTGGTCGTTGCCCTTTCGGCACAAGACTAATATCAGTACTGCCATTTTCAGCAAAAAGTAATTTTATATAGTTTCCTGCACTATTCTTAGAAAATGCAGATAAGCACTCTCCTTGTAAAGTGATTCGTTGCATATTGGTTGTGATGGTTTCGCTGTTTATTACTGTTACTTCGTTATTCATGAGCCACCAATTGAGAATGGTTTTTATTTATATTAACAAGGCGCTGTGCAATAAGATATCTTATTTACTATTTTTTACGCATATGGTTAACAGTAATTATTTGGACGAATATCTATATTTATTCCCTGTAAGTGACAGATATAATGGATAAAAACGTTGTTCGATATCGGGTGGTTTATGTTTAAAAATAAAACAGTGTTAGTACTAGCAGGCGCACAAGGAATTGGTAAGGCATGTAGTAAGTTATTGGCCTCTCAAGGCGCCAATGTCTATGTTGCTGATTGGAATATTGATGAGGCAACAGCGACGGCTAATGAAATTACCAAAAATAACGGTAAAGCAACGGGGATGTTTTTTAATGCGTTCGATAATGATTCTTACGCGCCGTTGATTGATTCTATTCTTGAAAAAGAAGGAAAGATTGATGTGCTGGTTAACAACTTTGGCGGTGTTGATTTACGTAAAGATCGTGACTTAGCCCATACTGAAGTGGTTGATTGGGAACAGAATATGCTTGCTAATATAAATAGCGTATTTATTCCATCAAAAGCAGTTATTCCAACGATGGTTAAACATGGTGGTGGGAGCATTGTAAACATCTCATCACTGTCTTCTTTAAGTGCTGAAATGTCGAGCATCTCTTACGGCACGGCAAAAAATGCCATTAACCATATGACACGTCAAATCGCGATTCAATACGCGAGTTTTGGTATTCGTTGTAATGCAGTACTACCAGGAATGATTGCGACAGATGCTGTGAAAAATAATTTAAACCAAGAGTTTATTGATAATTTCTTAGCGACGCAGCCAATTAAACGTATGGGGGAGCCTGAAGATATTGCTAATGCGGTGAGTTTCTTAGCAAGTGATCTGGCAGGTTTTATTACAGGTGTTTGTTTGCCGGTTACAGGTGGTATGAATATCGCGCCAGCACGCTATTACTTTGATGCAGATAAAGTGAGCTTCTGAGTTTTACTTATTAGTTCATCACGTTAATTTTCTATACTGATCAAACGGCTCAATGTGCAGCCGTTTTTTTATAACTATTCGTGTATAACTAGAAAAGGGTAGTGATCAACAAATTAAGGAGTGATGATGATCCCGATTGATTCTTCGATTGTAGCGGGCGTTGCGTTATCAGAAATTGATGGCGTGATGAAGATGCTACTCATGAAGCGTGTTAAAGGTGGATATTGGTGTCATGTTGGCGGTTCTATCGAAGGTGATGAAACGGGTTGGCAAGCCATTGTCCGTGAGTTTAAAGAGGAGACCCAAATTGAAGTGGTAGATCTTTATAACGCCCAATATCTGCAACAGTTTTTTGAAGCCAACGTTAATGTGCTGCAAATTATTCCTGTTTTTGTGGTGATGTGCCCTCCAAATCAAGCCGTAACACTTAATCACGAACATACAGATTATCAATGGTGCACACTAGAAGAAGCAAAAGCACTAACGCCATTTCCCAATCAGCACCGTGTTTTTGATCATGTATGGGCCTATTTTGTTGATAAGCCGATTGAGTCTCTTTTTAAAGTAGATATTAAGCAGTACATTCCAGATTATTGAGGAAATTGAAAATATGGGAAAAGTGATATTAAAAGGATTTATTGTCGTTCCTGAAGAAGAACTTAATCTTGTTAGCAAAGCACTTGAGAAGCACGTCGAATTAACAAAGCAAGAGCCCGGCTGTCTAGTGTTTAATGTTTATCAACGTTCACATTCTCCTTGTTATTTTGATGTTTATGAAGAGTTTTCTAGTAATACTGCGTTCGAACATCACCAAAGGCGAGTCAAAGCATCTGAATGGGGGAGAGTCACTTCAAATGTTGAACGCCATTATGAGGTGTGGCAAACCGAGAACGAATAGAAAAGGATAATTCAATGGAGTTTTTGCTTCCCTATAAAATGACAATTTGGGTTATTGGCTCTTTGGGATTGTTGTTACTATTGCAATTAATCGTATTAGATATTGCTATTCTTAGTCAAAAGCATATCCCTGGTTTTACTATTGAAGCTAACCATGAACACTTTTTATTTCGTGCTAATAGAGCATTAGCTAATAGTAATGAAAGCCTTGGGATCTTTATTGTATTCGTTCTGTTTGCATTATTTTCTCAGCCCATTGCTCACTGGATTAATGGCTTCGCTGTGGTTTATTTATTCGGACGAATAGGGCATATGTTGTGTTATTACTTTAATTTAAAAGTATTACGCAGTATCTTTTTCGCGGTGAGTTTACTGGGGCTTATTGGACTATTTGTTACTGCAGTTATGGCTTGGCTGTAAATTGAGTTATTTTGCTTGTAAAAATGATCGTCACAAACGTATTAAAAAAGGCACTAGTAATAAACTTTAGTGCCTTTTATTTGATTGCGTTAGCTTACCTTACGGTTTACTTGATATTGATAAACTTTTGGATAGCTTTGTGTTTCTATCTCTTGTCTTGCTTTAAACCAATTTAAGCGATGAGTGAGGGTCGTAACACTACCTATCACAATAAGCGCTGGGCTTTCAGCCTCTTTGGCTAATATCTCTAAGTGTGCTAAATCACCAGTATGTACTTGTTGTTGTGAACTGGTACCACGTTCAATAATAGCAATAGGTGTTGCCAGCGACATGCCATACGCACTGAGTTTATGGCGAATAACATGGCTCTGGTTTAACCCCATATAAAAGACTAAAGTGTGGTTAGCGCGAGCCAGTGATGACCAGTCAATTTGATCTTTACCTTCTTTTAAATGTCCGGTAATAAATTGAACACTTTGTGCATGATCGCGATGGGTTAATGGAATACCAGAATAAGCGGCGCAACCGGATGCTGCTGTAATACCAGGTACCACTTCAAAGGGAATATTAAACGGCAATAAGGCTTCTAGTTCTTCGCCACCTCGACCAAAAATAAACGGGTCACCGCCTTTAAGTCTAACCACTAATTTTCCGCTGAGTGCTTGTGCTACTAGAATTTGGTTTATGTCACCTTGCGGTACACAGTGATTTCCTGCTTCTTTGCCCACAAAAATGCGTGCACAATGTTGAGGGAATAGTTCAACAATGTCGTTAGATACAAGGCGATCATAGACAATGACATCAGCCTGTTGAATACAACGTAATGCTTTTACTGTTAACAAATCAGGATCACCAGGACCTGCACCTACAAGTATTACTTTACCGATAGCAGCAGGTTCTTCTTCTGAGGTTGGCAGTGAAAACACAGTTTCATTCGTTGTCATTCTATTAGCTCCAGGCTGATTTTTATTTTAGGTTGTCAATTAAGCGGCTTGCTGTTGCGGTTCTGTTTTCTGCGTAGAGCCTAAATATGGGCGTTGGTTACGCGGTGTGGCGAACCAGTAGCCTAAGCCCATAAATACAACACCTGAAATTGTATTACCTACCGTTACCCAGAATAAGTTATGACCAATTCCCGCTAGGGTGAATGCTTCCTTATGTTGACCAAACCATGAAAGAGCAAAGATGGTCATGTTAGCAATAGAGTGCTCATATCCTGATGCGATGAAGGCCAGTAAGCACCACCAAATAGCAATAAATTTAGCTGAGCCTTCAACACGCTGGCACATCCAAATGGCTAAACACACAAGCCAGTTACATAAAATACCTTTAAATAAAAGTACCGATGCTGAAGCGTCTGTTTTTGCAAGAGCGACGTTATTTAATAAGCTATTTGCATCAGGTAATAGTTTTCCGCCACCTGCGTAGAAAAACAATAACGCGACGCCAACTGAGCCCAGTAAGTTTCCCATCCATGTTTGTGGTAAAACGCGAAGTGTATCAGCGACAGTGATTTGGCCTGTTTTAACACCAAAAGTTAAAAACATAGTGTGTCCGGTAAATAACTCAGAGCCCGCAATAATTACGAGGGTAAGAGCAATACCAAAGGTCGCTCCCATAACAAGTGGGCGAATAGAGGGATCAACCATATTGCCTAAAGTGAAAATCAGAATGATGCCAAGACCAACATAAGCCCCCGCCATGGCTGAGCTTAACCAAAACCCGAATTTTTCCTTATCTGCAAATTCAACGATACGTGCGGCATTGGCTGAACATTTTTTAATTGTGTCTGCGTACATAGTTTTGTCCCTGTATAAAATTAAACTCTTTGGCATAAATAAGTTCGGTACTGGGCTTGTTACTTATGCCAAAAAGTGGGAAGTAGCACTGAGGCTAGTTCCCATTCTTATCGTTACAGTTGGACTAACACATTGCCGTCTTTGACTGTGACTTTGTAGCTTTCAATGTTCATTGCAGAATTTTCTAAGCAACGACCGTCAAGCAGAGAAAAGCGTTGTTTTTTTAATGGGCTAGCGACCCATAATTCATCTTGGTGCTGGCAAATAAGCCCGCGAGATAACACATTGGACTTTGAAAACGGATCCATATTATTTATCGCAAACAGTTGTTCGCTATGATCGGGACGAAAGATGGCAACTTGCTTGTCTTCAATAAGGGCGCACACGCCAGTACCAGGGATTAAATCGTCTAATTGGCATGCAGTGATCCAAGAACTCATACATTCTCCTCCAATGAAATGATGTAAGTGTTGGCTTTTTCTTCGTTAGATGCAGGACGATGTTGGTCACGGCTAGGTACAAACACGACATTATCATCACGCTTATCGCTGTTAATAAAGTGACTAAAGCGTTTTAGTTGCTGTTCGTTATCTAACGTATTTGACCATTCACAATGGTAAGAGCTAATCAGCTTTTCAATATCAGCTTCAAGTTGATCGTTAATACCCAGTTTGTCGTTAATGATCACTTCACGAAGGTATTCAACACCACCATCAAGGCTTTCTAACCATGTTGATGTTCGCTGAAGTTTGTCAGCTGTACGTACGTAGAACATGAGGTAGCGGTCAACATATTTGATTAAGGTGTCGTGGTCGAGATCGGCTGCCAGTAAATCACCGTGGCGAGGTTTCATACCACCGTTACCACCAACATACATATTCCAGCCAGCATCTGTTGCAATAAGACCTAAGTCTTTGCCCTGTGCTTCAGCACATTCGCGGGTACAACCTGATACACCAAACTTCATTTTGTGAGGAGTACGAATACCTTTGTAGCGGTTTTCTAGTTCAACACCTAAGCCGACACTGTCTTGTACACCAAAGCGGCACCATGTGCTTCCGACACAGGTTTTGGCCATACGTAGCGCTTTGGCATAGGCTTGTCCTGTTTCAAATCCTGCTTCAATTAAACGTTGCCAAATGGCAGGTAAATCATCTTTCTGTGCGCCAAATAAACCGATACGTTGTGCGCCTGTGATTTTGGTATATAAATTATAATCATTAGCGACTTGTGCAACGGCGAGTAATCCAGCAGGTGTTACTTCACCACCTGCCATACGAGGGATCACTGAATAAGTGCCATCTTTTTGCATGTTGCCAAGGAAAATGTCGTTGGTATCTTGCAGTGGGGTATTTTGAGGCGTTAGTACATAATCATTCCAGCAAGAAGCCAAAATAGAGCCAACGGTTGGCTTACAGATTTCACAGCCGTAACCTTTACCGTATTTCGCTAATAGTTCATCAAATGACTTGATCTCTTCAATACGGATCAAGTGGAATAACTCTTGGCGAGAATAAGCGAAGTGTTCACAGAGGTGGTTATTTACTGCAATACCGGCTTTTGCGAGTTCGCTGTTTAGCACTTGCGTGATAAGAGGTAAACAACCGCCACAGCCTGTACCCGCTTTGGTAACGGCTTTGATTTCGCCTAATGTCGTATGTCCATCAGCAACCGCTGCTGCAATCTTACCTTTAGTCACATCAAAACAGGAACACATCACGGCGCTTTCTGGTAGGGATTCCACGCCCATGGCTGGTTTTGCTGCACCCGCATGAGCAGGTAAGATTAAACTGTCAGGGTTTTCTGGTAGCTCAATATTGTTTAGCGATAATTGTAAAAGGTTACCGTAATCTGATGTATCACCAACAAGTACGGCTCCTAGAAGATATTTACCATCTTCAGAAACAATAATGCGCTTATACACTTCTTCTTGTTCGTTTAAATAAACATAGCTTTTACAGTTTTTAGTACGGCCATTAGCATCACCAATACTGCCAACTTTTACTCCGAGTAGCTTCAATTTGGCGCTCATGTCAGCACCTTCAAATTGCTGCTTTTCTCCTAATAAGTGACCAACCGCGATTTGTGCCATTTTGTAACCTGGCGCCACTAAACCAAAGAACATGTTATTCCAAGAAGCACATTCACCGATGGCGTAAACATCGGCATCTGATGTTTGGCAAACGTTATTAATGGCAATACCACCACGTTGACCTGTTGTTAGTCCACATTGTGTAGCTAATTTATCTTGCGGACGGATACCGGTAGAAAACACGATGAAATCAACTTCAAGAGAAGTGCCATCTGCAAATTGCAGAGTATTACGTGCATTTTCACCGGAAGGGATGATCTCTTGGGTATTTTTACCTGTATGAACATTTACGCCGAGTTGTTCTATTTTGTTTCGTAGCTGCTGACCACCTTGAGGATCAAGTTGCTCAGCCATAAGGACATTAGCAAACTCAATAACATGAGTTTCAACGCCCAGTGCTTTTAGTGCGCCAGCCGCTTCTAAGCCAAGTAGTCCGCCACCGATGACAACGCCACTTTTACTGCGTTTAGCGGTTAATTCAATCGCTTTAAGATCTTCGATCGTGCGGTAAACAAAACAGTCTTTGTTTTCGCTACCTTTAATGGGTGGAACCCAAGGGTAAGATCCGGTTGCCATGATGAGTTTATCGTAGCGAATTTCACGACCTGTATTAGAGAGAATAAGCTTTTGTTCACGATTAATGTTAATGGCGCGTTCGCCGAGCAAAACATTAATTCCATGTTTTTCGTAAAGTCCTTGCTTAACAAGAGAAAGCTCATCAGCTGTATGGTGAGAGAAATAAGAAGATAAATGTACTCTGTCATATGCGACACGGGGTTCTTCACAAAACACGGTTACTTCGTAGTTTTCGATATTCGATCTATCTATTAATTCTTCGATGTAACGGTGGCCGACCATACCGTTGCCGATAATTGCCAATTTAATTTTGCTCATAAAACCTACTTCACCATACCTTAAATTGGTTGTAGTGTATTAAGACAAAATGTGAAGAAATATGATTTAAATCAAGTGGCATTCTAAATACTACTTTAGTGGTATTTCAGAAAATCAATACGTTAGATTTACGATTTTATAATAAAGCGTCTTCGATTCTATTAGTTTGTATGTTGTTAATTATTTTACCTTATTGAATTATAATGATATTTATATTTATTGGGCTTTTTGTGGGGTAATGTTAAAGGTTGTTTTAGCTCTAGTAACAGTCGAATTATGGCTAAATTTTCGAACATAATTAATTGTAAAAGTTTGTATCTTTTTATTTTTCAATATTGTTTTTTATTAATAGGTTGTGGTATTTTTGCCCAGTCTTAGCTTGAGTAAGATAATAACGTAGTTCATCTAGCAATTACGCAGTAGGTATTTATGCTTATCAGCATAAATAGAAGGGAATTTATACGATGTTCAGTTTTGTAATAGCTGACACATATTTAAGGGACCCAACAGTGGATCTATTATCACTTTCATTTCATTTTGGTTTTCATTTACCAAAATACCGTATTATTACGGAGCCTTGATCGTTCCTGATCAAAAATCACACTAAACATAGAGTTGCATATTACTGCAGGTGCTTATTGCTTCTGCATATTTGTATTTTGAGTGTGGTTTCATCTTTAAAAATCTTAACTCGGTATTTATATCGTTATTAATATGGTTTTTGCTTATCTTTTGTTACGTTTTTTGTGCAAAAGCTAAGTGATGACAGGAACGAAATATGTCTACACTTTTTAATTTTGGCGACACTGATCTATCAACAACAGTGCCTGTTGTTAATGGTTTATATGACTTAACGCTTGATGAATTGTTATTAAGCCAAGAGCACTATGAATCGGATGTGCGTTCATACCCAAGACGTTTACCTTTAGCAATAGCGAAAGCGGCAGGTGTATTAGTTGAAGATACCCGTGGGCAATTATTTGTAGATTGCTTAGCTGGGGCAGGAACACTAGCACTTGGCTATAATCACCCAGAAATTAATAAGTCAATTGTTGACCAATTAGAATCAGGTCTACCATATCAAACTCTCGATATCACAACGGTTGCTAAAGATAAATTCATTAAGCAATTGTTGAACTTCCTCCCCGAATCGTTTGCGAATAATGCCTGTGTGCAATTTTGTGGTCCAACAGGGGCTGATGCGGTAGAAGCTGCGATTAAACTTGCCAAACAAACAACAGGTAGAAATACCCTGGCCGCTTTTCATGGTGCTTATCATGGAATGACAAATGGCACGATGGCTATGATGGGAAATTTAAACACGAAATCTCGCCGTCAAGGGTTAATGGCTGATGTACATTTCCTGCCATTCCCCTATTCATTACGCTGTCCGTATGGTTTGTCTGGCGATGAAGGCGCAAAACAAAGCTTACGTTATATCGAACGTATGCTGAGTGACGATGAAAGCGGCATCCAAAAACCTGCAGCCATCATTGTAGAGCCTGTTCAAGGTGAGGGCGGGGTTATTCCTGCGCCTGCTTTTTGGCTGCGAGAATTACGTCGAATAACGCAAGAGCATGGCATTCTACTTATCTTTGATGAGATCCAATGCGGTATTGGTAAAACTGGTCACAATTTTGCGTTTGAAGAATCAGGGATCACGCCAGATATTCTTTGTTTATCAAAAGCGGTGGGCGGTGGTTTGCCAATGTCAGTCCTTGTTTTTAATAAAGAGATTGATAGTTGGAATCCTGGAGAGCATACCGGCACATTTCGTGGCAACCAGCTAGCGATGGCAACAGGCGCAAAAACGTTAGAAATTATCGAACGAGACGGTTTAGTTGAGCATGCCCAAAAAGCAGGTATGTATCTGCGTCGCGGTTTAGAAAAAGTGGCAGCACAAACAAGCTGTATTGCTGAAGTGCGCGGTAAAGGCTTAATGTTGGGCATCGAAATTGTCCAATCTGATGGTAGTAAGAATAAGTTTGATGAGCCGATTGCCGATCCTGAGTTAACCGCTGCGATTCAACGCTCTGCATTAGAGCGCGGTTTGATTATTGAAAAAGGTGGGCGTCAAGGCTCGGTATTACGCTTTTTACCGCCTCTTATCATTAGCTTTGAACAACTTGATTTTGTGATTAATACGGTTAAAGAGGCTATTGAGGCCCATGTTGAACCGATTGAACAAGGATTGGTGTTAGAGTCGGATAATAAAGCTAATTGGAAAGAGTACTTTATTCAAACAGGTAAAGGCGGATCTGAGAGCTTTGAAACGGCACTGAATCAAACGACTCAAGTACTAAAAAAAGTCTTTGAACAAACCAATCAGCCTTATTCGGGGATGGATCCTCAATTATTAAAAACGCTAATTAATGGCATTGATTTAAATCAGCCACAATCCTCACTTGATGCCGTGATTGATCAAACAGGCGATCTTATCGCGAAGCACTCAATTATGGTGCAACATCCACACTGTATAGCGCATTTGCATACCCCGCCACTTATCCCTGCTATTGCAGCAGAAGCTTTTATTGCCGCATTGAATCAGTCAATGGATTCATGGGATCAGGCCAGTGCAGCAACGTTTGTTGAACAGAAAATTGTTGACTGGTTGTGCGATGTTTATCAATTAGGCCAACAAGCAGATGGTGTGTTTACCAGTGGGGGAACACAAAGCAATCTGATGGGATTATTGTTAGCACGCGATTGGGCTGCAGACACGATCTCTGGTCATAATATTCAGCAACAAGGTTTGCCATCATACGCGGATAAACTACGTATATTATGCTCGAAAAAATCCCATTTCACGGTGCAAAAATCAGCGTCGTTGATGGGGCTTGGTGAACAATCTGTAGTCTGTGTTGATACCAATCCTGATGGCACTATTCAATTAGCATCATTGATTACCACTATTGAAGCATTAAAAGCCGATGATCTTATTCCATTTGCCGTCGTTGGCACTGCTGGGACAACAGATCACGGTGCAATTGATGATCTTACCGGATTGGCAGATATTTCCGCTCGTCACAATCTTTGGTTCCATGTTGATGGGGCATACGGTGGCGCACTGATTTTAAGTCGTCATCAAAGTCGATTACATGGCATTGAAAAAGCGGATTCTTTAAGCGTTGATTTTCATAAGCTTTTCTTTCAACCGATTAGCTGTGGTGCAGTGTTAGTGAAAGATAAAGCGCACTTTAAATACCTGCTCCACCATGCTGATTATCTTAATCGTGAAGATGATTTACTGCCAAATTTAGTGGATAAATCAATAGCAACAACTAAGCGTTTTGATGCTTTAAAAGTGTTAATGACTATGCAAAGCGTTGGCGCTGATGCATTAGGTGAAATGTACGACCATCTTATTAATCAAACGCAGCATGTCGCCGATTTAGTTAATCAACAACCGCAATTTGAGTTATTGGCCGATCCTGCTTTATCTACCGTGCTTTTACGTTTTGTAGGTGAAGGAGCAAACGTAAGTGAGCAGCAGCTTAACCAATTGAATAAACAATTGCGTATAGATGCATTAGTACAAGGACAAGCTGTACTGGGTGAAACTGTTGTTGACGATAAAGTGGCATTGAAGTTCACAATTTTAAACCCGTGTTTAACTATTAACGATTTTAAAACCTTATTGAATAAAGTCTCTCAATTAGGTCAATCGCTATTGTCTTCAACTCAGTAAGACAACCACACAGATAAATGAATTTAAAAGGAAAGAAATAATGGCTATTTTACAAATTGGTGCTGGTGGTGTGGGCTGGGTTGTCGCACATAAAGCGGCGCAGAATAATGATGTATTGGGTGATATTACATTAGCTTCCCGTACAATCAGCAAATGTGAAAAGATCATTAGCTCGATTGATAAGAAAAGTAATCTAAAAGATCCGACAAAGACAATTCAAGCACGTGCTGTCAATGCAGACGATGTTGATGCATTAGTTGCTTTAATTGAAGACGTGAAACCTGATTTGGTTATTAATGCAGGGCCTCCGTGGGTCAATATGTCAATCATGGAAGCGTGCTATCAAGCGAAAGTTTCTTACCTCGATACATCTGTTGCTGTTGATTTATGCTCTGAAGGTCAGCAAGTGCCTCAAGCTTATGATTGGCAATGGGGTTACCGTGAGAAGTTCAAGCAAGCGGGGATCACTGGCATTTTAGGGGCAGGTTTTGATCCGGGTGTTGTTAGTGTGTTTGCAGCCTATGCCGTAAAGCATTTGTTTGATGAAATCGACACCATTGATGTCATGGATGTGAATGCAGGGGATCACGGTAAGAAATTTGCGACTAACTTTGATCCAGAAACCAATATGTTAGAAATTCAAGGTGATTCATTCTATTGGGAAAACGGTGAATGGAAACAAGTCGGTTGTCATAGCCGTATGCTTGAATTTGATTTCCCGTTAGTCGGTAAGCATAAAGTTTATTCTATGGCACATGATGAAGTACGTTCAATGCAGGAATTTATTCCAGCAAAACGTATTGAATTTTGGATGGGCTTTGGTGACAAATACCTCAATTATTTTAATTGTATGCGTGATATTGGCTTATTAAGCCCAGATCCACTCACGCTGCATGATGGTACTGTTGTACAACCACTGCACGTTCTTAAAGCGTTATTACCGGATCCAACATCGCTTGCTCCTGGCTATACAGGAAAAACCTGTATCGGTACTTGGGTACAAGGAAAGAAAGAGGGCAAAGAGCGCAGTGTGTTTATCTACAACAACGCTGATCATGAAGTGGCGTATGAAGATGTAGAGCATCAAGCAATTTCATACACAACAGGTGTTCCTGCTATTACTGCCGCATTACAGTTCTTTAATGGTAAGTGGGCTGATAAAGGTGTGTTCAATATGGAGCAGCTAGACCCAGATCCATTCTTAGCAACAATGCCAACCATTGGTTTAGATTGGCATGTTCAAGAATTGCCTGTTGGTCAGCCTGATATTCACATCTTGAAATAAGACACATCTATTTAAGCGAGCTTGTATATAGAAGCAGGCTCGCTTTCTTACTTATATAAAAGAGAAAGCCGTATTGAAAACGCCATATTTCATGATTGATGAGCAGAAGCTGATCAACAATTTAGAACAAGCTAAAAAGTTAAAACAATTATCCGGAGTAAAACTCGTCCTTGCATTGAAATGTTTTTCCACGTGGGGCGTGTTTGATGTCATGAAGCCTTATCTTGATGGTACTACCAGCAGTGGGCCGTTTGAGGTTAGATTAGGTGCTGAAAAGTTTGGTGGTGAAACGCATGCTTATAGTGTGGGATATAGTCAAGAAGACGTAGAAGATGTTCTACAGTACTGTAATAAAATCATTTTCAACTCTGTTTCTCAATTGCAAGCTCATCGCCATTTGGCTGACGGTAAAGCGTCTGTTGGTCTACGTTTAAATCCGGGGATAAGTTGTGCAGGGCAAGATTTAGCTGATCCTGCTCGTCAATATTCGCGTCTAGGGGTGCAAGAAAACCTATTAACAGATGAACTGTTTGATGAACTCGATGGCGCGATGTTTCATATGAACTGTGAAAATAAAAGTGCAGATGCGTTTATTGCGTTATTAGACTCTATATCAGAACGTTTCGGGCGTTATCTTGAAAAACTTGATTGGGTGAGTTTAGGTGGCGGTGTTTTCTTTACTTGGCCGGATTACGAGCTAGAAAAGTTAGCTATTGCATTAAAAGCATTTTCAGAGCGTTTTAATGTTCGGTTATATCTTGAGCCGGGTGAAGCTATTATTACCCAAACGACTGACTTAGTGGTGACTGTGGTTGATATTGTCGAGAACGGTATGAAAACTGCCATTGTAGACAGTGCGACAGAAGCACATCGGCTTGATACCTTAATTTATAATGAACCCGCAACAATCACAGAATCGTCAAAAGAGGGGAGCCATCAATACGTGATTGGCAGCTGTTCTTGTTTAGCAGGCGATCAATTCTGTGTTGCCAGTTTTGAACAGCCATTAACGATTGGACAGAAATTACATATTGCAGACAGCGCAGGTTATACCATGGTGAAGTTAAATTGGTTTAATGGTTTACGTATGCCAAGTATTTATTGCCGTCGCAGTAATGGCAGTATCGAAAAACTTAATGAATTTAGTTATGAGGATTTTGCTGCATCGTTATCGCGATCTGCAATCTTATAAGCAAACTAAATTCAAACAATAAGATTGTCTGGTTTTTGATCATTTATGGGCTGATTTATGGTTCGATGTTATGGAATTTAACCAGTTAAATAAAAAGTCATAATTTTTCGTTGACTGATTCTGTAAAATCAGTAAATTACACCACGTACCGCAGCGAGGTGACTCGTTGAGGGCAAAAAATTCTGGAGAAGATAACTTCTTTAGGAATTTTGCGGCGCGTTGGCAGAGTGGCTATGCAGCGGATTGCAAATCCGTGGACCTCGGTTCGACTCCGGGACGCGCCTCCATTCTCTTATGAGAATCTATGCGACACTAGCTCAGCTGGTAGAGCGCAACCTTGCCAAGGTTGAGGTCACGAGTTCGAACCTCGTGTGTCGCTCCAAATTAAAGATTATGGCGAAAGCGGTAATCACAGATGGTGTCTAACCATCGCAAGAAATTGCGTGCCCTGGTGGTGGAATTGGTAGACACAAGGGATTTAAAATCCCTCGGCGTTCGCGCTGTGCCGGTTCAAGTCCGGCCCGGGGCACCATCTAATTGAGAAGTAAAATGGCGCGTTGGCAGAGTGGCTATGCAGCGGATTGCAAATCCGTGGACCTCGGTTCGACTCCGGGACGCGCCTCCATTCTCTTATGAGAATCTATGCGACACTAGCTCAGCTGGTAGAGCGCAA
>NZ_PYOB01000019.1:0-78407 GCF_003026165.1 Photobacterium sp. GB-1 | reverse complement strand
CAGCGTTCAATCTGAGCCATGATCAAACTCTTCAATTAAAGTTTTTGTGGTCTTTCGACCGGCTCAATGAATACTGTTAAAATACCGCTAACTAAAAGCTAGTTAGGATATTTGAATTGACTGTGCCGATATTTCTATCGTTTTGGTCACTAGTATCATTGATAAATCTTTCGACTTAACTTTTCAACGAGTGCCCACACAGATTGCATGGTCAAATTGTTAAAGAACAATCTTCAGCGAAACTAAAACTTTTAAACGTTTCAGGCTTTCGTTGAAGTGGATGGCCATTCTAGCGAAATAAGCTGTCGTGTCAAACACTTTTTTCAACTTATTTTATTAAATCTTTCATCCTATCGTCACTTCCCGAAATCCTTACTGGAAGCCGTTATCGCGTCGATGTGGCGGCATTATAGAGACAAAATGAGGCTTAGCAAGCAATAATTAACTTTTCTTTTAAAAAAGAGCACGTTAGTTCAAAAAGCAATCAACTCCCTATTTTTCATTCCGTTGCTGCATAAATTGCGTAGCAAAATCGCTCACTTTATTCCAATCCGTGTATTCCACCTCTTTCGTCGTATCCGTTTCTCCACCTGTGATTTTCATAATTAACTTAATCATTGTGCGATCAAATAAGTTATAACGGGGATATCTTAGTGCGCCAGCAAAAACGCCGATTAACACAGGATGCCATGGTGACTTAATTAAGAACTTCTTAATATAAGCACTGCCCTCTGGCGTATCTTTGCCTTCTTTACGTGCAGTAAGATTCACACAGAAAAAAGCAACATTATATTGTGACAGTTCTTGTTGGTATTTATTGATAAATCGATACAGTTTCTTATTGAAGTGACCATAGCGAATAGAGGCGCCAACAAGCACACGATCATACAAATTAAAATCAACATTGGGCTCACTATGAATGTCTACATAGTCACAGTGGTACTGTTCACCTAATTGTTGCTCAATATGATTTAAGATTTTCTTAGTTTGCCCTTCACAACTCGAATGCAGCAACAATACCTTTTCCATAAGTGCTCCTTTAGTTACGCCAGAATGTCGGCGTAAATAAAACTAATAATGTAAAGACTTCTAATCGACCAAATAACATCGCAATAATTAATATCCATTTTGCGGAATCATTAACTTCACCAAAGTGGACAGCGACTTCTCCTAAACCGGGGCCTAAATTATTAAGTGTGGCTGCAACAGCTGAGAATGCAGTCAGCTCATCAAGCCCGGTCGCGATTAATGCCAACATGCAAACCACAAACACTAAGGCATAAGCCGAGAAAAAACCCCATACAGCATCAACGACTCGCTGAGGTAATGCTTTATTACCTAACTTAATAGTGTAAACCGCACGCGGGTGAACAAGACGTTTTAATTCACGTACACCTTGCAAAGAAAGTAGTAAAATTCTTATCACTTTCATACCGCCACCCGTTGAGCCTGCACATCCTCCTATAAATGAAGAGAATAAAAGCAGCACCGGTAAGAAAAGCGGCCAGTCAGAAAATCCTGTGGTCGTAAACCCTGCGGTCGTTGAGATAGATACGGTTTGAAATAACGCCTGATCAAACGCCGTAAAATAGGAATCATAAGGGCTATGTTTGAGTAATAAACCAAAGCAGATACCAAATAAAATCACCTGCGCACCGAGAAATGCGCGAAACTCAGGATCACGCCAATAGGTTCTTAAGTGCACACCACCATTACCGAAGGCTGCAAAGTGCAAAGAAAAATTACACGCTGAAATTAAAAGAAACACCACGGTGATCATATTAATCGTGGGACTATTAAAATACCCGATACTGGCATCGTGGGTAGAAAAACCACCAATAGCGATAGTTGAGAAACTATGTGAGATAGCATCAAAAGCTGACATCCCTGCTAACCAAAATGCGAGTGCGCAAGCAATAGTTAAGGCAAGATAGATATACCACAAGGTTTTTGCTGTCTCAGCAATACGCGGCGTCATCTTACTGTCTTTTACCGGTCCCGGAATTTCTGCTCGATATAACTGCATCCCACCGATACCCAGTACGGGTAAAATGGCGACAGCAAGTACGATGATCCCCATACCACCAAACCACTGTAATAACTGGCGATAAAACAAAATCGCTTTAGGCAGATAGTCAAGGCCGACAATAACGGTCGCTCCTGTGGTTGTCAGCGCGGAAAATGATTCAAAAAAGGAGTCTGCGACTGACAAATCAGGTGTTTTAGATAATAAAAATGGGATTGCACCGGCACTACCAATAACCACCCAAAATAAGACAACAATAAGAAAACCGTCTCGAGCTTTTAGTTCATGGCGATGTTGTCGGTTTGGTAGCCACAATAAGCCACCACCTGTAATAAGAATAAAAAACGTCACGACAAACGGGAAACCCGCACCATCACGATAGATCAATGCCACCAGTGCAGGGATAAGCATGGTGACACTAAATAACGCGAGCAATAGCCCGACGATTCGAATAATTGAACGAAATTGCATGGCCTAAGCGGCTCTCACCTTAATATGGAAATGATTATGTATCTGAAGCCGAGCCTACAATGATGCGCCCGCCACTACGATTGGTTAATTTGGCACGAAACTCTTCCACTATACGATTATCTAGCTCTATCTGCATAGTGACTTGATTACCATAATCGGCATGTAACTGAGTGCCATTGTATTCACTTAATAATGCTTCAACTAAAGACACTTGATTATATTCACAACTCAAATGCAATGTTGAAGTGATCACTTTTTCTTTTGTTTCGAGTAATGTCAGGGCTTGCTGTACCCCACCACCATAAGCTTTTACTAACCCACCAGTACCTAAACGAATACCACCATAGTAACGTGTTACAACAGCGGTCATTTCACCAACACCAGAGCCTGTTAGCTGGGCCAATATAGGCTTACCAGCGGTGCCTGATGGTTCGCCATCATCACTAAACCCCCATTTCATTGAGTCACTCGGGCGACCAGCGACAAATGCCCAGCAATTATGGCGCGCATCATGGTGACGCTCTTTAATTTGCTGTACGAACAGTTTCGCAGCCTCAATATTAGGGGTATGCGCTAAATAAGTAATAAAGCGACTTTTCTTGATCTCTTCTTCAAATATCACTTCTGCAGTAGGAACAAGATAAGGTTCAGAATTCGACATTATTTACGCCTTAATGATAAAGGGGTGGCAGGATACCACATTCCTCTCTATCTCATAGTGCTGTCGTTAACACCCTGTTATTACGCCATGCGTCAACTCACACCTTGTCTTGAAGTTGAGTCATTTATCATAAATGTTAAACAAATGTTTAAATTAGTGTTTGAATTTGTTTCTTTTAGGGTTCACACTTAGTTTATACCTACAACAGGTCAAACCAGTTAAATCAAACCAAATCCAGCGTAGACTGGAACATATGGAGATAGAACATGATTTACCAAGGTGAAACCCTATCCGTTAGCTATCTGGAAGATGGTATTGCGGAGATCAACCTTAATGCTCAAGGCCCAGTGAATAAATTCAATATTTCGACACTGGAAAGCTTCAACCAAGCACTTAATGCGTTGTATCAGCAACCCGATTTAAAAGGGGTAATCATTACCTCAGCAAAAGACGCCTTTATTGTCGGTGCGGATATTACTGAGTTTCTCGGACTATTTGCCAAACCAGAACAAGAACTTTCACAATGGCTTTCTCATGCCAATGACATCTTTAATAAGCTTGAAGATCTCCCTGTACCGACGCTTTCAGCCATTAATGGTTATGCGTTAGGTGGCGGTTGTGAGTGTGTACTTGCTACAGATTTTCGTGTTGCTGACACCAAAGCACGTATTGGCCTGCCTGAAACCAAGCTAGGGATCATGCCGGGCTTTGGTGGCACTGTAAGACTGCCGCGTTTAATTGGTGCTGATTCAGCAATGGAAATCATTACCGCAGGTAAAGATAAGAAAGCACAAGACGCTTTAAAGTTGGGACTGGTTGATGCTGTTGTTGAAACTGACAACTTGAAGTGCGCCGCACTGGCAATGATAAAAAGTGCGATTGAAGGAAAACTAGACTGGCAACAACGTCGAAAACAAAAACAAGCACCGCTCTCGCTTAATAAAATAGAAGCCACTATGAGCTTCTCGACAGCCAAAGGTATGGTCGCCAAAGTCGCTGGTAAACATTACCCTGCACCTATGGCTGCTGTGGCTACTATCGAACAAGCCGCACGATGCGCTCGAGATGAAGCATTAGTGATAGAAAACCAGCATTTTGTTCAATTAGCCAAAACCGATGTTGCTCAAGCATTGGTTAGCATTTTCTTAAACGATCAATATATTAAAAGCCAAGCCAAAAAAGCGTCAAAATCAGCAAAACCGACAGAGCACGCCATGGTATTAGGCGCAGGTATTATGGGTGGTGGTATCGCCTATCAATCAGCGCTAAAAGGCACGCCTGTTTTAATGAAAGATATTGCTGAAGCTTCATTGAGCTTAGGCATGAATGAAGCGGCCAAGCTGTTAAATAAACAACTTGAGCGTAAGCGTATTGATGGTTTAAAAATGGCTTCCGTTCTGTCATCCATTACTCCGAGTTTACATTACGCTGGCGCAGACAGTGTCGATATCGTAGTGGAAGCTGTCGTTGAAAATCCAAAAGTAAAAGCGGCGGTATTAGCTGATGTTGAAAACCAAGTTACCGACGACACCGTGATTGCTTCAAATACCTCAACTATTCCAATTAACCTACTAGCCAAATCACTTAAACGTCCTGAAAATTTCTGTGGCATGCATTTTTTCAACCCCGTTCATCGCATGCCATTAGTTGAGATCATTCGCGGTGAAAAAACATCAAAAGAGACCATTGATCGCGTTGTCGCTTATGCTGCGAAAATGGGTAAATCACCAATTGTTGTTAATGACTGCCCAGGGTTCTTTGTGAACCGCGTGCTCTTCCCTTACTTTGCTGGCTTTAGCTTATTGCTTAAAGATGGGGCTGATTACATTCAAATCGATAAAGTCATGGAAAAAGAGTTTGGTTGGCCAATGGGTCCTGCTTATCTACTCGATGTTGTCGGTATTGATACGGCGCATCACGCGCAAGCGGTCATGGCAGAAGGTTTCCCTGATCGTATGGGGAAAAATGGTAAAGATGCCATTGATGTGATGTTTGAAGCACAGCGTTTCGGTCAGAAAAACGGCCATGGTTTCTTTAGCTACTCTATCGATCGTAAAGGTAAACCGAAAAAAGCCGTGTCAGATAAGACAGAAGCACTTCTCGCCCCTGTTTGCCAACCAAATACAGCGTTTACCAGCGACGCTATTATCGCTCGTATGATGATCCCTATGATTAATGAAGTGGTGCGTTGTTTAGAAGAAAACATTATCGCCACGCCAGCCGAAGCCGATATGGCGTTGGTGTACGGTTTAGGTTTCCCACCATTTAGAGGTGGTGTGTTCCGTTACCTTGATAGCTTAGGGCTTGCCAATTATGTTGCACTGGCCGATCAATATGCCGAATTAGGTGCATTGTATGAAGTACCAAAAGGACTACGAGAAAAAGCCACTAAAGGCGAAACGTACTATAACCATACCACTAACCTGAACGCTTAAGGATGAGGGCATCATTATGAATAACGTTGTAATTGTTGATTGTATCCGCACCCCGATGGGACGTTCAAAAGCTGGGGCTTATAGGAACGTTCGCGCCGAAGATCTTTCTGCTCACTTAATGAAAGGTTTGCTTGAGCGTAACCCACAACTCGATCCAAACAATATTGAAGATATTTACTGGGGCTGTGTTCAGCAAACCTTAGAGCAAGGTTTTAATGTCGCACGTAATGCCGCACTCTTAGCAGGCATTCCCCATTCTGTTGGTGCGACAACGGTTAATCGCTTATGTGGTTCATCAATGCAGGCGATACATGATGCAACCCGCGCAATCATGGTTGGTGACGCGAAAACGTGCATTATCGGTGGCGTTGAACACATGGGACATGTACCAATGAACCATGGTGTTGATTTCCACCCGGGTCTGTCAAAATCCGTTGCAAAAGCGGCAGGTATGATGGGACTAACCGCTGAAATGCTAGGTCGAATGCATGGTATCAGTCGAGAAATGCAAGATGCCTTTGCTGCACGCTCTCATCAACGAGCTTACGCAGCCACAGTTGAAGGACGTTTTAATAACGAAATACTCGCCACAGAAGGTCACGATAGCGATGGGATTTTAAAGCGCTTTGAAACCGATGAAGTTATTCGTCCTGAAACCACCGTAGAAACCTTGAGTCAGCTTCGCCCTGTTTTCGATCCCGTTAATGGTACGGTTACCGCAGGTACCTCTTCGGCCTTATCTGATGGTGCATCTGCTATGTTATTAATGGATGAGCAACATGCTCGTGATTTAGGGCTCCGTATTCGTGCGCGCGTAAAATCGATGGCCGTTGCAGGCTGCGATCCTTCGATTATGGGCTATGGCCCAGTACCTGCAACTCAAAAAGCACTCAAACGAGCGGGCTTAACCATCGATGACATCGGAATGATAGAACTCAATGAAGCCTTTGCAGCGCAATCGCTCCCTTGCGCAAAAGACTTAGGTCTACTCGATAAAATGGATGAAAAAGTCAATCTCAATGGCGGTGCGATTGCACTTGGGCATCCTCTTGGCTGTTCAGGCTCTCGTATTTCAACCACATTAATAAACTTAATGGAAAGCCATGACGTTGAGTTTGGTTTAGCGACCATGTGTATTGGTCTTGGTCAAGGTATTGCGACCATTTTTGAACGCGTAGAATAATAGACACGCTTCTGACACAAAAAGCTTACCCTCACGGTAAGCTTTTTTTATTCTCGCTATTTATTTTTTATATTAGGGATATACTCAATCAGACTATCTACCTAAAAGATAAAAGACGATTTCAACGAATATATGCTAGGTGTACATAGATACCATGATTAAGTTTCATTTTATTCATCACTAAAAGTCGATATACACTTATCTTACATTCACTGTCGAACATGAATTTACCGGAGCATTGCTATGTTTAAAGCACTCGTACTAGAACAAGAAGATAAAAAAACAATTGCAGGTATTCGTCAGCTAGAAACATCAGAGCTTCCTGAAGGTGATGTATTAATTAATGTTGATTACTCTTCACTGAATTACAAAGATGGTTTAGCGATCACCGGTAAAGGTCGCATTGTTCGTCAATTCCCAATGGTTCCAGGTGTCGATCTAACGGGTACTGTCGCTGAGTCTTCAGATAACCGTTACAAAGCTGGTGATAAAGTTGTCTTAACTGGCTGGGGTGTCGGTGAAGGTCACTGGGGTGGCATGGCAGAAAAAGCACGCCTAAAAGCAGATTGGTTAGTACCGCTACCTGAAAAATTCGATGGCAAGCAAGCCATGATGATTGGTACTGCAGGCTTAACAGCAATGCTTTGTGTACAAGCGCTTATTGATGCTGATGTAAAACCAGAAGACGGTGAAATTTTAGTTACAGGTGCAAGTGGCGGTGTTGGCTCTGTTGCTGTGACTTTACTTTCTCAACTAGGCTACAAAGTAGCGGCAGTGACAGGTCGCGCAGAAGTTAATGGCGACCTACTGAAAAAGCTTGGCGCAACAACAATTATTGAGCGTAGCGTATTTGAAGAGCCTGCTCGCCCATTAGATAAACAACTATGGGCTGGTGCTATTGATACTGTTGGTAGCAAAGTATTGGCAAAAGTATTGAGCCAAATTAACTACAATGGTGCGGTTGCTATTTGTGGTCTTGCTGGCGGTTTTGATTTACCAACAACAGTAATGCCATTTATTCTTCGTAACGTTCGCCTACAAGGTGTAGATTCTGTAATGTGTCCGTTCGAGAAACGTCAACAAGCTTGGCAACGTCTATCTGAAATTCTACCAGCAAGCTACTTTGAACAAGCTTGTCGCGAAGTAGAACTTGAAGAAGTTGCAGAATGTGCTGAAGCGATCACTAATGGTCAAATCACAGGTCGTGTCGTTATCAAGCTTTAATCGATAACCCCACACCAACTAAGAAGGTCAGTCATTGTGCTGGCCTTTTTGTTATCCGCTACTTTATTAAACCCATATCAAGGATCCGCGAATCAATCAGCCGACTACACTCTTCTTTTATAATATTACGTAGCCATATTTGCGATGCTGAATGCTCACACCGTGAATGCCAAATAAGAGAGTAATCAAACGGTTTAAACTCAAACGGCAGCGGTTTAACCACCAAGTCATAACGTTCTGCGACTAAATACGCGAGATCGGCAGGAACGGTAATAATCAGCGGCATGATCTTGAGCACCGCTAATGCGGCTTCTAAGTGGTATGCCCGTAGCACCAATTTAAGTTCAGGGTAGCCACGCAACTCATCATCAATTAATGACTTAACTCCATCACTAATCGCTATCATGGCATGAGGGTACGTCAGGTAATCATCAAACGTTAAGGGCTTATTAGCTAACGGGTGATCGGATGCTATCAAGCAAAATACACTCACTAAACCAAGTTGCTGATGACAAAGTGAATCAATATCTCCAACAGGGCGACAAATTGCCATGTCACAACCGTCACTGGTTAATTGCCCCAATAGGTGATCATGTTGCAGTGGTGCAAACTCTAATGAGATATGTGGCGCTTCTTGATAAATTCGCGGCAAAGCAAAAGGCAAAATGGTTTGCATCGCATAGTCTGTTGTCGCAATTTTGAACCGCTGATCACACTGGCTAGGCTGAAAATCATTAGGCGTTAATAAAAGACGTAACGACTCCAAAGGGTCATTTAACAGCTCATTGATCTCTAATGCTCGTTGAGTTGGAATTAGTGCCTGCCCCTGTCGGGTAAATAAGGGATCATGTAATAAATCACGTAATCGACCTAACACACGGCTCATGGCTGATTGGCTTAAATTCAAACGAACAGCTGCACGACTAACGCTTCCTTCATCCAAAAGAACTTTCAGTGCTACCAACAAATTTAAGTCACGACGATAAACTTCTTCTAGTTCCATCAGGCTCTCAGGGACTCGGAATTAATCAAATGTGACAATATTATGAGGGGATAGATAAAAAAAATCCCGCTTTAATCGCGGGAAAACCCAAGATGATGGGTGTTGGTTATGAATAAATTAGTTTTCTTCTTCCAATTCAGCATCGCTGGTCAGTTCAAACCATAATCCAAGAGCCGCTGAAAACAGGCCGCCAATAGCAAAAATGCCCATATCATTTGAACTGGTTAACATGATGGTGCAGAACGAGATAAAACACAGCACGGCATAAATTGTCAGTCTATCCATTGATGTCAGCATACTACTTCCCCCTAATCCTTCAGAAAGAAAAGTTAATAACTTGTTAATTACGTTACACAGTATATCTTGATTTGCCAAGTGTTATTGATTAATTCTTGTCCATAAGTATGATCTACCACTTACTAATTAGATGTGTATGTTATGACTGCTATTTTTGATAATCCGACCCACAGCCTAGAAGCGCAAGGACTACGCTGCCCTGAGCCTGTGATGATGGTTCGTAAAACGGTAAGGAAAATGGCCGAAGGCGAAACCCTATTGGTATTGGCTGACGATCCGTCAACGACACGCGATATTCCCAGTTTTTGCCGCTTTATGGATCACACACTGCTTGCCGCAGAAACAGAAAGCGTTCCTTATCGCTTTTTGATCCAAAAAGGCACCAACTAAGCACTGACAAAAATACCAAAATAAATAACAAAAAAGGCAGCCCTTTAAATTAGGCTGCCTTTTTAATTACTATCACATTATCTCTAACGTGAAAGAACACTACACATCATTCATTTTTTGACGTAATGCTGCTAACTCATTATGCAAATCACGTATTTCTTTTTTAAGCGGTAAGACATAACGCAATCGAACTAATGAATCTAACGCCAGATATAAGGTAACAAGCGCCCCTACTACCATAGGAAGCCACATGTCCGTTAAGACCATACCAAAGATATTCAGCACCAATGCCAAGTGAAATAACCAACATTGGCTTTTCAGCGATAGCGCGAGAAACTGAGCCATACTCCCTCCTGCAATTACAGCAAAACGAACCAATGACATAACTTCATTTACTCTAGCATGAGAGAATTAACGCTTCTTATCGTGCTATCACACTTCATCATAATGAAACAAAACACTGACTCCTGCTAGGCAATAAAGTCATGTTTCACATGAAACGATCAGTGATATCTACATACCAAACGCAGCACCTGCAGCTAAGAAAATAAAGAGCGCAGCAGTAATTTTGCGTATCAGTCCTAGCGGCATTTTTTCAGCTGATAACTTACCAATAAGAACCACGGGAACATTGGCCAACAACATTCCAATCGTCGTACCAAGCACAACCCACATTAGTGCATCATGGTATTTCGCCCCTAGCATCGTCGTAGCGATTTGGGTTTTATCACCAATTTCCGCGATAAAGAACGCAATAAAACTGGCAATGAAAGGGCCTCGATTTGATAATTTTTCTTCATCATCGAGTTTATCGGGAATTAAGATCCAGCCAGCCATTAAAATAAAACTCACCACTAACACCCACTTTAAAATATTCGGTGTTAAGTAATCAGCAATAGCGACACCAAGCCATGCAGCTAATGCATGATTAACGATAGTCGCAAGAAAAATGGCACAAATAATGGGAAAGGGTTTGCGATATCGACTGGCTAACAGTAGGGATAAAAGTTGGGTCTTATCACCAATTTCGGCTAAAGCAACAGACGTAATAGAAACAGCTAAAACACTCACAACATACTCTCTGGGGCGGGAATTATTGATACCAATAGCAAAACATACACTCCCACCCCGGTTTGTGTTGTTTGCCGTTGGTCTTGCCAAATTTATCGCGCTGGATAAATCATAATTACCACGAAGATTTTGCTTCGATTATGTTGATAATTATCTCGCAAAGTGCGAGAGGCTACTCCCCAAAGGAAAGCTAAGTGTAACAAAGAAAAGCGGGTATTTTAACCATTAATGATCATTCTATAGATACAAAAACGGTGAGCCAACGCTCACCGTTTGATCACGCTAAAGGTAAAATTAACCTAGTGGAGAAAGAATAATTTCTACACGACGGTTTTGCGCACGACCGTTCGCCGTACTATTAGAAGCGATTGGATTAGACTCACCACGCCCTTGAGATACCACACGATTAGCATTCACACCTTGACGGATTAAGTAGTTAGCAACCGCATCTGCACGAACTTGAGATAGGCGAAGATTGTATGCTTCAGCGCCTTTGCTATCAGTGAAACCTAATACATTTAACTGTGTTTTTTCGTATTCTTTAGCCACAATCGCTACGTTATGCAGAGCATTCATCGCACGATCATTTAAGTTTGCCTGATCAAAACCAAACGTAATTTCGTTTGGCATGTTAAGAATGATGTTATTACCATCACGGGTAACACTGATACCTGAAGATGCTAATTGCTGACGTAGTTTCGCTTCTTGCACATCCATGTAGTAACCAATACCGCCACCAAGTGCAGCACCAGCAGCAGCGCCAATCAGAGCACCTTTACCGCGGTCGTGCTTGCTTGAAGAAGCAACACCAATTGCAGCTCCAGCAAGTGCACCAATGATTGAGCCACCAGTGCCTTTCGCTGTTTGTGATTCACCTGTGTATGGATTTACAGTTGAACAACCAGCCATAGTTACAGAAGCCACAACAGAAAGTACTGCAGCGCGCACCCACTTTTTAGATGCCATTGCTTGAATTTGAGCCATCTTTTTTAAGTATCCGTATACTCGATCCGAAGATCGAAAAAATTGAAATTTATGCTACTAGGCCATTAAACCTAATAATACTTTTTATGTATTGTAATCAACAACGGTATATGAGGCATCAAAAGAATGTAAAAATTCCCTTAATGCAAAATAAAAAAGGAGAAAAGCTGGAAGAATTTTGGTAAATCCCCCAACAGATGTGTAAAAAACACGCACTGCCCCTACTCGCCTCAGGGTTGGCGAGGTATACTGGATTATTACTCTTTTTAATCCACTAATCTCGCGAAGCTGACAATGCAGAAATACGATATTAAAACCTTTCAGGGCATGATCCTCGCGCTGCAGGATTACTGGGGCCAACAAGGTTGTACTATTGTGCAACCCCTAGACATGGAAGTGGGCGCAGGTACTTCTCACCCAATGACATGTTTACGTGCTCTAGGTCCAGAACCAATTGCAGCAGCGTATGTACAACCATCTCGCCGACCAACTGACGGTCGTTACGGCGAAAACCCTAACCGTCTACAGCACTACTACCAGTTCCAAGTGATGCTAAAACCATCGCCAGACAACATTCAAGAACTGTACTTAGGCTCATTAGAAGTACTCGGTATCGATACTAAAGTGCACGACATCCGTTTTGTTGAAGACAACTGGGAAAACCCAACATTGGGTGCTTGGGGTCTAGGCTGGGAAGTTTGGCTAAACGGCATGGAAGTAACACAGTTTACTTACTTCCAGCAGGTTGGTGGCCTTGAGTGTAAACCTGTAACAGGTGAAATCACTTACGGTATCGAGCGTCTTGCGATGTACATTCAGAACGTTGATTCTGTTTACGACCTAGTATGGACTGATGGTCCTTTAGGCAAAGTGACGTATGGTGATATTTTCCACCAGAACGAAGTTGAGCAATCAACGTACAACTTTGAGCACGCTGATGTCGACTTCCTATTCACATTCTTCGATCAATGTGAAAAAGAATCAATCAAACTACTAGAGCTAGAGCAACCACTACCGTTGCCTGCTTACGAGCGTATTCTAAAAGCCGCTCATGCATTTAACCTATTAGATGCACGTAAAGCGATCTCTGTAACTGAACGTCAACGTTACATTTTGCGTATTCGCAACGTAACTAAACAAGTTGCTGAAGCTTACTACGCATCTCGTGAAGCACTTGGCTTCCCAATGTGTAAAAAAGACAAGTAAGGGATCGCCATGACACATAAGAATTTCTTAATCGAACTCGGTACGGAAGAGCTACCACCAACAGCATTACGTACCCTAGCAGAAGCTTTTGCTGCTAACTTTGAAGCTGAATTAAAAGCCGCAGATCTACCTCATGATGGTATCAAATGGTATGCCGCTCCTCGTCGTTTAGCCCTTAAAGTAACGGGTCTTGCTGAAAACCAGCCAGACAAAGTGGTTGAAAAACGTGGACCTGCGGTATCAGCAGCATTCGACGCTGACGGAAAACCAACCAAAGCTGCTCAAGGTTGGGCTCGTGGTAATGGTATTACGGTTGATCAAGCAGAGCGCATGGTTACCGATAAAGGCGAATGGTTACTGTTCAAGCAAGAAGTCAAAGGCCAACCAGCCCAAACACTACTACCTGAACTGGCTGCTGCTGCACTGGCTAAACTGCCAATCCCACGTCCAATGCGTTGGGGTGATAAAGAAACTCAGTTTATCCGTCCAGTGAAAACACTGACCATGCTATTGGGTGACGAGCTAATCGAAGGCACTATTTTAGGTGTTGCTTCAGCACGTACTATCCGTGGTCACCGCTTCATGGGTGAAGCTGAGTTTACTATCGACAACGCGGATCAATACCCTGCTATCTTAGAAGAGCGCGGTAAAGTAATGGCTGATTATGAAGCGCGTAAAGCGATCATTTTAGCTGATGCGAAAAAAGCAGCTGAAGCTGTTGGCGGTATTGCAGATCTTGAAGATGATCTGGTTGAAGAAGTGACCTCTCTTGTTGAGTGGCCTGTGGTACTAACAGCATCTTTTGAAGAGGAATTCTTAAAGGTTCCTTCTGAAGCTTTAGTTTACACCATGAAAGGTGATCAGAAGTACTTCCCTGTCTACGATACGGAAGGCAAACTTGTGCCTAAGTTCATCTTCGTATCCAACATCATCTCTAACGATCCAAGCCAAATTATCTCAGGTAACGAGAAAGTGGTTCGTCCTCGTCTAGCGGATGCTGAGTTCTTCTTTAATACTGACCTTAAGAGCAAGTTGATTGATCGCCTGCCTCAACTAGAGACTGCGATTTTCCAAAAGCAATTGGGTACAATTAAAGACAAGACAGATCGTATTACTGAGCTTGCTGGCTACATTGCAGACAAGATCGGTGCTGATGTAACTAACGCAAAACGTGCTGGTCTACTGGCGAAATGTGACCTAATGACATCTATGGTATTTGAATTTACAGATACGCAAGGTGTAATGGGTATGCACTATGCACGTCACGACGGCGAAGCTGAAGATGTTGCACTAGCACTTAACGAGCAATACATGCCTCGTTTTGCTGGCGATCAACTTCCAAGCACACCTGTATCATCAGCCGTGGCTATGGCTGATAAACTAGATACGATTGTAGGTATCTTCGGTATTGGTCAAGCACCAAAAGGTAGTGATCCCTTCGCACTTCGTCGCGCATCGCTAGGTGTATTACGTATCATCGTTGAAAATGGCTACGACTTAGACTTAGTTGATCTAGTCGCGAAAGCGCACTCACTATTTGGTGACAAGCTAACCAACAACAACGTTGATTCAGATGTCATTGAGTTTATGCTTGGCCGTTTCCGTGCATGGTACCAAGATGCAGGCTTTAGTATTGATGTTATCCAAGCTGTGCTTGCGATGCACCCAACTCAACCAGCCGACTTTGATAAGCGTGTTAAAGCGGTAAGCCACTTCCGTGAGCTTGATGCTGCTGAGTCACTAGCAGCAGCGAATAAGCGTGTTGGCAACATCCTTGCGAAGTTTGACGGTGAGCTCCCAACTACAGTTGATAACAGCCTACTTGTTGAAGCTGCGGAAAAAGAGCTAGCTGAAAAAGTTGAAGCGGTTGTAACAGCCCTTGAACCTGTCTTTGCTACTGGCGATTACCAAACAGCACTGACAGAGCTTGCTTCACTTCGTGAGCCTGTCGATGCATTCTTCGATAACGTAATGGTGATGGCTGATGACGAAAAACTTAAAGTTAATCGTCTAGCACTACTTAACCTACTACGTAACCAATTCTTGAAAGTAGCAGATATCTCTCTACTGCAAAAATAAGGTTACTGACGTTATTAAAAACCACGCTCCGGCGTGGTTTTTTTTCGCCTTGATTCTGCTGTATCTTATCTATTGTTTCATGTGGAACATCTTTTTACTTATATTAAATACGCGTACAACCACCTTGATATACAGTGAAATCCACAGCACCGACCATCACCAACCGATAATATTTCAACTTTTTCTGAACCGAACAATACGTTATGTTACGCTCAATAAGCCATCATATTGATAGCACTTACATCAAGAACTAAATATCGACACTGAGGTTGTAAACGTAATGGACTTTTCGCGCTTTGGTAATAAGTTTGCAGGTGATTCTGGGATCACTCTATTAATGCAAGATCTCAACAATGGACTCACCAATCCCAATGCCATCATGCTCGGTGGTGGAAATCCAGCGCAAATCCCAGCCATGAATCACTACTTTACCGAGCTATTAAAAGACATGGCAATTACAGGTGAGCTTACCGCGTCGATGACTAACTATGATGGCCCACAAGGTAAAGATCGCTTTCTAGATGCGCTTGCTGCACTGTTACAGCAACAATACGGTTGGGAAATTAGTTCGAAAAATATTGTCTTAACCAATGGCAGCCAAAGTGCATTCTTTAGTTTATTTAACTTGCTGGCAGGTGAATTTGAAAATGGCAAAAAGAAGAAAATATTACTGCCGTTATCGCCAGAATACATTGGTTACGCAGATGCCGGTTTAAGCCCTGATATGTTTATCTCGTACCAACCTACAATCAGCATGTTGGAAGATGGCTTTTTTAAATACCATGTCGATTTTAGCAAACTCGTCATCGATGACAGCATCGCAGCAATTTGTGCCTCTCGTCCTACTAACCCGACTGGCAATGTACTTACAGATAAAGAAATTGAACATTTAGCAGCACTGGCTAAAGAGCACCAGATCCCATTAATTATCGACAATGCTTACGGCTTACCCTTCCCTGATATTATCTTTGAAGAGGTAACACCGTTTTGGGATAACAACACCATTCTGTGCATGAGCTTATCCAAACTTGGGTTACCCGGTGTCCGATGCGGTATCGTGATTGCCAATGAAGCCATGGTTACTGCTTTGTCTAACATCAATGGTATCGTCAACTTAGCGCCTGGTAGTATTGGCCCTGCGGTGGCAACGAAAATGATCCACCAGCAAGAACTATTACCACTGAGCCAAAACGTGATTAAGCCGTTTTATCATCAGAAGGTGCAACGCGCCGTTGAATTACTGCGCCAAGCTATCCCCGATCCTCGATTTAAAATTCACAAACCTGAAGGCGCTATCTTCTTATGGCTATGGTTTGAAGATTTACCGATCACCACGAAGGTACTGTATCAACGCTTAAAACAACGTGGCGTACTGATCGTGCCTGGTGAATATTTCTTTATCGGATTACAAGATGAGTGGGCACATAGTCATGAATGCTTACGCATGAACTATGTCCAAGATGATGAAGCAATGCAGCGTGGTATTACGATTATTGCAGAAGAAGTAGCTAAAGCTTACGCAGAATAACCGCTTTTTAGTTAATATGAATAAATAAAAAACGCCGCTATCACTAGCGGCGTTTTTATTGAGCTTGAAAGCCAAACTATACGTTTGTGCTACACGTCAAGGTTAGCAACTTTCAGTGCATTCTCTTCGATGAAGTTACGACGAGGTTCAACCTGATCACCCATTAGACAGGTAAACAGTTCATCCGCTGCAACCGCATCATTGATCGTTACTTGCATCATGCGACGAGATTCAGGATCCATCGTTGTTTCCCAAAGCTGCTCTGGGTTCATTTCACCTAGACCTTTGTAGCGCTGTAGAGAAAGACCACGACGTGATTCTTTGTTCAGCCACTCCAACGCATCTTTAAAGCTTGAAACCGCTTGCTTACGCTCACCACGTTGAACAAATGCAGTATCATCAAGTAAACCGTTTAATGCTTCAGAAAGATCAGCGATCTTCGCGTACTCTTTTGAATTCAGTAAATCAAAGCTGAGTAAGTATTCGTGATCAACACCGTGAGTACGAACCACAACTTTAGGTAGGTACACATTGTTTTCTTCATCACGGATGACTTCGAAGCTGTACTGACTTTCACCAGATTGTTTAGCATTAAGTGCAGCAATCAATGGTGTTAACCATGCTTCTACTTGTGCTTCTTCAGCCATCATCTCTGTACTTAAACGAGGTTGGTATACAAACTCATTTAACATCAATGATGGGTAGCGACGACTCATACGCTCAATTAACTTCATACCTGCATTATATTGAGTAACAAGACTTTCTAATGCTGTACCCGTCATTGCTGGTGCGCCATCATTGGCAAACAATGATGCGTTATCCAGTGCCAATGTCGTTTGGTACTGGTTCATATCTTCATCATCTTTAATGTATTGCTCTTGCTTACCTTTCTTCACTTTGTAAAGTGGTGGCTGAGCAATATAAATGTGACCACGTTCGATCAGCTCTGGCATTTGACGGTAGAAGAAGGTCAATAGTAGCGTACGAATGTGCGAACCATCGACGTCGGCATCGGTCATGATGATGATGTTGTGGTAACGCAGTTTATCTGGGTTGTACTCGTCACGACCAATACCACAGCCCATTGCCGTGATAAGTGTTGCCACTTCTTGTGAAGACAGCATCTTGTCGAAACGGGCTTTTTCTACGTTAAGGATCTTACCTTTAAGCGGTAGGATTGCCTGATTTTTACGGTTACGTCCCTGCTTGGCTGAACCGCCAGCAGAGTCCCCTTCCACAATGTAAAGTTCAGATACTGCAGGATCTTTTTCCTGACAATCTGCAAGTTTACCAGGAAGACCTGCTAAATCTAATGCGCCTTTACGACGTGTCATTTCACGGGCTTTACGTGCCGCTTCACGCGCGCGTGATGCATCAATGATTTTGCTACATACGGTTTTCGCATCACTTGGGTTTTCTAATAAGAATTCCGCCAGCTTTTCGTTCATTGCAGATTCAACAGCCGCTTTGACTTCACTTGAAACTAGCTTATCTTTGGTCTGGCTAGAGAACTTAGGATCCGGCACTTTAACAGAAACAACTGCAGTTAAACCTTCACGTGCATCATCACCCGATGTCGCTGCTTTCGCTTTCTTCGAGTAGCCTTCTTTATCCATGAACGAGTTCAGCGTACGTGTTAACGCACCACGGAACCCCGCTAAGTGCGTACCACCATCACGTTGAGGGATGTTGTTCGTAAAGCAGTAAATATTTTCTTGGAAACCATCGTTCCACTGCATCGCAACTTCAACTGAGATACCGTCATCACGCTCACTATCAAAGTGGAAAACCTTCGGATGAATTGGCGTTTTGTTACGGTTTAAGTGCTCTACGAATGCGCGAATACCACCTTCATACATGAAGTGATCTTCTTTACCTTCTTCACGCTCATCACTTAAGTTGATTGATACGCCAGAGTTTAGGAATGAAAGCTCACGTAAACGCTTTGCTAGAATATCGTAGTGGAATTCGATATTGGTAAAGGTGTCTTCACTTGGCCAAAAGCGGATTCGTGTACCGGTTTTTTCAGTATCACCGATCACAGCCAATGGCGCATCAGGTACACCATGACGGTACACTTGTTGGTAAATATGGCCACCACGTTGAATAGTTAGCTCTACTTTTTCAGATAAGGCGTTAACAACTGATACACCTACACCGTGTAGACCACCCGATACTTTGTAAGAGTTATCATCGAACTTACCACCGGCGTGAAGTACCGTCATGATAACTTCTGCTGCTGATACACCTTCTTCTTCATGCATCTCGGTTGGAATACCACGACCGTCATCGCTTACCGATACCGAACCATCTTCATGGATAGTAACAATGATATCTTCACAGTGACCAGCAAGAGCTTCATCGATAGAGTTATCGACAACCTCAAAAACCATGTGGTGCAAGCCAGTACCATCATCGGTATCACCGATGTACATTCCTGGGCGCTTACGTACCGCATCGAGGCCTTTAAGCACCTTAATGCTTGATGAATCGTAATTATTGGACATTGAGTTACTCTCGCTTTAATTATCCTGCGGTTATTTTACCGTGTTCCACATGGAACAACTTGCCATTTTCATCAAGCATATCGGCAACTTGATCGTCACTAATAGCACTGATAAAGACTTGGGCGTTCGTTTCCTTTAATCGTTGCGCTAGCAACGCTCGCCTGTGGCTATCCAATTCGGAAGCAAAATCATCAATAAGGTAAATACATTGTTTGCCAGTCGCTTCTGTAAGATGTAAACCTTGCGCTAAGCGCAAAGCACACACCATCAATTTCAGTTGTCCACGAGACAACACGTCCTCAACAGGCGTACCGGCAACCTTTATCCGTAAATCAGCTTTGTGTGGCCCACTTACGGTATAGCCGAGTTGGCAATCACGTTCAAAATTGCGCTGCAACAACTCAGCATAAGGTGTTTCTTTTTCCCAGCCTCGGTAAAAGCCGAGTTGAATATCAAATTCAGGGAGAAAAACCTGAAATATCTCTGCGGCTTTTTCTTTTACCGCAGAAATGTAATCTTTACGCCATACACTTATTTCTTCTGCCAATAAGGCAAGCTCTTGATCCCAGTAACTGAGCTCTCGATAACTGCGGGCAGTTTTTAATAAGGCATTACGTTGTTTGGTTAATCGCTTTAAGCGCGCCCATGCATTATAGAACTTAGGTTCAACATGAAACACACCCCAATCGATAAACGCTCGGCGGTATTTAGGACCGCCGATTAATAAATCAAATCCTTCAGGGGTTATCAACTGTAATGGCAAAATCTGCGCAAGTTGTGCCAATTTTTGATTGGACTCCCCTGCTATTTTAACGTCAGTTGTCCCATCACGTTTTTTGTTGATCCCAATCGGCAGCATTAACTGAGTTTGGTTATCAACTACTCGGCCATGAATAAACAGCTCGGCCTGTTCATGACGGATCACTCTGCTCGTTAAGTGGCTACGGAACGAACGCCCATGACCTAAGTAATGGATAGCTTCCAATACACTGGTTTTGCCACTACCGTTAGCACCCACTAAAAAGTTAAAACCAGCAGCTAATGCTAAATCACACGATGCAATATTACGAAAGTCGTGCACCATCAAACGAGTAAGTGCCATACCTATAGTCTGATAGGCATCACCACATACATGGCTTCATCGTTAGTGGCATCTTCAATTAACGACGGCGCATTAGCATCAGATAATGACAAACGAACTTGATCGCATTTAAGGGTGTTTAATACATCCAACACATAGCTCACGTTAAAACCAATTTCTAAGCTATCGCCTTGGTAATCAACATCAAGAAACTCTTCCGCTTCTTCTTGCTCTGGGTTGTTTGCAGTAATACGCATCTCACCATTAGACAAGTTAACCCGCACACCACGGAATTTTTCGTTTGATAGAATCGCCGCACGAGCAAATGCATTACGCATCTCTTCACAACCAGCTTCAACAAACTTAGTGCTATTTTGTGGCATAACGCGACGATAATCAGGGAAACGTCCATCAACTAATTTAGATGTGAAGACAAAGTTGTTCACTGTCGCGCGAATATTTGAATTACCAATTTGAATGTTGACTAACGATTCGGGGTTATCAAATAGACGAACCAACTCTAATACCCCTTTACGCGGTACGATAATTTGCTTCGTTGGTAATTCATGACCTGTATCAATCGCACACACCGCCATACGGTGGCCGTCAGTTGCGACTGATCGTAAATGCTGACCATCAGTTTCAAACAACATACCATTTAAGTAGTAACGAACATCTTGGTTAGCCATTGAAAACTGCGTGCTATCAATCAACTGACGCATACGGCCTTGTTCAAGCGTAAATTCAACTTCGCTTTGCCAATCTTCAATATTTGGGAAATCAGCAGCAGGCAGTGTGGTTAATGTATAACGGCTACGGCTTGAACGAATAAGTACGCGATCACCTTCGTAACTCACCGAGATAGTGGCATTACTTGGTAAACCACGACAAATATCGAGGAACTTACGAGAAGGTACAGTAACCGTACCGGATTCATAGTCCCCTTCAAGGGCAACCTTGGCGATAAGTTCAACTTCAAGATCGGTACCCGTCATCGACAAGCAACCATCTTCTACTTTCAACAAGATATTACCTAAAATCGGCAATGATGGACGACCACCAAGTGCCGCAGCAACTTGTTGTAAAGGCTTTAATAAATATTCGCGTTCGACGGTAAATTTCATATCAAGACGACAATGTTCTAATTAGGTTTGAATAATCTTCTTTAATATCGTGGCTCTCTTCACGCAGTTGCTCGATCTTACGGCAAGCATGAAGCACGGTAGTATGATCGCGACCACCAAAAGCATCACCGATCTCAGGAAGACTGTGGTTGGTCAATTCTTTTGCCAGTGCCATTGCCATCTGACGAGGACGTGCAACACTGCGAGAACGACGCTTAGACAACATATCTGCCATCTTTATTTTATAGTATTCAGCAACAGTCTTCTGAATATTATCTATCGTGACCAGCTTTTCTTGCAGTGCTAGTAAGTCACGCAATGCTTCACGAACAAAATCAATCGTGATCGCACGACCTGTGAAGTTTGCATTGGCAATAACACGGTTCAATGCCCCTTCTAATTCGCGGACATTTGAACGAAGACGCTTAGCAATAAAGAACGCCACTTCATCAGCCAGACGAATATTATGATCTTCCGCCTTCTTCATTAAAATAGCAACGCGTGTTTCAAGCTCTGGCGGCTCAATTGCCACCGTTAAGCCCCAACCAAAACGTGATTTTAATCGATCCTCAACCCCGTTAATTTCACGCGGGTAACGATCTGAAGTCAAAATGATTTGCTGATTACCTTCTAATAACGCATTAAAGGTATGGAAGAACTCTTCTTGAGAACGCTCTTTATTAGCAAAGAATTGAATATCATCAATCAATAATGCATCAACGCTACGGTAATAACGTTTAAACTCTTCAATCGCATTATTTTGTAAGGCTTTGACCATATCCTGCACAAAACGTTCTGAATGCATGTAAACCACTTTGGCGTTCGGTTTACGGTTAGCAATCGCATTACCGACCGCATGCAATAGGTGCGTTTTACCTAACCCGGTACCGCCATATAAAAACAATGGATTATACGCCGCTCCCGGATTATCAGATACCTGACGACACGCCGCTAAACCTAACTGGTTAGATTTACCTTCAACAAAATTATTAAAATTATGTTTTGGGTTGACGTTAGAACGGTATCCACCTGGCGATTCATTTTGCACCGGAGAAGGCGCAGACGCTGGCTCATGGTGGACGGCTGGTTGAGGTTCTACTTCAGGTTTTGATTTTGGCAAAGTAAAAACAGGAGGCGCAACTGGCTGCGGCGGTGCTGCAACAGGTTTGCTCCCAACTTCAAAATGCAGGCTCGGTGCATCTGCACCACAAAACTCATTAAGTAGACGATTGATGTTATTAAGATATTTATCGCGAACCCAATCTAATACAAATCGATTAGGAGCAAATAATGTCAAAGTATGATCATTTAATTCAGCCTGAAGCGGACGTAGCCACATACTGAATTCTGTCGCAGGGAGTTCTTCTTGAAGGCGTTGAAGGCACTGCAACCATAGCGAAGATGACAAGGTAGACTCCACACTGAATAAACAAAACATAAAAGGAAGATAATTTTATACTCGCTGAACAAGGATCACCAGTAAAGAGATCGCAGATCCAGTGAATAAGATCGAACTTATGCACATAGATCGCACAACAAGATGTAAGATCAGCACAAATTAACCCACCATTACCCACAGCTATATTAACACAGCTAGCACAAAGATAAGTCTTTCATTCCCCGTTTAATGCTATTTTTACTTAAGAATGACCATTTTATCATCGCCAATTATCATCCACAGGGAAAAGTTTTCATTGTGGGTAACCTTTTCTATCAATTTCCTCGCTCAGACAGACAAAAAAGACATGATGACACACGGTAATATGCTAGCAATTAAACAAATAGTTATTTCAGATAGCTGTTAATTATTATTTAGTGCCAAGACAGAATTGATTACGCACATAAAACACGACGAATAAAAGGTAAATATCGAATAAAAAATGGGATTACACCGACCATGGTTGCCACTACACGGGTTGCATGTTCTACCACCAGCGTTATGGCAGAAACTATGGTAAAAGTCGGTATGTCAGGACGTTATTTCCCTTTTACATTTGTTAGTAACGACAAATTACAGGGATTTGAAGTCAACCTATGGAATGAGATAAGTCAACGTAATGACTATAAGGTTAAATTTGTTATCGCGAGTTTCTCTGGATTGTTTGGACAATGATAAACAGGGCGTATTGATACTATTTCAACCAAAGGGCTTGATAACAATACCAACCCAATAATAATCACGACCCCACCATTGATAGTTTAGCCCAATAGTGGCTCTCTCTTATCTTTCATTCCATCAGCATAACGGACATCATTATGGGTTTTGATTTTAATTTTTACTTGGTTACGGCTTACCTCAGATCATACCAAGCTTGGTCGGGCTAGATGCATTTAGCGCAGCCGTGATGAGTCTTAGCCTGCATTATGCCGCTTACATGTCTGAAAGTATTCGTGCTGCAATTATAATAGGGGGTGATCGAAACCAACGCTTATCCAGCAGCGCTCTTAGGCGGTTAACAACAACGTATTAACATTGGTCAAGCAATGGTATTAGACGCTGAATGATTGTTACTTGATGAGCCAACATCAGTGTTGGATCCCCCTATGGGTAAATGAAGTATTAAGCTTGATCAATCAATTAGCGCAACAACAGCAAACCATGTTGATCGTTACTCATAAATTACAGTTTTCCCGTGAAGTCGCCGATAGCGTGATCGTCATCGCTGACGGCGAATTTGTCGAGCAAGGACCACCACACCAGATCTTCAGTCAACCTAAGGATCTACGGCCACAAGCGTTCTGAACACAAATTGAGATCCAATAAGGATCCTTGAACTTCGGCTAATAAAAAGTATAATGCAGCGCCCGTTGCCAGTTACACGTATATTTATTGACTCTTTGTTAGTCAGTGATTACAATTCCGCCTCTTTGTTAGAGGTGTTTGACTAATTTAAGTCAAAGACTGGTAACACACTTAAAAACTGATCAGTTAATTTAAGGTAACAAAATGTCTAAACGTACTTTCCAACCAACTGTTCTTAAGCGTAAGCGTACTCACGGTTTCCGTGCTCGCATGGCTACTAAGAACGGTCGTGCAACAATCAATGCACGTCGCGCTAAAGGCCGTAAGCGTCTTTCTAAGTAATCATCGACGATTATTTTGAAGAACTACGCTTTTTCTCGGGAGTTACGCTTGTTAACTCCCGAACATTATAAAACTGTCTTCCAGCAAGCTCATCGTGCTGGCTCTCCTCACTTAACTATTCTTGCCCGTTCTAACGAACTAAACTGCCCCCGTCTTGGTCTGGCTGTTCCAAAAAAACAGATTAAAACTGCTGTAGATAGAAATCGCTTTAAACGCATTGTGCGTGAAAGTTTTCGTCTGAAACAACATCAGCTTCCAGCAAAAGACTTCGTAGTGATTGCAAAGAAATCAGCTAACGAGTTGAGCAACGAAGAACTCTTCAAGTTGTTAGATAAGTTATGGCATCGCCTGTCTCGCCCTTCGCGTGGCTAGTCGTTGGACTAGTCCGCTTTTACCAAATGGCAATCAGTCCTCTCCTTGGGCCACGATGTCGTTTCACTCCGACCTGCTCTCAATATGCGATCGAAGCTGTAAAAATGCATGGAGCGCTAAAAGGTTGTTGGTTAGCGGCGAAACGTCTATTAAAATGTCATCCTTTAAATGACGGTGGTTACGACCCCGTTCCGCCTACTAAGCATAACGACAGAGAACATTAACTATGGGTTCCCAACGTAATATTCTGTTAATTGCCCTACTTTTTGTCTCATTCTTATTATTTCAACAATGGAATGCTGACAAAACTCCTAAGCCTCAAAGCCAAGGTGTAGCGCAACAATCGACACAAAGCAGTGATATCCCGTCACATTCTGCTGAAGGTCAGCCTCTAACTGATCAAACTAGCTCACAAAACTTAATTACCATAAAAACGAATGTACTGGAATTAACAGTCGATACGCTTGGTGGTGATGTAGTTGATGCTAAGCTGCTAAAATACAACAACACACTCGATTCAAAAGACCCGTTTGTACTGCTTAATGATACAGATGGTCATGAATACATTGCACAATCAGGTTTAATCGGCCCGAATGGTGCTGATTCTCAACAAGGTGGCCGTGCGCAATACAGCGTAACAGCAAAAGACTTTGTAATGGGTCCTGATCAAAATGAATTACGTGTACCGATGACATTTACTAAAGATGGCATCAATTACACCAAAACATTTGTTCTTAAGCGTAATGATTACGCTGTTAACGTTGATTACACCGTTGCGAACAACACTGATAAAGCAGCAAGCGTGCAGATGTATGCACAGCTTCGTCATAAGCTAAGTGATTCAGGCGGTAGCCTAACTATGCCTACTTACCTTGGTGGCGCATATTCTGCAAACGATACTAAGTACAAGAAATACAGTTTCGACGACATGAAGGAGAAGAACCTTGATGTTGCTGCGAACGAAGGTTGGGTTGCTATCATGCAACACTACTTTGTTTCTGCTTGGATCCCACGCGATGGCGCAGATCAAACGTCTCAAGTTTACTCTACAACTAGCAACGGTAACGGCTATATTGGTGTACGCATGCCAATCGAAACAATTGCACCTGGTAAGAGTAAAGAAATCAAAGCAACACTTTGGGTCGGTCCTAAGCTACAAAACGAAATGGCTGCAACGGCGAAGAACCTTAACCTAACAGTTGATTACGGTTGGTTATGGTTCATTGCTAGCCCGCTACACAAGCTATTATCATTTATCCATAGCCTTGTGGGTAACTGGGGTATTGCAATCATCATCCTAACGTTTATCGTTCGTGGTGCGATGTATCCACTAACAAAAGCGCAATACACGTCGATGGCTAAAATGCGTATGCTTCAGCCTAAGATCCAAGCAATGCGCGAGCGTCTAGGTGATGACCGTCAACGTCAAAGCCAAGAGATGATGGAACTGTACAAGAAAGAGAAAGTTAACCCACTGGGTGGCTGTCTTCCTATCTTACTACAGATGCCAATCTTCATTGCACTGTACTGGGCATTAATGGAATCGGTTGAATTGCGTCACGCGCCATTCTTCGGTTGGATCCATGACTTGTCAGCACAAGACCCGTACTACGTGCTACCTATCTTAATGGGTATCACTATGTTCTTTATCCAGAAGATGAGTCCGTCAACAGTGACAGACCCTATGCAGCAGAAGATCATGACCTTTATGCCGGTTATGTTTACTTTCTTCTTCCTGTTCTTCCCTTCAGGTCTAGTACTTTACTGGTTAGTGTCAAACATCGTTACACTGATCCAGCAAACGATTATTTTCCGTGCCCTTGAGAAAAAAGGCTTACACAGCAGTAAAAAAGCGAAGTAATCTTCTCTAGCACTAAAAAGGCGACCCTCGGGTCGCCTTTTTTATTTGCATTACTCGGACTTTAGTACGAATATTATTGGTTAAAATTTAATCTTTCTATGGCAGAGCCCGGCACGACATTATGAATCCAGATTTAAATACAGCAGCACTCCCTGATTACGGTTGGTCATCATTTATCGCCACTCCCTTACATGAACTTCTTGCATTCATTCATGGCATCGTGGGTAACTGGGGCGTCGCCATCATTATTCTAACGTTGATTGTCCGTGGCTTAATGTATCCACTAACTAAAGCGCAATACACATCAATGGCTAAGATGCGTATGCTGCAACCGAAAATCCAAGCGATGCGTGAGCGTTTCGGCGACGACCGCCAACGTCAAAGCCAGGAGATGATGGCGCTGTACAAGAAAGAGAAAGTTAACCCATTGGGTGGCTGCTTACCTTTGCTAATACAAATGCCCATTTTTATTGCGCTTTATACCGTATTGAATCTATCTACAGAGCTGCGTAACGCGCCCTTTTTTGGGTGGATCCAAAACTTATCAGCGCAAGACCCATACTATGTACTGCCGATTTTAATGGGTATCACTATGTTCTTTATCCAAAAGAATAACCCCTCTACCGTCACTGATCCCATGCAAAAGAAAATCATGACGTTTATGCCAGTAATATTCACGGTTTTCTTCTTGTACTTCCCAGCCGGACTTGTGCTGTACTGGTTAACCTCCAATATTGTCACCTTGATCCAACAAACCATTATTTTCCGTAAATTAGAACAGCAGGGCTTACATAGTCGAAAAAAGACGAAGTAAGAGAATATTTGCACTGAGGTGGCTTTTTAGCCACCTTTTTTATTTGCCTAATTAGGTGTTACACGCAACACTAGTTTACAATTCCCCTGTTTTTATCAAGCAAAGCCAAGGTTATGAATCAACACATCGATACTATCGTCGCTCAAGCGACACCGCCGGGTCGTGGTGGCGTCGGCATCATCCGCGTTTCAGGTCCTAAAGCCAAAGAGGTTGCGCTTGCTGTTGCAGGTCGCGAACTGAAAACGCGTTACGCTGAATACCTTCCTTTTAAAAATGAAGATGGCACCGCACTGGATCAAGGCATCGCCCTCTTTTTTAAAGGCCCTAACTCATTTACTGGCGAAGATGTGTTGGAACTCCAAGGTCATGGTGGCCCTGTACTGATGGATATGATGATCCGTCGTATCTTAAAAATTGACGGGATCCGTGCAGCACGTCCTGGTGAGTTCTCAGAGCGCGCCTTTATGAACGATAAGCTCGATTTAGCGCAAGCAGAAGCGATTGCCGACTTAATTGATGCAAGCTCTGAAGAAGCGGCAAAGAGTGCGTTTAAATCACTGCAAGGGGCATTCTCAACCAAAGTAAATGAACTGGTTGAAGCCTTGATCCATTTACGTATTTTTGTAGAAGCAGCAATTGATTTCCCAGAAGAAGAAATTGATTTTCTTTCTGATGGTAAAGTCGGTGGTGATTTAAATGGCATTATCGAGCGCTTAAATGCAGTACGTAAAGAAGCCAACCAAGGCGCAATTATGCGTGAAGGCATGAAAGTCGTCATTGCGGGTCGCCCTAATGCAGGTAAATCTAGCCTGTTGAATGCTCTATCTGGTAAAGATAGCGCGATTGTGACAGATATTGCAGGTACGACTCGTGACGTATTGCGTGAGCATATCCACATTGATGGCATGCCACTGCACATTATTGATACCGCAGGTTTGCGTGAAGCCTCTGATGAAGTAGAGCGCATTGGTATTGAACGTGCGTGGGATGAAATTGAGCATGCTGATCGCGTTCTGTTTATGGTTGATAGCACCACGACAGATGCGACCGATCCCAAAGAGATCTGGCCTGATTTCATTGAACGTCTGCCGGCTGATATGGGTTTAACTGTGATTCGTAACAAAGCAGAGCTTACCGGTGAACAAGCGGGTATCTGTCATGCCAATAATCCAACCTTAATTCGATTATCAGCACGTACAGGCGATGGCGTAGATGCCCTACGTGAACACCTAAAACAATGTATGGGTTTCTCTGGCACCACTGAAGGCGGCTTTATGGCTCGCCGTCGTCACTTAGATGCCCTAGAGCGTGCCGCTGAGCACCTCGATATTGGTAAAGAGCAGCTTGAAGGCTTTATGGCAGGTGAAATTCTTGCTGAAGAGTTACGTCTTGCTCAACAACACTTAAGTGAGATCACAGGTGAATTTACATCGGATGATTTACTCGGTCGTATCTTTACCTCGTTCTGTATTGGTAAGTAAATACTAACCATTGATAACAGAAACAAGAAAACGTCATATATCTTTGATATATGACGTTTTTTATTATTTTTTATCTTCACTTTTCGGCGCTTTAGGATAATTAATACTGATATATTCTGGCTCTTCAATACCCGCTTGTTGGTTTAATACTCGGGTCAATGCAAAATAGTAGTTCACTAACAAGTTAGTAAAGCGCGGTAAGGTCTCTGGTACATTTTTACCCGAAGCGTCCACTAACACTAATTGACGAACCACTTTCTTCGCTAAACTTCGACATTGATGCAACAGCACAACCGAACCAACACCACGAGGCAAAACAAAGCGTTTATTGTTATCCGTCACCTGATCTCGGAAATGGTGGTAATCCGATTTGAGTTTCTCGATATCAGTTTCAAAAATCCCACATTTTCCCCGAATAGAACCATTGAGATGGAACAGATGTGGCTGTAACCATGCTAATGATTGGCGGATCTCCCCCTCTTCAAGTTGAGATAATGCCAGCCCTGTATAGGTGCATAATTCATCGGTTAGAATTTCAAAATCACACAAGGGGGAGTCTTCAAATATAAAGGGATAAGCCAGCTCATCAATATCACCTGAGAACTTTAATGTCATTGGTACCACCTTAAGATAACGAATCCTGCGATATTAACAGAGTGATACACGACTGTAATTGACAGCATAATCAAAATCGCTAACTATGACGCCACCTTTTGTTCGCCCAAGGAAGAGCGACAAGCAGCCTTTATCATGCTTTCGATGACTATTATGCGCCAATTTTTTCATGCTTTTTCACTGTGTACCATATTACTACTCAGCAGCCCAAGTAATGCTGAACAAGCAACAACCTACCCGCTTACAGTAATGGATGCGACTCAAAAAATGGTCTCTCTCAACAACCCACCATTGCGTGTATCATCAAAAAGTATGTTCAGTGATCAGGTATTAATTGAATTACTACCAGCTCATCAAATCACAAGCTTAAGTCGATTAAGTAACGATCCGACTTACTCTTTGATCGCTAATAAATTACCGACAACAATCCCACTATTGGATCTGAATATTGAACGCACTATCGCTAACCAACCTGATTTACTGATTGCAGCCAATTGGAGCGACCAACAAAAAGTGAATATCCTGCGTCAAACAGGGATCAATGTTTTTGTATTTAATACCGTATATACATTAGCTGATATTGAAAAAAACATTCTCATGTTAGGTAAATTAGTTAATCAAAACCAACGCGCTCAGCAGTTAGTCGAGACGATGGATCGTAAATTAAAACAACACGTCATCATTCCCAAGCACCGACTTACCGCCGTTGAATACACCCCATGGGGCGCATCAAGCAACCGCCAATCAACCATTAATACCATTTTTGAGCAAGCAGGCTTAATCAATGCCATTGCTGCAACCCAAGGGGATAAATACGGTCAAGTACCACTGGCAAAAGAGCAGTTATTACTTATCAATCCTGATGTCATTATTGTTCCTGGAACCTGTGGTAAAGATACCAATGATAGCAGTAACACCTTTCGTCAGGAGTTATTAAACGATCCTTCACTACAACAATTAAACGCCATAAAACACCACAAAGTGATCTGTTTGCCTCAAGCACTACGTTCAACAGATAGCCAGTATATTGTTGATGCCATTATCTATTTAAACCATCGCGTTTATGGCAAACCTCATGCCTAAATTAGCAACTTCCTATCAGTGGTTACTGACGAGCGTCATCTTTATTATTACTGTTATAGCGTATCTCAGCTTAGGCTCTGTCTCTATCCCAATAACAGATATCACAGGTCTGCTACATACTTATCTCGTCCAAGGTAGCCACGCAGCAGCGGAGCAATATCCACTCGCCAATGCTATCGTGCTCCATATTCGCCTCCCCCGTGCTTGTGCCGCCATATTAGCGGGTGGTGCATTAGCCCTTGCTGGTGCTTGTAGCCAAGGATTATTTAAAAACCCCTTGGCCAGCCCTGATATTTTAGGGATCAGTGCCGGTAGCAGCTTTGCTGCTGTTATCACCATCGTCACAGGGATCAGTGCCACAGCTATAGGTTGGCTACCTCTTTTCACGACTATTGGCGCACTTACTAGCGCTTTATTGGTGTATATGCTCGCGGCTAAATCTCACCAACAAGGACTATTTATTATCTTGGCAGGTCTCGCAGTATCAAGCTTGCTAGGAGGCTTAACCATGGGCGTATTACTGACTGCACAACAATATGAGATCAGCGAGTTTGTCTTCTGGACAATGGGAGGATTAGACTCTCGCATCTGGCAACAGTTGCTATGGCCCACACCGATCATTGTTATTGCAGCAATCGTGCTGTTACGCCATGGCCAAGTTTTAAACTTGCTGGCTTTAGGTGAACAAAATGCCCATGGTATGGGCGTTAATGTCAGGCGCAGCCGATTCACATTACTGGTATTAACCACCGTACTCACCGCAATGGCTATTGCGGTAGCAGGCCCGATTGGCTTTATCGGCTTAATCGTACCGCATTTGGTTCGTCTTCTTTTAGGACCAGATAATCGACGGTTACTGCCATTTTCAGCTATTTTCGGCGCTTTATTTTTATTACTGTGCGATCTTCTAGCGCGAACCGTGATCGCTCCCAATGAATTGAAAACAGGGATCATTACCGCCGTGATTGGTGGCATTTATTTTATTGCCCTATTGATCCGTAGTCAGTACCAAGGGATAGCCCAATGAATACGATCATTCAAGCCAAACACCTTTCTTTTCAGCAAGGAAACAAGCCATTATTAACCGATATCAATTTCACAATTGGCGCAGGTGAACTGGTTGGGATTATTGGTCCAAATGGTGCAGGAAAAAGTACATTATTAAAGTGTTTAGCGGGCTATTTGACGCCGTCATCTGGCGAGATATTTCTCAAAGAAAAACGACTTTCCAGTTATCGTCACCAACAACGTGCACAGCACATGAGTTATCTCCCCCAACATACAGAGCCAGCGTTCGCTTTTTTAGTCAAAGATGTAATTGGTTACGGCCGCTACAGCCACAACAACCCAATAAGTGACAAAGAGTTTAATAGAACCATCCATCAATTAAACATTGAAAAACTATTAAATCAACCACTTAATCAACTATCGGGAGGAGAACAACAACGCGTACACTTTGCTCGTCTATTACTTCAAAACGCTGATTGCATGTTACTGGACGAGCCCACAGCCAGCCTAGATATCGGCCATGAATCTGAGTTAATGAATATCCTCGCAGCGCAATGCCAACAAGGCAAAACGGCGCTGGTGGCAATTCACAACCTCAATACTGCACTTGAGTTCTGCGATCAGTTATTACTTTTACAGCAGGGTGAATTAATTGCCTTTGATACCCCAGATAACGTATTAACTCCTTCTCGATTACATCAGTTATACCAAGATAACATCACGATTTGTCGCCACCCAACATCCGATAAACTTTATCTGACGCCACGAAGAAAATAGATCCTTTCTTTCATCATAAAACGATAGGATCGACCTGTTTGTTATGATCATAAGCCTGTGATTAAAATATCAAGATCGTGTGGGTAAGATCATTAGCGATATATTATCCACAACAGTATGATCTCCAATCTAAGATCATCTATCTACTTTATAACTCGATCTTTTCTTATAAAGTACCCACATATTTTCCTCTTAATTAAGACTTAATTTGCTGGTGGATATCAGTTAGCCATAGATAAGTGAATAAAATGGCGATAACCTACAGCAAAGAATATCTAATTGATGATAAAAATCATCGAAATTAACAATCAACACGAGCTAGATCTTTGCTAATTCAAAGGCTCTAGCTTTTTCTATCTATATAAAGGATAACTATGAGCTCACTTAGCCTTATTACCGGTAGTACTTTAGGTGGCGCTGAATATGTCGCCGATCATTTAGCAGAATTGCTCGAAGATAATGGCCACCAAGCTGAAGTCATCAATCAAGCAGAGTTTTCAGAGCTCGATCAAGACACTATCTGGCTAATCATTTGCTCAACTCACGGTGCTGGCGACTATCCTGATAACTTTTTGCCATTTGTAGAGCAACTCACTCAACAACAACCCACACTGAGCGGTGTTAAATTTGCTGTCATTGGGCTTGGTGATAGTAATTACGATACCTTCTGTGCGGCAGGTAAGAAAATAGAAGGATTATTACTTTCTTTAGGTGCAAACCAGCTCGGTGAACGTCTTGATATTGATGTTTCAGAGACACCAGTGCCTGAAGAGCCTGCTGAAGCATGGTTTAATAACTGGAAAAACTTAATTACTGATTAAAAAACCATCAACAGTTACTCAGTTTCCAGCTTATTTCGATCTTTTTTCTGTGGATAACTATAGATCTAAACGGTGATCAACCCATAGTTATCCATTTAATAACTTATATGACTTCCTCCCCCTGTGCATAAGTAGCTTTTTTGATCCCAGCCTATACACGATCAGATCCAAGCTCCTGCACAAGAAATGATCCTTCTTAAATACATGATCATTAGGATCATTTGTCGGTTATCCACACGATCGTACGATCCTAATAGTAGATCTAATAGAAGATCTCTTTAAAAAGATCTTATATATATTTAAAGAGCGTAATTAAACTGATCAAATGATCTTGATGAAATATTCTCTCTTGCACAGAAAAAGGATAGAATGTCCGCCCTTTGCTCGAGTTAACTCACTGGCTATTTAAATACCTGAGGAAGTTCCATGTTTTACCAGGAAAAATTTGATGTCATCGTTGTGGGTGGTGGTCATGCAGGCACAGAAGCCGCATTGGCAGCAGCCCGAATGGGACAAAAAACCTTACTGTTGACCCATAATATCGATACGTTGGGCCAAATGTCGTGCAACCCAGCTATTGGCGGGATCGGGAAAGGACACCTGGTTAAAGAAGTTGATGCCCTTGGTGGATTAATGGCGCAAGCCATTGATAAAGGTGGTATTCAATTTCGTACACTGAACTCATCGAAAGGTCCTGCAGTACGTGCGACTCGTGCTCAAGCAGACCGCGCATTATACAAAGCAGCTGTTCGTAACGTATTAGAAAACCAAGAAAATCTAATGATTTTCCAACAAGCCGTCACTGATTTAATTGTTGAAAATCACCGAGCTGTTGGTGTTGTAACGGAAATGGGCTTAAAGTTTCATGCCAAAGCCGTTGTGTTAACTGTTGGTACTTTCCTTGGTGGTAAGATCCACATTGGTATGGAAAACTACAGTGGCGGACGTACTGGTGATCCTGCATCGAATGCCCTCGCGGATCGTCTACGCGAATTACCATTACGTGTTGATCGCTTAAAAACAGGTACTCCTCCACGTATTGATGCGCGCAGTGTTGATTTCAGTGTACTTGAAGAGCAGCACGGTGATAACCCGACACCAACATTTTCATTTATGGGTAAGTCGTCGGATCATCCACGTCAAATCCCATGTTTTATTACTTACACCAATGAACGCACACATGAAGTGATCCGCAATAATTTGGATCGTAGCCCAATGTATGCCGGTGTTATTGAAGGAATTGGTCCACGTTACTGTCCTTCGATTGAAGATAAAGTGATGCGTTTTGCAGATAAAAATAGTCACCAGATCTTCATTGAGCCGGAAGGCTTAACGACAAATGAATTATATCCAAACGGGATCTCCACCAGCTTACCGTTTGATGTACAAATGCAAATTGTTCGTTCAATGAAAGGCTTTGAGAACGCAACCATTATGCGTCCAGGTTATGCGATTGAATATGATTTCTTTGACCCTCGCGATCTAAAACAAACCTTCGAAAACAAATATATCGATGGTCTGTTCTTTGCAGGACAAATTAACGGTACGACAGGTTACGAAGAAGCGGCAGCACAAGGCTTAATGGCGGGTATGAACGCCGCGCTTCAAGTTCAAGATAAAGAAGGCTGGAGTCCTCGTCGTGATCAAGCATACATGGGCGTATTGATTGATGATCTATCAACGATTGGTACTAAAGAACCATACCGTATGTTTACTTCTCGTGCCGAATACCGCTTATTGCTTCGTGAAGACAATGCTGATTTACGCTTAACCCCAATGGGTCGTGAGTTTGGTTTAGTTGATGATGCTCGCTGGTCTCGTTTCAATCAAAAAATTGAAAATATGGAACTTGAACGTCAACGTCTGAAAGATATTTGGATCAATCCAAAATCGGATCATGTTGATGAATTAAACAAAATTCTTAAAGCGCCGATCGCTCGTGAAGCGAGTGGTGAAGATCTTCTTCGTCGTCCTGAAGTGACTTACGAACAACTGACAAGCATCGAAACATTTGCACCAGCGCTTGACGATATTGAAGCGCGTGAGCAAGTTGAGATCCAGGTGAAATACCAAGGTTATATTGATCGTCAGCGTGATGAAGTTGAAAAATCCCTGCGTCATGAAACTACTAAGCTGCCATTTGATATTGATTACAGCAATGTTAAAGGCCTATCGAATGAAGTAGTGGTAAAACTTAATGATGCAAAACCTGAATCAATTGGTATGGCATCACGTATTTCAGGTATTACCCCTGCTGCGATTTCGCTGTTATTGGTTTATTTGAAAAAACACGGCTTATTAAAAAAAGGCGAATAAGGGCTAAACAATGAAACAACGATTAGTACAACTTATCGCCCAAACTGAACTGCAGGTCACAGAACAGCAACTTGACCAGCTGATCGGTTATGTAGAACTGCTGCACAAATGGAATAAAGCGTATAATCTGACGTCAGTCCGTGATCCTAACGAAATGTTAGTTAAACATATTATGGATAGTATTGTCGTCAGCCAGTATTTAGATGGCGCTAGTTACATTGATGTTGGAACAGGACCGGGACTGCCAGGTATTCCGTTGGCGATTATGTGTCCTGATAAATCATTTACCTTGTTAGATAGCTTAGGTAAACGCATCCGTTTTATTCGCCAAGTGATCCATGAGCTAAAAATTACCAATGTGACGCCAGTACAAAGTCGCGTTGAAGAGTTTGAAGCCGGTGATGGCTTTGATGCAGTGTTAAGTCGTGCGTTTGCTTCAATGGCCGATATGGTTAACTGGTGCCATCATCTACCAAAATCAGGTGGTCAGTTCCTCGCATTGAAAGGCCAATATAACGAGCAAGAAGCGGCAGAACTGCCAGAATGGTGCTCAGTTATAGAAGTGAAATCTTTACAGGTTCCTGATTTAGAAGGTGAGCGTCATCTAGTAGTCTTGACGGCAAAGGATTAATTGTTGAGGTTTTCTTGTGGGAAGAATCATAGCGGTAGCAAATCAAAAAGGTGGTGTGGGTAAAACCACCACCTGTGTAAATTTAGCAGCATCCTTGGCTGCAACCCAACGTAAAGTATTAGTGGTTGATCTTGATCCACAAGGTAATGCAACCATGGCCAGTGGGGTTGATAAATACCAAGTTGATGCCACCGCTTATGATCTTTTGGTCGAGGAAACGCCATTTAATGACGTTGTTATAAAAGAAACGACGGGGGGCTATCATTTGATAGCCGCTAATGGTGATGTCACTGCTGCTGAAATAAAGTTGATGGAAGTGTTTGCCCGTGAAGTGCGTCTACGTACTGCACTTGCCAAGGTTCGTGATGACTACGACTATATTTTTATTGACTGTCCCCCTTCGCTAAACTTACTCACCATTAATGCTATGACAGCGGCGGATTCCGTATTAGTGCCGATGCAATGTGAGTATTTTGCTCTTGAAGGCTTAACAGCATTAATGGATACCATTAGCAAGTTAACAGCGGTGGTGAATAGTGAACTTAAAATAGAAGGTTTACTGCGCACCATGTTTGATCCTCGGAATAGATTAGCTAACGAAGTCTCTCAACAGCTGAAAAAACACTTTGGTGACAAAGTGTATCGTACCGTTATTCCACGCAATGTCCGTTTAGCAGAAGCGCCAAGCCATGGTCGTCCTGCGATGTATTACGATAAGTATTCTAGTGGCGCTAAAGCCTATTTAGCGCTCGCGGGTGAAATGATTCGTCGTGATGAATTAGCATTACAAACGGTGACTTCTGAGGACGCATAAGGCTTTTCATGAATTTTAATAAACGTGGTTTAGGCAAAGGCCTTGATGCCTTGCTTTCTACCAGTGCAGTCGCACAAGCTAAGCAACAAACCCATCAACAAACAGCACTTTCGACTTCAAACAATGACAGTGAATTACGGGACCTTGCGATTGAACTGCTGCAATCAGGTCAGTTCCAGCCGCGTAAATCGATGGCTGATGATACGCTTGCGGAGCTTGCTGAATCGATTCAAGCCCAAGGGATCATTCAACCTATTGTTGTTCGACGTTTAGCTGATCAACGTTTTGAAATTATTGCCGGTGAGCGTCGTTGGCAAGCGGCTAAAATCGCAGGATTAACGACGGTGCCTTGTTTGGTTAAAAGCGTTGATGATCGCGCGACAATTGCTATTGCGTTGATTGAAAATATTCAACGTGAAGATCTCAATGTAATAGAAGAAGCGGTGGCTTTAGCACGACTACAGCAAGAGTTTTCACTGACTCACCAGCAAATTGCTGAAGCGGTCGGGAAATCACGTGCTGCCGTCTCTAACTTATTGCGTTTAAACCAGTTAAGCGAGCCTGTTAAACAATTAGTGGAGCAGAAAAAACTCGAAATGGGTCATGCAAGGGCTTTATTATCCTTAGATGAAACACAACAGTTAGCTGTAGCACAAAAAATTGTCAATAATTTGTTAACTGTGCGTGAAACTGAAAAACTGGTTAAAACACTTTTAAATCCATCAATACCTAAAGTGCCTGCATCAAAAAGTGAACATGTTGTTTTATTACAAAACAGGCTAACTGAGCAATTAGGCACTAAGGTGGCGATTAATCAAACTAAAAGTGGCAAAGGAAAAATCGTTATTAACTTTGAACAGCAAGACAAGTTAGAGCAAATTCTTGCAATTCTCGATAATAAAATGTGATGTTAGAGCTGCAATTTTTGTTAAAAAAATAACATCATCGTGATCAAGTTAGAGTGTTGTAAAATCTAACTGTTTTTTTTGCTGCTATTTGATTGCAATCAATCTAATGAGCCGTATAATTTTCGCTGTTTTCCCAAGCACGGATTGTGTAAAGGAATGGACTCGAGGAACGAATACATGGTATCGACGCTAGCTAAACCGGGACGCCAACTGGCAAAACGGTTGTTGTTACTACAATCTGGCGTCGTGATAGCAACGGCATTAACGGCAGTTTTTGCTGTCAATGTTGACTGGGGAATCTCTGCATTGATTGGCGGTGGCATCTTTGTTATTGCCAATACTGTCTTCGCGATGTGTGCCTTCATGTTTAGTGGTGCTAGGAATGCACGGCTAGTCATGGCGTCATTTTATGGCGGAGAAGTGCTTAAAATTCTTATCACAGTCATCCTTTTTGCCATTGCTTACCTGTATATGGGAGTGGAACTTGTTCCTCTCAAACTAACCTATTTGCTGGCCCTTGGTATTAATATTTTTGGACCGGTTTTATTCATTAACAACAACAAATAGGATGAGTTATGGCTGCGCAAGGTGAAGCGCTAACGTCTGCAAGTTATATCACTCACCACTTGACCAACTTATCAACCGATAAATTGGGCTTAGTGAGTGAAGGTAGCTTTTGGGCGGTAAACATAGATAGCCTTATCTTCTCTGTTTTGACCGGTTTAGCTTTTCTATGGCTATTTCGTTCAGTAGCGAAGAAGGCATCATCAGGAGTTCCAAGTAAAGTACAATGTTTTGTCGAAATGGTTGTTGAATTCGTTGATACCAACGTCAAAGATACTTTCCATGGCCGCAATCCACTTGTAGCTCCGTTAGCACTAACTATTTTCTGCTGGATTTTACTGATGAATATCATGGACCTTGTGCCTATTGATTTCATTCCGTATGCCGCACAAAGTATCGGGATCCCTTATATGAAAGTGGTTCCAAGTGCTGACGTTAACATCACCATGGCAATGGCGCTAGGCGTGTTCGCATTGATGATTTACTACAGCATCAAAGTGAAAGGTCTTGTCGGTTTTGCTAAAGAACTGGCTCTTCACCCGTTCAATCACCCTATCATGATCCCGTTTAACCTTCTTCTTGAAGTGGTATCGCTATTAGCGAAGCCTATTTCACTAGGTATGCGTTTATTCGGTAACATGTTTGCAGGTGAGGTGGTGTTTATCCTAATCGCGGCACTAATGCCGTGGTGGGCTCAATGGCTAGGCTCGGTACCGTGGGCTATTTTCCACATTCTGGTCATTACAATTCAAGCTTTCGTATTCATGATGTTAACTATCGTGTACCTGTCTCAGGCACATGAAGACAATCATTAACGATTTTTTGTAACATTTTTTATTATATTGGCGTTTTGCCGACAACTATAAACTGGAGATAGTGATGGAAACTTTACTAAGCTTTTCTGCAATTGCCGTGGGCATCATTGTAGGTCTTGCTTCCCTTGGTACAGCGATCGGCTTCGCACTTCTAGGTGGTAAATTCCTTGAGGGTGCTGCACGTCAACCTGAAATGGCTCCAATGCTTCAAGTTAAGATGTTCATCATCGCTGGTCTACTTGATGCGGTACCAATGATCGGTATCGTAATCGCGCTGCTATTCACATTCGCAAACCCATTTGTTGGTCAGCTAGCTGGTTAATAAATCGTAATGTCAGCTTGTTTCAAGCTGACATTAAGTAGCAAATGGACTCTAGCAACCCTTTTAAAGGAGATGCGTTGTGAATATGAATGCAACTTTGCTGGGTCAAGCTATCGCTTTCTTCCTCTTCGTGGTGTTCTGCATGAAATATGTATGGCCACCGATTATGGAAGCGATTGAAGAACGTCAGAAAAAAATTGCTGACGGCTTGGCTGCCGCAGATCGCGCAGCTAAAGACCTTGACCTTGCACAAGCGAATGCTTCTGATCAACTAAAAGAAGCGAAACGCGCTGCGAGCGAGTTGATCGAGCAAGCAAACAAGCGTAAAGCTCAAATTATCGATGAAGCGAAAACGGAAGCACAAACTGAGCGCGAGAAAATCCTTGCGCAAGGTATGGCTGAAATTGAAGCGGAACGTAATCGTGCTCGTGATGAGTTAAGAAAACAAGTTGCAACTCTAGCTGTGATTGGTGCTGAGAAGATCATTGAGCGCTCCATTGATGTGGATGCTCAAGCCGATATTCTTAACAAAGTCACTGCAGAACTGTAATTAAAGGGGCAAGCATATGTCACAAATGACTACAATCGCACGCCCCTACGCTAAAGCAGCTTTTGACTTTGCGGTCGAGACGAACCAATTAGCACAGTGGGCAGAAATGCTGAACTTTGCTAGTGAAGTAGCAAAAAATGACACTATGCAGGATGTACTGGATAGCGGATTTGCTGCGGATAAGCTAACTGAAATTTTTGTTTCAGTATGCGGTGAGCAACTCGATGAATTCGGTCAAAACCTTCTAAAGGTGATGGCTGAAAATGGACGCCTTAAGGCGCTACCTGATGTCTGTGATGAATTCATGCTGATGAAACATGAGCATGAGCACACCATCGAAGCGACAGTAATTTCTGCTATTGCTTTAGATGATAATCAACTAGATGCCATTAGCGTGAAACTTGAGCAGCGTTTAGCGCGTAAAGTTATGCTGACTTGCAGTGTAGACGAGACCCTGATTGCCGGGGTTGTAATTAGAGCTGGAGACCTTGTTATCGATAACTCTGTACGGGGCAAATTGAACCGTCTGAGCGATACTTTGCAGTCTTGATTTGGGGAATTGGAGCATGCAACTTAATTCCACGGAAATTAGCGCACTGATCAAACAACGTATTGAAAACTTCAACGTTGTAAGTGAAGCGCGTAACGAAGGTACTATCGTTTCTGTAAGCGACGGTATTATTCGTATCCATGGCCTTGCTGACGTAATGCAAGGTGAAATGATTGAACTACCAGGCGGACTATTCGCACTAGCACTTAACCTTGAGCGTGACTCGGTAGGTGCAGTTGTAATGGGCCCTTATGCTTCTCTACAGGAAGGCATGAAGGTAACCGGTACTGGTCGTATTCTTGAAGTACCTGTAGGTCCTGCGCTACTTGGTCGTGTTGTAAACACACTAGGTCAGCCTATCGATGGTAAAGGTCCAATTGAAACAGAGACATTCTCTCCTGTTGAAGTAATTGCACCGGGTGTAATCGATCGTAAATCTGTTGATCAACCAGTACAAACTGGTTACAAAGCAGTTGACTCAATGATCCCAATCGGCCGTGGTCAGCGTGAGCTTATCATCGGTGACCGTCAGACTGGTAAAACAGCGATGGCTATCGATGCCATCATCAACCAGAAAAATTCTGGTATCTACTCTGTGTATGTGGCTATTGGCCAGAAAGCTTCAACTATCGCTAACGTAGTTCGTAAGCTGGAAGAGCACGGCGCACTGGAAAACACTATCGTAGTTGTAGCATCAGCATCAGAAGCTGCTGCGCTACAATACCTAGCACCATACTCTGGTTGTGCGATGGGTGAATACTTCCGTGACCGCGGCGAAGATGCACTGATCGTATACGATGACCTGTCTAAGCAGGCTGTTGCTTACCGTCAAATCTCACTATTGCTTAAGCGTCCACCAGGCCGTGAAGCATTCCCTGGTGATGTTTTCTACCTTCACTCGCGTCTTCTAGAGCGTGCTTCTCGTGTAAGCGAGCACTATGTTGAGAAATTCACTAATGGTGAAGTGAAAGGTCAAACCGGATCGCTAACGGCACTACCGATTATCGAAACCCAAGCGGGTGACGTATCGGCATTCGTACCGACTAACGTTATCTCTATCACCGATGGTCAGATCTTCCTACAAACAGAGCTATTCAACGCTGGTATTCGTCCTGCTGTTGACCCAGGTATCTCTGTATCGCGTGTAGGTGGTGCTGCCCAAACCAAGATCATTAAGAAACTGTCGGGTGGTATTCGTACCGCACTTGCACAGTACCGTGAACTTGCAGCGTTTGCACAGTTCTCGTCTGACCTTGATGACGCCACTAAGAAACAGCTAGATCATGGTCAGAAAGTAACTGAACTGATGAAGCAAAAACAATACGCGCCAATGTCTGTATTTGAGCAAGCGGTTGTTATCTTTGCAGCTGAAAAAGGCTACTTGAATGATGTTGAGCTAACTAAGCTTGCTGATTTCGAAGCAGCGTTACTTTCTTACGCGAAAGGTCAGTTTGCTGAGCTTGTAGCTCAGATAGATGAAACGGGTGCTTACAACGATGAAATCGCTGCGCAGTTTGCAAAACTGCTAGAAGATTTCAAAGCGACCCAGACTTGGTAATTGGTTGGTGATCGCTTGCGATCACCTTCTAACGGAGAGTAACGATGGCCGGCGCAAAAGAGATTCGTAACAAGATCGGTAGTGTTAAAAACACGCAAAAGATCACTAAAGCGATGGAAATGGTGGCTGCTTCTAAAATGCGTAAAACGCAGGAAGCAATGGAGTCATCACGTCCATACGCACAAACTATGCGCAAAGTGATCGGTCATATCGCCCTTGGTAGCCTCGAGTATAAGCATCCTTATCTTGAAGAGCGTGAAGCCAAGCGCGTTGGTTACATCATTGTTTCAACTGACCGTGGTTTGTGTGGTGGCTTGAACATTAACTTGTTCAAAAAAGCGATCACCGATATTAAAACATGGTCAGATAAAGGTGCCGATGTTGATTTAGCGCTAATTGGAGCTAAAGCAACAGCATTCTTTAATAGCTACGGCGGTAACGTAGCAGCTCAAGTATCAGGCCTTGGTGACACGCCAAGTGTTGATGAGTTGATCGGTACTGTTGGCGTAATGCTGAAGAAATATGATGAAGGCCAACTGGATCGTCTGTATGTGGTTTACAACCAGTTTGTAAATACCATGGTACAGCAACCAGTGATTGATCAATTGTTGCCTTTGCCTAAGTCAGAAGACGAAGAAATGCAGCGCAACCATTCTTGGGATTATATTTATGAGCCCGAGCCTAAACCGCTACTAGATACCCTATTGGTTCGCTATGCCGAATCACAAGTGTACCAAGGTGTGGTTGAGAACCTTGCCAGTGAGCAAGCGGCACGAATGGTAGCGATGAAAGCTGCAACAGATAATGCAGGGGATCTGATTGATGAACTGCAACTTGTGTACAACAAAGCCCGTCAGGCTGCGATCACACAAGAACTGTCAGAAATCGTTTCTGGCGCATCTGCTGTTTAAGGCAAAGAATTAATAAGTTTAGAGGATTAACGATGGCTACAGGTAAGATCGTACAGATCATCGGTGCGGTAGTCGACGTAGAGTTTCCACAGGACTCTGTACCACAGGTATACGATGCCCTTCATGTTGATGCGAAAGAGAACGGTACACTAGTACTGGAAGTTCAGCAGCAACTTGGTGGTGGTGTTGTTCGTGGTATCGCTATGGGTACTTCTGATGGCTTACGTCGTGGTTTGTCTGTTGAAAACACAGGCCGCCCAATTGAAGTGCCAGTAGGTACAGCGACTTTAGGACGTATCATGAACGTTCTTGGTCAACCTATTGATGAGTGTGGTGAGATCGGTGAGCAAGAGCGTTACGCTATTCACCGTGAAGCACCAAGCTATGAAGATCAGTCAAACGTAACTGAACTCCTAGAAACAGGTGTCAAAGTTATCGACTTAATCTGTCCATTCGCTAAGGGTGGTAAGATCGGTCTGTTTGGTGGTGCGGGTGTTGGTAAGACTGTTAACATGATGGAACTTATCAACAACATCGCCCTAAAACACTCAGGTTTATCTGTGTTTGCAGGTGTTGGTGAGCGTACACGTGAAGGTAACGATTTCTACTTTGAAATGCAGGAAGCAGGTGTTGTTAACATCGAAAAACCTGAAGAATCAAAAGTAGCAATGGTTTACGGTCAGATGAACGAGCCACCAGGTAACCGTCTACGTGTTGCATTGACTGGCCTTACTATGGCTGAGCGTTTCCGTGACGAAGGTCGTGACGTACTGTTATTTATCGATAACATCTACCGTTACACCCTTGCAGGTACTGAAGTATCAGCACTACTAGGTCGTATGCCATCTGCCGTAGGTTACCAGCCTACACTAGCAGAAGAGATGGGTGTACTTCAGGAGCGTATCACGTCAACGAAGTCTGGTTCTATCACGTCAGTTCAGGCGGTATACGTACCTGCCGATGACTTGACTGACCCATCACCAGCAACAACCTTTGCTCACTTAGATGCAACAGTTGTACTTTCGCGTCAGATCGCATCGCTAGGTCTATACCCTGCGATCGACCCATTGGATTCAACATCACGTATGCTTGATCCATTGGTTGTAGGTCAAGAGCACTACGACATTGCTCGTGGCGTTCAGAGCCTACTTCAACGTTATAAAGAGCTAAAAGACATCATCGCTATTCTTGGTATGGACGAGCTATCTGAAGAAGATAAGCAAGCTGTATCACGTGCACGTAAGATTGAACGTTTCCTAACTCAGCCTTACCACGTAGCAGAAGTCTTTACTGGTGACCCAGGTATCTACGTAACGTTGAAAGACACACTACGTAGCTTTAAAGGCTTATTAGCGGGTGAATACGACGATATCCCAGAGCAGGCATTTATGTACTGTGGTGCGATTGAAGACGTATTAGAAAACGCGAAGAAGCTGTAAGCTAATTAGGAGGCGACATGGCAGCGATAACTTTCCAGTTGGAAGTAGTCAGTGCTGAGAAACGTCTGTTCTCTGGTCGTGCTGAAAATATTCAAGTAACGGGTAGTGAAGGTGAGCTAGGTATTCATGCCGGCCACACGCCACTACTTACAGCTATTACCCCTGGCATGGTACGTATTACCAAGCAAGGTGGTGAGGAAGATGTAATCTATCTTTCTGGCGGTATGCTTGAAGTTCAGCCTTCTGCAGTGACGGTATTAGCCGATACAGCTATTCGTGGTATTGATTTAGACGCCGCGAAAGCAGAAGAAGCTAAGCGTCAAGCTGAGGAGCGCATCCATAATCAGCATGGCGATATTGACTTCGCACAGGCAGCCAGTGATTTAGCGAAAGCCATTGCTCAGCTTCGAGTAATTGAACTAACTAAACGCGCACGCTAGTCTGACGCTAAAGTAATATAAAAAGCGACCATTAAGGTCGCTTTTTTTATTGCTAAAAATCTTATTGATTGATGTTGTTTGGGGATATTTATTATTACAAAAATGATTTTCTATTAAGACTTTTGCGAGGTACACCTGTTATTTCTTAGTGAGAATTAAACAATTACGCTTAAATCTAGTGGAACTTGACGGTACAATACCAATTAAATAACAAATTTATGCATCAAGAGGGACATCCCATCATGCGCTTTAGTGCTGTGATTTTAGCTGCGGGAAAAGGCACCCGTATGTATTCTAACTTGCCAAAAGTACTTCATACTTTAGCCGGAAAGCCGATGGTCAAACATGTGATTGACACATGTAATGATCTTGGTGCGAAAAATATTAATTTAGTTTATGGCCATGGTGGTGACACCATGCAACAAGTATTGGCTCAAGAATCAGTCAATTGGGTACTACAGGCTGAGCAATTAGGAACAGGACACGCGGTTAATCAAGCGACCCCGAACCTTGCTGATGATGAAAAAGCATTGATTTTATACGGTGATGTGCCACTGATTAGTGCACAAACGTTAGAAAACCTGCTTGATGCTCAGCCTGATGGTGGCATTGCCTTACTAACCGTTGTTCTTGATGATCCAAGTGGTTACGGTCGTATTGTGCGTCGTAATGGTCCCGTAGTTGCGATTGTAGAGCAAAAAGATGCCACTGAAGAGCAAAAGCTCATAAAAGAAATCAATACTGGTGTCATGGTGGCTAATGGCGGTGATCTTAAGCGTTGGTTAGCGGCGCTTAAAAATGATAATGCGCAAGGTGAATATTACCTAACCGATATTATTGAGATTGCCCATGATGAAGGTCGTGCCGTCGAAGCGGTGCACCCTGTAAGCCCTATTGAGGTTGAAGGTGTAAATAACCGTATTCAACTTGCGCGCCTTGAGCGAGCTTTCCAAGCTCAACAAGCTGAGCGTTTATTAGAGCAAGGTGTGATGTTACGTGATCCTGCTCGTTTTGATTTACGTGGCGAATTACAATGCGGTACCGATGTTGAAATTGATGTTAACGTGGTGATTGAAGGCAGCGTTAGTATTGGTGATAACGTCGTGATTGGCGCCGGTTGTGTGCTTAAAGATTGTGAGATTGATGATAACTCAATTATCAGCCCATACAGTGTGATTGATGGTGCGACGGTAGGTGAAGCCTGTACGGTCGGTCCATTTGCTCGTTTACGTCCAGGTACGGAGCTTCAAGCTCAAGCGCATGTGGGTAATTTTGTTGAAATCAAGCAAACGCGTTTAGGTGAAGGCTCTAAAGCGGGTCATTTAACTTACCTTGGTGATGCTGAGATTGGTGCTAACGTCAATATAGGTGCAGGTACTATTACTTGTAACTACGATGGCGCGAACAAATTTAAAACTGAAATTGGCGATGATGTATTTGTTGGCTCTGATACTCAACTTATCGCCCCAGTTAAAGTTGCAAGCGGTGCAACCATTGGTGCCGGTGCAACGATTAATCGTAATGTTGGAGAAGGTGAGTTAGTGATCACTCGCGCACCCGCACGAACGATTCAAGGCTGGAAACGCCCAACCAAGAAGTAATTTTCAATTACGTTATCATTTTTAAAGCAGGAGTTTCTCCTGCTTTTTTATTGTCTATCTCCAACCCCCGCCCCTATATTCCTCTAGCTTTTCCATTCCAGTAGTTATTTCGAGAGAAAAATTATACCGAATCTGCATATTTGTTATTGATCGATTAATTTTTAAAACGCTATACTAAGTTTCAAACTGAAACTTAATCTATCATTTCAAAACTTATGTCTAAACGTAATACGCAACAACGTCGCCATGCTATTGCAGCTATGGTTGGTATTGAAGGTGAAGTTAGTGTGGATACACTTGCTAGTCACTTCTCGACCTCTGAGGTCACAATTCGTAAAGATCTCGCGGCATTAGAAAGTTCTGGCTTATTGCTACGCCGATACGGTGGCGCCATTGCTATGCCGAGTGAAATAGTTGCAACTGGCTTAGAAGAAAAAGTTTCAGAACGAAAGTCAGCGATTGCGATTGCTGCCGCTGATCTGATCCGAGATCACAATCGCATTATCGTTGATTGTGGTAGTACAACAGCAGCATTAATTAACCTACTAAGCACTAAACAAGGCTTAGTGGTAATGACTAATTCTTTGCAAGTCGCGAATGCACTAAATGCACTTGAAAATGAACCGACCTTATTGATGACGGGCGGTACATGGGATCCGCATTCGGAATCATTTCAAGGCAAAGTTGCAGAATCCGTATTGCGTTCATACGATTTTGATCAGCTATTTATTGGTGCTGATGGCATTGATATCACGCGTGGCACAACCACCTTTAATGAGCTGACGGGGCTAAGTCGAGTGATGGCGGAAGTTTCTCGCGAAGTGGTGGTAATGATTGAGTCTTGTAAGGTCGGACGAAAAATTCCGAATTTAGAGTTAACGTGGCAAGGGATCGATACTTTAATTACCGATGATGGCATGAGTGATGCTGATACTGTTGCAATAGAACAACAGGGTGTGCGCGTGATTCGTGCCTATAGTGAATAATAACAAGTTATAAAGGATAGCAGTTATGTGTGGGATTGTAGGTGCGGTAGCACAACGTGATGTAGCAGAGATATTAGTCGAGGGCTTACGTCGATTAGAATATCGCGGGTATGACTCATCAGGTCTTGCCGTTGTTGATGAACAATTTAAATTACAACGCTTACGACGTATGGGGAAAGTTCAAGTCTTAGCTGAGGCGGTTAATGAAACGCAAGTTATTGGTGGAACGGGGATCGCGCATACACGTTGGGCAACACATGGTGAACCCTCAGAAGCTAACGCCCACCCTCATGTCTCTGGTGAGCATATAGCGATTGTTCATAATGGGATTATTGAGAATCACCAAGCATTGCGTGATCTATTACAACAACGAGGTTATGTTTTTCATTCTCAAACCGATACTGAAGTAATTGCACATTTAGTTGAGTGGGAACTGCGAACTGCCGATTCTTTATTAGCCGCTGTGAAGCAAGCTGTTGCTCAACTAGAAGGCGCTTATGGTACCGTAGTGATGGATAGTCGCGATCCGGAACGTTTGGTTGTTGCGCGCTCTGGTAGCCCGTTGGTGATCGGATTAGGTGTAGGTGAAAACTTTATTGCGTCTGATCAATTGGCTTTGCTGAATGTGACTCGTCGCTTTATGTTTTTAGAAGAAGGTGATGTTGCCGAAGTCACCCGTCGTGATATTCGAGTTTATAATCAACAAGATGAGTTGGTTGAACGTGAAGTCACCGAATCTCATATTCAACATGATGATACGGATAAAGGTCATTATCGTCACTATATGCAAAAAGAGATCTTTGAGCAGCCAAGCGCTCTGATCAATACCATGGAAGGCAGGATCCGCAACAATCGCGTGATCTTGGAAAGTTTTGGTAATGAAGCGAAAACGATCTTTGATCATGTTGAGCATATTCAAATTATTGCTTGTGGTACCTCCTATAACGCGGGCATGGTGGCACGTTACTGGTTTGAATCTATTGCAGGAATTAGCTGTGATGTTGAAATTGCCTCTGAATTTCGCTACCGCAAATTTGTTACCCGTCCAAATAGCTTACTGATCACCCTTTCTCAATCAGGTGAAACAGCAGATACCTTAGCGGCACTGCGTTTAGCAAAAGAAAAAGGCTATATGGCTGCGATGACAATTTGTAATGTTGCAGGCTCATCTTTGGTACGTGAATCTGATTTAGCTTTTATGACCCGCGCGGGGGCTGAAATTGGGGTCGCATCAACTAAAGCGTTTACTACGCAGTTAGTCGCGTTATTAATGCTTGTAACTGCATTAGGTAAGCAGCAAGGTACGATTGATAATGAGCAAGAAGAAAAAATCGTTCATTCACTACAGCAATTACCAAGCTTTATTGAGAAAGCATTAACGCTTGATAAGTCGATTGAGCTATTGGCTGAAGAATTCAGCGATAAACAACATGCATTATTTTTAGGTCGTGGTGAGTTCTACCCGATTGCTGTTGAAGCTTCACTTAAATTAAAAGAGATCTCGTACATTCATGCAGAGGCTTATGCGGCTGGTGAATTAAAGCATGGCCCACTTGCGTTAGTTGATGCTGAGATGCCTGTTATCGTGGTGGCACCTACCAATGATTTATTAGAAAAGCTCAAATCTAATATTGAAGAAGTACGTGCTCGCGGTGGCTTACTGTATGTGTTTGCCGATAGTGAAGCTGGATTTGAAGAGACCAGCGGCATGAAAATCATGACCATGCCCAGTGTGGATGAAATCATCGCACCGATTTTTTATACCATTCCGATGCAGTTGTTGTCGTATCACGTGGCTTTAATTAAAGGTACTGATGTTGATCAGCCTCGTAATTTAGCCAAAGCGGTGACTGTTGAGTAATGTCAAATGAGAAAAGGCGCAACTTGCGTCTTTTTTATCGGTACTCTTGATAACGTTTACCGTGTTGCGAAATAAAAAAATGCCTGATTATCCATACGATGTGCGATTCAAATTAAGAATAAAAGTCTGCTTTGATTTTATCTTATTGAATATTAAGAATTAAAAAAAATGAAAAATTGGCTCATCATCTGCACTGCAACAAATAGTGAAGCGTTCTTCACTATCTGATTGGAGAAGGTGTATGACAGAGCCAAAGACAAAGATTGCCGCTAGGATCAAGGAGGCTCGTGAATGGAAAGGATTAACCCAAGTACATATGGCCCAGCAGTTGAAAGTCGCTCGCCAAACGTATCTTGATCTAGAGACCGGAAAAACAGAGCCTAAAGTACGATTATTGTCTGAGATCTCGGAGATCACTGAGAGGCCATTAACTTGGTTTGTTTATGGTGATGAAGGGATTGAAATTTTAGAAAGTGAGTATAAGGAAGAAATTGATCGCTTATTGCAATTTTTTAGTCACTTGCCACATTCTGCTCGCCACGTTATTTTGCAGCAATGTATCAACTTAGCGAGTTTTATGGCGGAATACACCCGTGCTTTAACACATAAAAATAAGTAGCGAATAACGATCTTCCTTGGTGCCTACTTAATTGTTCATTTCGATCTTTTTATTGTCTATCTTTGATGACAGTGAATATGGCGTATCACATTTTTGTACTAGCACCCATAGACATCTATTTTAGCGAAGAATAGTTTAAACAAAGTTTATGGGTTTAGTGCGGTATAAATGTCGATGATGAGTGAATATAGTGTTGAGCGTGAGATTAATAACGCAATAACAGAAATAGCGCATATTGCACAAAAGATTCGAGAAGCGAGAGAATGGAAAGGGGTCACTCAAGTGAGTATGGCTAAGCAGCTAGGTGTTGCTCGTCAAACTTACCTTGATGTAGAGTCGGGGAAAACAGAGCCTCGAATATTAATGCTAATGAATATAGCAAAGATAACAGGGCGTCCTTTGCATTGGTTTATTTCAGACGACAGTACACCTGAATATGGTGATATCAATCGATTATCGGTTATGTATGCGCAGGTACCTTCTCCTTTACGCCAAAAAATGATCGAACAAAATATTAATTTGATTTCCTGTTGCCTTGAATATGTTTCAAACAGTCGTTAATCATGTTGATTGTTATAAAAAAAGCAGCGATTACGCTGCTTTTTTGTTAGGGACTATTCATTACTGAGCAAGAAAAAACTTATAGGCTGGATTTTCTGTTTCGTCTTTCCATTGATAGCCCAATTCGCGTAAGTGGCTAGTAAATGACAGCAAATCTTTGTCTTCAAGTTCAAAGCCACATAAAACACGACCATAATCTGCCCCATGATTACGATAATTAAATAAGCTAATATTCCAATGACAACCAAGGGTATTTAAAAAGCGAATAAGTGCACCTGGGTATTCAGGGAACTCAAAGCTATATAAACGTTCTTTAAGCGGTTTTGATGGCCTACCCCCAATCATATAACGAACATGGACTTTCGCCATTTCGTCATCAGATAAATCGACCACCGGATATCCGCCTTTTCGCAGATCTTTAATGATGCCATCAAGTTCTTCTTGGCCTTGCATTAAACGCACACCGACAAAAACATTGGCCAGCGCATCATCGTTATAACGGTAGTTAAACTCGGTTACCGCTCTCCCCCCAATCAAATGGCAGAAATCAAGAAAAGCCCCAGGACGTTCAGGGATCGTAACGGCTAATAACCCTTCACGTTTTTCACCTAACTCACAACGTTCTGAAACATAGCGTAGACCATGAAAATTCAAGTTTGCGCCTGATAAAATCGCAGCAAGTTGCTGGTCGCGGATTTGATGCAGCTCGACGTATTTTTTTAGCCCAGCAAGAGAAAGTGCCCCCGAAGGTTCAGCAATCGCGCGGGTATCTTCAAAGATATCTTTAACCGCCGAGCAAATTTCATCACTGCTGACCGTGATAACATCATCAAGGTATTGCTGACATAAACGGAAGGTTTCACTACCAATACGTTTCACAGCTACACCATCAGCAAACATGCCGACTTGATCTAATGTGACTGGTTGGCCTGCATCAAGCGCTGCTTTTAAACAGGCAGAATCTTCAGCCTCAACCCCAACCACTTTAATTTCAGGTAGTAGCTGTTTGAGTAAAACGGCAACGCCTGCCGCCAAACCACCGCCACCAACCGGTACAAAAACACAATCAAGATGACCATTTTGTTGCACCAACTCAATACCAATTGTGCCTTGTCCTGCGATCACCGATGGGTGATCGAAAGGAGGGATAAAGGTATAGCCGTGTTGTTGCGCTAATTGTTCGGCATAGCCCTTAGCTTCATCAAAATTACTGCCATGCAGCACTACAATACCACCAAAACTACGTACCGCATCCACCTTGATATCAGGTGTCGTACGTGGCATCACAATCGTGGCTTTAACCCCGAGTTGCTGGCTTGATAAAGCAAGACCTTGTGCATGATTACCGGCAGAGGCTGCAATCACTCCTGCCGCTTTTTGCGGCTCAGTCAGCTGCGACATCATGTTATAAGCGCCACGTAACTTAAACGAGTGAACCGGCTGGCGATCTTCTCGTTTTAGTTGGATCTGATTTGCAATCCTTGCGCTCAGACGAGACATATTTTGCAATGGGGTGACTTGTGCCACCTCATATACTGGCGCTCGAAGGATATTGCGAAGATAGTCGGCTCCGCTAAGTAGCACTTCATCCGTGGCCTGTTTCACTTCGCTCATGATGATTATCCTTCTAGTTTAGACTTATCGCGCACTGCGCCTTTATCTGCACTGGTGGCGAGGTTGGCATAGGCTTTTAGGGCAAAAGAAACCTGACGTTCACGATCGACAGGCTTCCAACCGCGTTGGTTCGTTGCTTCACGACGTGCCGCGAGGGTTGCATCATCGACATTGAGCTCAATGCTACGGTTTGGAATATCAATGGCGATAATGTCGCCATTTTCGATCAGGCCAATCGTGCCACCGTTTGCTGCTTCAGGCGAAACGTGACCAATAGATAGGCCACTGGTACCGCCAGAGAATCGACCGTCAGTGATCAACGCACATTCTTTGCCAAGACCCATAGATTTAAGGTAAGTGGTCGGGTACAACATTTCTTGCATACCAGGGCCACCTTTAGGTCCTTCATAACGAATAACCACGACATCGCCTGCTTTCACTTTACCTGCAAGAATCGCTTCAACAGCGGTATCTTGGCTTTCAAACACAACGGCAGGACCTGTAAAGGTTAAGCAACTTTCATCAACGCCTGCGGTTTTAACAATACAGCCATCAAGTGCCATATTGCCTGACAGTACAGCAAGACCGCCATCTTGGCTAAAGGCAAACTCTTTACTACGAATACAGCCATTTTCTCGATCATCGTCAAGCGTTTCCCAACGGCAATCTTGCGAGAATGCTTGCGTGGTACGGATACCTGCAGGACCTGCGCGGAAGAACGTTTTAATTTCTTCTGAATCCGTTACTTTAATATCGTAGTGTTTGAAGCTTTCGGCAAAGGTTTCACCCAGAATATTGTGACAATCGTTATGGAAGAGACCTGCGCGATCCAGTTCACCTAAAATACTGTAAACGCCACCTGCTCGGTGAACATCTTCCATATGATATTTCGGTGTTGATGGTGCAACTTTACAGAGGTGTGGAACAATACGAGACATGCGATCAATATCGGTCATGGTGAAATCAATTTCACCTTCTTGCGCTGCGGCTAAAAGGTGTAAAACGGTATTAGTTGATCCCCCCATTGCAATATCTAATGCCATCGCATTTTCGAAGGCTTTCTTATTGGCAATGTTACGTGGCAGTGCTGATTCATCATCTTGCTCGTAGTAGCGCTTAGTTAGTGCCACAATACGTTTACCGGCATTAATAAATAGCTGCTCGCGATCTGCGTGTGTTGCGAGCATTGAACCGTTACCCGGCTGGCTTAAACCAAGCGCTTCGGTTAAACAGTTCATGGAGTTAGCCGTGAACATACCAGAGCACGAACCACAAGTTGGGCATGCTGAACGTTCGATCTGCTCACTTTGCTCATCAGATACTTTAGGATCGGCACCTTGGATCATTGCATCAACCAAATCGAGCTTGATCACTTGCTCTGAAAGCTTGGTTTTACCGGCTTCCATTGGTCCGCCAGAAACAAAAATAACCGGAATATTTAAGCGAAGTGATGCCATTAACATTCCCGGGGTGATTTTGTCACAGTTTGAGATACATACCATCGCATCGGCACAGTGGGCATTCACCATGTACTCAACAGAATCTGAAATAAGCTCACGTGATGGGAGTGAATACAGCATACCGCCATGCCCCATCGCAATACCGTCATCAACAGCAATGGTATTAAACTCTTTGGCAATACCGCCCGCTTCTTCTATTTGCTTTGCGACTAATTGACCGAGATCTTTTAAGTGGACGTGACCGGGAACAAATTGGGTAAACGAGTTCACAACGGCAATAATCGGCTTACCGAAATCTTCATCTTTGACGCCAGTGGCACGCCAAAGCGCACGAGCACCAGCCATATTTCGGCCATGGGTTGTGGTTGCAGAACGGTATTTAGGCATAACAGAAAATCCTTTTTGAGCACTGTCGCTAATGCATTAGCGACAGTTTTGATATGTATTGGTTGGGTTGTGAAGGGCAATTACTTTTGTGGATAAACGTAATCTAACCAGCCCCATTTATCTTCTGTTTCACCATTGAACAGACCGAAGTAAGCGGCTTGCAGCTCTTTGGTGATAGGGCCTCGTTTACCTTCACCGACGGTAATTTGATCCACACTGCGTACCGGTACGATTTCAGCTGCTGTCCCTGTCATGAAGATTTCATCGGCAAGGTAAAGTGCTTCACGAGCAATGTTTTCTTCACGTACTTCGTAACCCCGTTCTTTAGCTAGGATCATAATCGTGTCACGGGTGATGCCGGGTAAAATTGCGCTAGTTGTTGGTGGTGTTGAAAGAACGCCGTTACGAATGACAAAGATATTTTCACCAGCGCCTTCTGATAGATAGCCATCAACACTTAATGCGATCCCTTCTGCGTAACCATGGCGACGTGCTTCGCTACCAACCAGTAGTGATGATAGGTAGTTACCGCCTGCTTTTGCAGCCGTTGGAATAGTATTTGGCGCGGCACGATTCCAGCTAGAAATCATCGCATCAACGCCATTTTCCAGTGCTTCTTCACCTAAGTAAGAGCCCCAAGGGAAAGCGGCAACAATCAAATCCATTTTTGTATCAACGGGAGGACAAACCCCTAGGCCAACATTCCCCACATAACCCAATGGGCGAATGTAAGCAGAATCGAGTTTATTGACTCGGATCGTTTCACGGCAAATTTCCATTAGTTCATCGCAGCTGTATGGGATTGGGAAGCGATAAATTTTTGCCGAATTTTTTAGCCGTACCATATGTTCTTCATGACGAAAAATGGCTGGGCCTTTTGGCGTGTTGTAGCAACGGATCCCTTCAAATACTGAAGTACCATAGTGCATTGCGTGGGTTAAAACGTGAACATTAGCATCAGCCCAAGGCACTATTTCACCGTTAAACCAAATGTAATCTGCTGTATTTGCCATGTTGAATTCCTTTCTAAAATTTAATCCAGTAACTGCAGGGGGGAAGTCTCTACACTGATGATGTCCCACAGTTTTTCAATTTGGTTGATAAGCGTCGATATAGGACGAGTACTATCGACGATAATTTCGATTCTGGCTATCTTGCTGTGATGATTTTGTGTTGCATCGACTTTTTTTATGATGAAGCCACGATGGCGGATCACACGTAAAATTCGCTCAAGTAATACAGGCTTATCATTAGCGGTAATGTTGAGTAAATATCTTTCCATTAGGTGTTCTCCAGCATATCTTGGTTTGCAGCACCCGGTGGAACCAGTGGCCATACATTTTGTTCTTCATCAATCAACACATGCAATAAGTAAGCGGTTTTACTGGCGAGCATTTCTTCCAGTGCAGGAGCCACTTCTTCTTTGCGAGTAATGGTTTTTCCCGGAATATCAAACGCTTTAGCTAACATCACAAAATCAGGGTTATCATCTAGGATGGTTTCACTGTGGCGGCCATCAAAAAATAGCGATTGCCATTGACGTACCATACCTAAGCGCTGGTTATTGATAAGTACCATTTTGACGGGAATACTGCGGCGCTTTAAGGTTCCCAATTCTTGTACATTCATCATAAACGAGCCATCACCAGAGATCAGAATAGATTGATCATCAGGACGGGCAACACTGGCTCCCATTGCTGCAGGTAAACCAAAACCCATGGTGCCAAGGCCGGCTGAAGTAATGTAGTTTTGTGGCTCACGAGGTTGAATATGCTGTGCAGCCCACATTTGGTGCTGACCAACATCGGTTGATACCATGCTGCTATCAGGCATCATATCTGACAATTGCTTAAGCAGTAATGGCGCGTAAATCAGATCGCCTGGATGGTCATAACGCCATTTGCCAATTTTACGAATATGTTCACTGTGAGTGAGCCAACGGCTGATATCTTGGCTCAGCTCTAACTGAGGCAAAATAGTATTAATATCGCCACGTAATGGCGCATCAGCATGACGTAATTTACTAAATTCAGCGGCATCAATATCAATATGAATTACTTTTGCGTGTGGCGCAAAGGTATCCAATTTTCCGGTTACGCGATCATCAAATCGGGCGCCAACCACAATTAATAAATCCGCTTCTTGTACCACTAGGTTGGCTGCTTTTGTGCCGTGCATACCAAGCATGCCAAGGTAATGGGGATCATGGCGTTCGATAGAGCCTAAGCCTTTTAAAGTACTGACCGAAGGCATTGGATTAAGGTTTAAAAATTGACGTAACGTATCGGTTGCATGGGCAATTTGCACCCCACCACCGACATACATTACGGGACGATGACTTTGATCTAATAATTGTTGAGCTGCAGTGATAGCTTCACTATTAACCGTTGGAACCGCTGGTGGTTCAATTGGGGGGAGTAATTCGGTTGGCGCTTGTGCAAGCTGTACATCTTTGGCTATATCGACAATAACAGGGCCCGGACGACCGGCTTTAGCGACTACGAATGCTTCAGCAAGGGTTGGTGCAAGTTCATTGATATCGGTGACCAGATAGCTGTGTTTGGTACATGATAAAGACATCCCAATCACATCCATTTCTTGGAAGGCATCGGTTCCAATATGGGTGCTGGCAACTTGTCCAGTAATCGCAACTAGGGGGACTGAATCCATAAAGGCGTCAGCAAGTCCAGTGACGAGGTTTGTGGCACCTGGACCTGATGTTGCCATACAGACAGCGACATCTTGGGTGGATCGGGCCATACCAATAGCAGCCATTGCTGCTCCTTGTTCGTGACGGCAGAGGATATGCTCTACTCCACCATCATATAACGCGTCATAAATTGGCATGATGGCACCGCCTGGGTAACCAAATACGGTTTTGATACCCTGCTGATGCAGCGCTTTTACGACTAATTCTGCCCCTGTCATCGCAGCTCCTTGCTTGCTTTGCGAGATCTATTTGAGATGATAACGATTACTCAAATCCATTTGTTGAAAAAAGCCCCCGAACTTCTCAGTGCGGGGGCTTTTTGTTTGCGTCTTTGCGCTACTTTGCGCCAGCAAATCCCCGCTGCGGTGACATAATCACCACAATGACTTTAATAATGAGTACGAGGGATGTTGTTAAGCGCATGTATATTTGTCCAACTTTTGTTGTCTAGTTGTTGCTATATGTTAGTGGTAACACAGACATCTATCGCATGACAAGCAAAAACTGTGGTTTTTTTAGCAAACGAGCTGCATTTACAGGCATCTTATGAAACTAAAAATAAATATTTCATTAACGAATGTTTTTTTATCTCAGTGAGGTGATGGTTCATGACGCTTGCGATTGTTCATAGTCGAGCTTGTGTGGGAGTGCAGGCTCCACCTGTAACGGTAGAAGTCCACTTAAGTAATGGGTTGCCAAGTTTTACATTAGTAGGGCTACCTGAAACTACGGTAAAAGAGGCTAAAGATCGGGTTCGAAGTGCAATTATTAATGCGAATTTTGAGTTCCCATCACGACGTATCACTGTCAACTTAGCCCCTGCTGATTTGCCTAAAGAAGGAGGGCGATTTGATTTACCTATAGCGTTAGGTATTTTAGCGGCATCAGGTCAGATCCCAACAGATAAATTATCAGAGCATGAGTTTATCGGTGAATTAGCATTATCGGGAGAGTTACGACCTGTAAAGGGGGCACTGCCTGCGGCTTTAGCTGCATTAAAGGCGAAGCGTTGCTTTGTGGTGCCTGACAGTAATGGCGATCAAGTGGCTCTCGTCGGTAAAGAGGTTCATAAATCAGCATCCAATCTATTAGCCGTTTGTGGCTATTTATGCGGCCAACAACAATTAGCATTAAATTTTAGTGAGCAGCTTAAAGAAACAGCGGCTCCTTTAGAGCGAGATATGCAAGATATTATCGGGCAGCAACAAGGGAAACGTGCGTTAGAAATAGCCGCCGCCGGCGGTCATAATGTTTTGTTCCTCGGTCCTCCGGGGACGGGAAAAACTATGTTGGCATCAAGGTTATGTGATTTACTGCCGCCGATGAGTCATGAGGAAGCGTTAGAAACTGCGGCCGTCACCTCGCTCACACCACAATCCTTACACCAAGGAAATTGGTTAAAAAGGCCTTTTCGTACGCCACACCATTCGAGCTCTATGGCGGCATTAGTGGGCGGTGGTTCGGTACCTAAACCGGGAGAAATATCGTTGGCGCACAATGGGCTTTTATTTTTAGACGAGATGCCTGAATTTGAACGTAAAGTTTTAGATTCTTTACGCGAGCCATTAGAGTCAGGTCATATTGTGATTTCTCGTGCGACCAGTAAAACAACGTTTCCTGCGCGATTTCAATTGATCGGTGCGCTGAACCCAAGCCCTTCTGGGTATTATGACGGTAACCAAACACGTACCAACCCACAGGCGATATTACGTTATTTAAGTCGGTTGAGTGGCCCATTACTTGATAGGTTTGATATGTCGATTGAGATCCCTGCTCTACCCCGAGGAACGTTAACTAAAGGGGGAGATCGAGGTGATTCAACAGTAACGATTAAAGCGCGGGTCGATCATGCTCGTCAGCTAATGTTGACTCGCAGTGGTAAGGTGAATGCGCTGTTATCTACGCGAGAGTTAGAGCAGTATTGCCCACTCCAGCAAGCTGATGCGGCATTTTTAGAAAATGCGCTTCATCAGTTAGGTTTATCGGTACGAGCTTATCATCGAATCATTAAAGTGGCGCGTACGATAGCGGATTTGGCGGGAGAGCCTGATATCTCTCGAGGGCACTTAGCGGAAGCGTTAGGCTATCGCGCAATGGATAGGCTGCTTAAGCAGATTAATAGCCAAGTCATATAAGAAAAGTGTCGTTATTTGGATAATAAAAAAGGGCATTACAGCCCTTTTTTATTTTTAGATGAGATTACTTTTTCAGTAAGTAGTTTACTAACTCAAAGTATTCGTTCGCTGATTTGATTTTACCTGTTTGTACAAGGTACTTGTTGTTAACCACAACAGCAGGCACACCGGTTAGGCCTGCATCTTCAAAGGCTTTATCAGAACGGCTTACCATTGAATTTACTGCAAAGCTATTATATGCACCATCAAATTCAGCCGCAGGAACTCCCTCATCAATGAAGATTTGACGCACTTCTTCTTCATTACGTGGTGGCTTGTTCATGGTGTGGATACGGTTAAAGAACACCGGTACCATTTTATCTTGAACACCTAATACCACAGAAGTCGCGAAGGCTTTACTCATTACTTTACCCATTGGGCCGCCCATAAATGAAACATGCCTTTTTTGGAACTTTACATTTTCAGGCAATTTAGTTTTTAGCTGTTTGATCATAGGTTCAAACTGATAGCAATGCGGGCAGTATAAAGAGAAGTACTCAGTCACAATGGGGGTTTCAGATTTTGGTAGATCGAGAACTTTGTAGTAATCACCTTCAGTAAATTTTGCGGCGTGCACTGAAAATGATAGTAACGCTGCACTAGCTAGCGTGAGTAACTTCTTGAACATTGATATAACTCCCTGATTATCCTTATCACGGTTATAAATATAACCTGAATTTTTATGTTAATACGTTTTTGTGTTTACCACTGTGGCATGAGTTGTAATGGTGCATCATGCAGCGAGGCAATTTGTTCTTTGAATGCAAGCACTTGCCCTTCCCAGTATTTTGCATCAGCAAACCAAGGGAATGCACGGGGAAATGCAGGATCTTGCCATCGTTTTGCTAACCATGCCATATAATGCACCATTCTAAGACCGCGTAAAGGCTCGATTAGTTGCAATTGACGTTGATCAAAATCTGCAAATTCACCATAAGCTTCAAGTAACGTATCCAGTTGGGCTAGTTGATCGGCGCGCTCACCGTTTAATAGCATCCATAAATCTTGGACAGCAGGACCATTACGGGCATCATCAAGATCGACAAACATTGGGCCATCACGCCATAAAATATTACCTGGGTGACAGTCACCATGAAGACGAATCGCTTGCCAATCAGACGACCAATGCTGTTCAAGGTTCTTAATCAGTAGATCAAGATCGGCAAAAAAAACATTCTTAAGATGATCGGGTATAAATTGACTGTGCTCTAATAATTTTCGAGGCTGATAGACGTATTCATCCAGACCCATGGTTGGACGGTGTTGAAAAGGCTGGCGTTGCCCCACGAGATGAATGCGACCTAAATAGCGACCGACCCATTCTAATTGATCAAAATTATCGACTTCAAATTGTCGACCGCCGACACTTGGAAATAAAGCAAAACGATGACCATTAAAGGTATGTAGTGTTTTCCCATTGATATTTAGAGGTGCGGCAACAGGAATTTCATTGTCAGCCAATTCTTGTGTAAATTGGTGCTCTTCTTCAATTTGCTCATCACTCCAACGTTCTGAGCGATAGAACTTGGTGACATAACGTGCGCCATCTTCTGCTTTAAACTGGTAGACCCGATTTTCATAACTATTGAGAGCCAGTAATCCTGATTCTGCACGAACATCAATGCTATCTAAGGCATCAAGTAGCAAATCAGGTGTGAGATTCGAAAAACAAAAATCGTTTTTTTCCATGAAACAGCCTTAAAGATGGAAATTAAGGCTGCAGTTTACCTTAATCTTGAGATAACGAGAATTCAGGGGTAGATCTCTCCCCCCCCTAGCGAACATGTGTTGTCATTAGTTTAGCGAAGATGGCGAATAAATCGAGTGTCGGCGCTGAGTGTTAACCATTAATATGTATCACGCTTTGTTAATAACATAATTGTAACGCAAGGCGATGGTTCAGCCTAAAATCAGTGCTTAAACTGGTGGTTTGGGCACAAAAAAGCCAGTGAATATTCACTGGCTTTTAACGTTAAATAATAGTGAGATTATTTAATAATACCGCGAGCGCGTAAGATAGCGGTTTTGAAATCATCTTCACAATCTTTTGCAAGCCCAGGGATCATGGCGTCTTTATCACTGTTACGCATCTTCAAATGATAAATCAGTACATCATCAGTGAGTGACTCTAATGGGCCGTTATACTTTGCTTCTTCAGCCAGCTTTAATAAAAACTCCACTAAATTTAGATCAGGATCTTTTTGCCATTCAGGATGAAGCAGTTCGATGAGCTCATTGACGCGATGCGTTTTCATAGTGACTCCGTAGTTGAGGCTGAGTGATCGTTATTACGAGCAAATTGTCATAGTTTTAATAGGGGTAAATTATAACAAAGCACACGGGGTTACAATCTGTTGTGCGGTGTTGTAATGACAAAACGAAGTAAAAAAAGCAGCCGAAGCTGCTTTATCTCAATCGTTTTATTATCATTACGCGATATTTTGCTTGGCGATTAATGACTGTATTTGAGTCTCTAACTCATCACGCTTTAGTTTTATATCGTTATTCGTCAATGAAATCTCAACAACGGCTGTCTGTTTCGTTTTAAAATGTGGAGCATGAGCCGTTGCACGAAGGCGTGAAGGGCTACGAGGGGTACTTACATACCTGACGGGAGATGCTGGTCGCATAAATCACCTGTTGTCAGGCTCATCCATGGCCGGAAGTTAGCAAGCTGATCGCTGAAGGGAAAATTCCCTACTGGGTTTACCCCATCCATCAGTATATCGCTTGGTTGTTAATTAGTTTGCGCTGAGAATAACAATAGCAATTTTAAAAGTCGAGTAAAAAGTAGCCGCTAAAATGCTAAGATTGAAGCATTAAGATGGTTGATTAAGCATGCCGTAAAAAAAGAATAGTAAAAGTGCTTTCGCTTGGCGTATTCAGATCCGTTTATGTTGTAATACGATGTGTGTATTACACTGCACATATTTTATGGAATAACCATATTATAAAAGAAGCCTTTGGAGAGGATGTATGGAGCAAGAGCAGCAACGCATTGTTGCCAACCGAAATTTATCTTATCGATTAGCTGAGTCTATAGGCCGCCGTATTTTGGCGGGAGAAACAGCGCCTGGTGATATTTTACCGGGTGAAGTCGAATTAGGTGACATGTATGGTGTAAGCCGTACAGCTGTTCGTGAGGCAATCAAAATGTTGGCTGCCAAAGGAATGGTGTTGCCTCGGCCACGTATTGGTACACGCGTGATGCCGAAAAAGAATTGGAACTATCTTGATCAAGATTTACTGGCTTGGTTAGATTTTGATGCCGATTCTGAATTATTAGAGGAATATCAACAAGCGCGTTTAATGTTAGAGCCAGAAGCGGCAGCATTAGCAGCTATTCACGCAACAGATGAGGAGCGTAAAGAGCTACAAAAGCTGTTGGCTGAAATGCATGAAATGGGCGATAACTTCGATCAAGAACATTGGATTGAAGTCGACACACGTTTCCATCAACTGATTTATTTTTCCTCTGGAAATCATTTTATTAGTCCGTTTGGTAACTTGTTTAAAGCGGTATTTGAAAACTACTTCCGTGTTGTTACGCGTGAACGTATTTTAAAACTTGATGCTCACCAACAAATCGTTGATGGCATTATTGCTCGCGATCCAGATGCTGCTCGACAAGCCACCTTATCACTACTACAAAAATAATAACTAACGGAGTATTGCTTATTTATCACGAGCGCTCCGTTTTTATTACGTATATTTTTATCTCATTATTATAAATATCACGAATCCTGACTTGCTTATTTTCAGCTTACAAGTGTAAGCTGAGTGGTGTGGTTATAGTAGAATAATGTCATGTTAGCGTGAGGTGGTTGAGTGATGAACAAATCGGTGGCAACAGAACAAGGGTATTCTGTTGCAGAGGAAGTAGCGAACAGTATAAGCCATGGGATCGGGCTGTTATTTGGCTTGCTTGGGTTGTATTTATTACTTGAGAAAGCATTCTCTGTTAATGCTGACACGTTAAGTCTTATCAGCTATACCGTGTATGCGGTGAGCATGATATTGCTCTATTTAGCCTCTACCCTCTACCATTCGGTTTCATCACCTAAAGCGAAACGTGCGTTAAAAACGTTCGATCATTGTGCGATTTATCTTCTTATTGCTGGTACTTATACGCCTTTTTTATTGATTTCTCTGCGGACGCCATTAGCCATTGGTTTGATGAGCGTGATTTGGGGACTGGCGATTATCGGTATTATTGCCAAAATTGCATTTGTTTATCGATTTGAGAAATTATCACTGATCACTTATTTAACCATGGGTTGGTTATCGCTAATTATGATTTATCAATTAGCACTTATTTTATCGACGGGTGGTTTAGTGTTACTTGCTTTAGGCGGTGTGATTTATTCACTTGGGGTGATTTTCTACGTCAATAAACGTATTCCGTATAACCATGCAATTTGGCATTTATTTGTATTAGGTGGTTCTATTTGCCACTTTTGTGCGATTTATTTCTACGTCAAACCTGTGTAGTTCATCGCGTTGAAATGGATAAAAAAGGGAGCGCAATGCGCTCCCTTTTTGTTTTTAGTGCTATTAATCTCGCCAAAATGCAGGTGAAAATACGACTAACACAGTCAAAATTTCTAAACGTCCCATCAACATACCTAAGCTTAAGGTCCACTTTGATAAATCAGGCAAACTCGCGAAGTTACCCGTTGGACCGATAATGCTCCCCATCCCCGGTCCTACGTTAGCAACTGCGGTGACAGCACCTGTAATGCTGGTGATGGGATCAAGCCCTTGCAGACCTAATATCGCAGCAATGAAGATAATGGTCATGATAAAGGTCAATACTAATGCAACAACCGAGCGCACAATATCGTCAGTGACAGGTCTATCATTATAGCGTTGGACAAATAGCGCCGATGGGTGGATAGATTGCATAATTTGCTTACGTAGTAAGGCAAACGCGATCTGGAATCGAAAGATTTTTATTCCGCCACTGGTCGACCCTGAACAAGCACCGACCAATAAAGTGAAGGCGAAAATAATGCTTGGTAATGGTCCCCATGCGGTGAAATCACCCAAGCCAAACCCTGTGGTTGTCACAACAGAGATGATGTTGAAAAAGGATAATCGCAGCGAATCCATCAACGAATAATCTTTATTGAAGAATAAGCATGCCGCCACAATTAAACTGGCAACGGTTACAAACAAGGCATAGCCTTTGACTTGAGCATCACCAAATAAGGTTTTTGGATGGCGTTTTTTCAAGGCTTGGACAAACAGTAAAAATGGCAAGCCGCCAGCAAACATGAAGACAGTGGCAACCCATTGTGCGCTGTGCGAGAAGTGATTCATGGAGCCATCAGAGGTGGAGTAACCGCCCGTCGAAATGGTGGTGAAAGCATGGTTAATGGCATCAAAGGTATTCATCCCTGCAAACATAAACGAAATAATGCAGAGCAGAGTTAACGTGAGATAAACATTAACGATATTTTTTGCAACGCTCTTAGTTCTTGGTGAGCTTTTATCTGACCAATCTGATGATTCAGTTTGGAATAAACGCATACCACCGACGTTCAGCATCGGGAGGATCGCTACAGCCATCACGATAAAGCCAACCCCGCCGAGCCATTGCAGTGTTGATCGCCATAGCAAAATACTCGGTGCCATATCATCTAAACCACTTAAGACGGTAGAGCCCGTTGTAGTGATCCCTGACATGGTTTCAAAGTAAGCATCGGTAAAGCTAATGTGATTAATAAATACAAAAGGTAAGGCCGCAAAAGCACTGGCGACAGTCCAAACTAAGGTGGTGATCAAGAACATGTCTCGCACGCTAAGCTTAAACTCTGGGGTTTTACCTAAAGTTAAAAATAAAAAGGCAACAGAATGGGTGATTAGCACCGCGGTGGCGAAATCAATAAACCCTTCGGTACCGGTAAAAAAGGCGACTAATGTCGGCACGTACATGAACAGGGCTAGCTTAGACAGCACTAACCCTAGTACAAACAGTATGGGACGATAATTAACCATGATCAGTTACAAGAAGAAAGGACTAGGTTGGAAGAGACGTTCAACATCAGGGATGTACTTCTTATCAACAAGGAACATCACCACGTGATCGTTTTGCTCGATGACGGTACGGTCATGGGCGATTAATACTTCTTCACCACGGACAACAGCGCCAATTGTGGTACCCGGTGGTAATTTAATATCGCTGATTGCACGACCAACCACTTTAGAGGTACTGGAATCACCATGAGCGATCGCTTCAATGGCTTCGGCAGCGCCGCGACGTAATGATGAGACATTCACGATATCGGCTTTTCGCACGTGGGTTAATAACGCTGAAATTGTCGCTTGTTGCGGTGAAATCGCAATATCAATCGTACCGCCTTGCACTAAATCAACATAAGCGCCGCGCTGGATAAGCACCATCACTTTCTTTGCGCCCATACGTTTAGCAAGCATGGCTGACATGATGTTGGCTTCATCATCGTTAGTCACCGCAATAAAGACATCGATCTGTTCGATATGCTCTTCGCTGAGCAATTCCTGATCTGAGGCATCACCACAAAATACGATGGTATTTTGTAGCATTTCAGACAAGTTCTCAGCACGCTCTTGATTACGTTCAATCAGTTTGATGCTGTAGCTTTGCTCTAAACGACGAGCTAAACCAGCACCCACGTTACCACCACCAACAATCATCAAACGCTTATAAGGTTTCTCTAGGCGCTGAAGTTCACTCATTACTGAACGAATATGGTTACTTGCGGCGACAAAGAAGACTTCATCATCAGCTTCAATGATCGTGGTACCTTGTGGACGAATCGGCTTACCTTGACGGAAAATCGCCGCTACGCGGGTATCAATATGTGGCATGTGTTCACGCAATGCAGATAATGCATTACCAACCAGTGGGCCGCCATAGTAAGCTTTTACCGCAACAAGGCCGACTTTATCTTCTGCAAAGCTCACAACCTGAAGTGCGCCTGGGTATTCAATCAGTTTTTCAATGTAATCGGTCACCAATTCTTCTGGTGCGATTAAGTGATCAACAGGAACCGCATCAGATTGAAACAGTTGTTCTTTTTCTCGTAAATATTCAGGTGAACGAATACGAGCAACACGGTTAGGTGTATTAAACAAAGAAAACGCAATTTGACATGCGATCATGTTAGTTTCATCGGAGTTCGTGACAGATACCAACATATCAGCATCTTGAGCCCCTGCTTCTCGTAACGTGCGAGGGTGACTGGCAAAGCCTTGTACAACTCGGAGGTCGTATTTATCTTGCAGTTCACGCAGACGCTCGGGATCCTTATCAACGATAGTGATATCGTTATTCTCACCAACCAAGTTTTCAGCAAGGGTGCCGCCCACTTGTCCGGCACCGAGAATAATAATTTTCATAGTCTATGCCTGATGTAAATGCCTGTAGAGATCAGCTGTAAATACAACATTCTGATCGGCGTTATAAAATATGAAAAAGCGGAATCTTGAGAGCAAGTTCCGCTTTTATTTAAACAATGATTACTCTGCTTTTGTCAGTACAGCGTAGTAAAAACCATCCATCGACTCTTCACCTGGCAGAATTTGACGACCAGGTTTCACTGGATCGCTGCCAATTAATGTCGCATCTGACGTTCGAGCTAAAAACGCTTTTACCTGATCGCAGTTTTCTTGTGGCGTAATAGAGCATGTCGCGTAAACCAACGTACCGCCTGGTTTTAATTGCAGCCACATTGCGTCAAAGATCTCTGCTTGAAGTGTTGCCAGTGCCGCAATATCTTCGCCACGACGTAGCCACTTAATATCTGGGTGACGACGAATAACTCCTGTCGCTGAACATGGCGCATCTAGCAAAATACGATCAAATTTGTCACCTTGCCACCATTGTTCTGGGTAACGGGCATCAGCGCACAATACGGTTGCATCAAGCTTCAAACGTGCCAAGTTTTCGTGTACACGTTTAAGGCGGTTTTCATCACAGTCAATCGCAACCACTTTGGTTGATGGTACACGCTCCATGATATGGGCGGTTTTACCACCAGGAGCTGCGCAGCAATCAAGAATTAACTCACCCGCTTTAGGCTGTAAATAATCCACCGCTAACTGAGCGGCAGCATCTTGTACCGAGACCCAGCCATCACTAAAGCCAGGAAGTTGAGTGACATCGCATGGCGAAACTAAACGGAGCGCATCTGTGGCCTGTGGGTGTAACTCGGTTGCAATGTCTTCGGCATCTAATAACGCGCGGTAGGCATCGCGAGTATTGTGTTGGCGATTAACGCGTAGCCACATCGGCGCCTTGGTGTTATTCGCTTCACAGATATCAGCAAATTGCTCGGGATAGCTTTCTTTTAATAACTTTAATAGCCAGCTTGGATGACCATATTTACCCGCATCATGGCTGATAGCTTGCGCATCTAAGATTTCTTGTTGGCGTTGATAATTACGTAAAATAGCGTTAATAAGCCCGCGAAGTTGTGGCTTTTTAAGTGTTTTCGTTGCATTTACCGTTTCAGCTACTGCGGCATGTGCTGGAATTCGCATGTACCCGAGTTGATATAAGCCCACTAAAATTAAGTGGTGGAATACGCGTTGCTTACCTTTTAACGGCTTATCCATTAGTGCTTGGGTAATAGACTCTAAGCGAGGAAGCCAGCGAAGTACGCCATAGCAGATCTCTTGCAATAAAGCGTGGTCACGCTCTCTGATATCTTGTTGCGCAGCGGGAAGCGCGGCGGATAATGACTGCCCTTGATCGACGACCTGATAAATAACTTTGGCCGCTGTGGCTCTTACATTCATAGCTGTTTCCTGAACTCGCCGTTAGTGCTGGCGATAACAATGTGGAACTTAAAAAGAAAAGCCAGTGACTAAACACTGGCCTTGATATTTATAGCTGAGCGCCAGATTCGAACCATTCTCGACGAGAATTAAGCAAATCAGCTGCTGTCATCGCTTTCTTACCTGGCGGTTGAAGCGATAATAAGCGCAGTGCGCCATTACCTGTCGCAACGAGGATACCTTGCTTATCAGCAGATAAAATTGTACCCGGTGCTTTACCTTGATTGTCTGCTTCAACAGCCGCTTGCCAAACTTTGATGTTTTGCTCAGCAACGGTGAAGTAACTCATTGGCCACGGGTTAAACGCACGCACACAACGCTCAATCGCAGCGGCATCCATTGTCCAATCAATTAACGCTTCTTCTTTACTCAGCTTCTTGGCGTAGTTCGCTTGCTCATCGTCTTGCTTAATGGCTACGGCGGTGCCATTAGCAATATCAGATAAACAATCAATTAAGGCGTCAGGGCCAAGATCGGCTAATTTTTCGTACATGGTAGCGCTAGTGTCTGTCGCTTCAATTGGCAAGGTTGCCACTTTTAGCATGTCACCCGTATCAAGGCCGATATCCATCTGCATGATAGTTACGCCAGTTTCCGTATCTCCCGCCCAAATAGAGCGTTGGATCGGTGCTGCACCACGCCAACGTGGAAGAATAGAGCCGTGTACATTAATACAACCTAAACGTGGCGTATCTAATACTTCTTGCGGTAATAATAAGCCGTATGCCACCACAACCATGATATCAGCGTCAATGTCAGCTAATTCTTGTTGTGCTTCTTCATTGCGTAATGAAGCGGGTTGATAAACCGGAATATTATGTTCAAGTGCGATATTTTTAACTGGGCTTGCCGTTAGTTTTTTACCACGACCAGCTGGGCGATCTGGTTGAGTGTAAACAGCAACAACTTGGTGCTGTGAAGACAACAACGCCGCCAAATGACGGGCGGCGAAGTCAGGAGTACCAGCAAAAACGATGCGTAATGGTTTGCTCAAGGTAACCTCTAAATAATTAGTTTTTTGCGTTATGGCGTTTAATTTTTTCTAGTTTCTGTTTAATGCGCTGACGTTTTAAAGGTGATAAGTAGTCAACAAACAGCTTGCCAGCTAAGTGATCTAATTCATGTTGTACACAAATTGCCAATAAGCCATCAGCTTTGAAGCTGTATTCTTTACCGTCACGATCCAGCGCAGTAACACTTACGCCTGCTGCACGTGGTACAAAACCTCGTGCGGTAGGAACCGATAAACAGCCTTCTTCGATGCCATCTTCACCGTGTTCTTCAGTGATTGTTGGATTTACTAAGACCATAGGTTGATTACGTTCTTCTGATACGTCAATCACTACAATACGTTGGTGAATATCGACTTGTGTTGCTGCGAGGCCAATACCTTCTTCGTCGTACATGGTCTCCAACATATCATCGATAATTGTTTGGATTTCAGGTGTTATCGCTTCGACTGGTTTAGCTACAGTACGTAGGCGTTCATCAGGAAAGGTTAGAACGTGTAATACAGACATAAGGACTCGAATTCGTTAACGGAAACTAAAAAATAAAACGCTGTTGGTCTAATTCTAGTCATTTTAAAGATCAAATAACAGTACCGAATTTTTTGTCATAGGTGAAAGACAAAGAATGAAAAAGCGTCCGTCAGTATTTTATTGGCAAAGTGATTAGTGTTAGCCGTAAGCAAACTTGACGCTATTGAGTTGCAACAGTTATCTATAAATAGTGACGTGAACCGAAAAGCGCTTTTTGCTCATCGTTAAACAGTCGACATATCAATAGGCTAATGCCAGTCTGAGACAATAAACGTATTTTATTTGTTGTAAGGCGGAGCCTTACGATTCGGTTGTGTTATCCAAGGAAGCGATCTCATGAAGCAATTGGGCATTATTCTTAGCTTTATGCTTTTTATCCCCTCTCTGTTTGCTGCGCCATCTCCATTACTTAAAAAAGATATACCAGAAGTCTACATCGTTAAGAAAGGTGATACGTTATGGGATATTTCTGGGGTATTTCTCGAAAATCCATGGTCATGGCCACAATTGTGGGAAAAGAATAGCTACATTAAAAACCCACACCTTATTTACCCAGGTGATCGCCTCCATCTTATCTGGGTTAATGGGCAGCCAAAACTGAGTTTGAAAAAGCATGTAAAACTGTCGCCAAAAGCGCGAGTTATTCGTGATCCTATTACGACCCTACCGGGATACTTAATGTTGGAGTACGTGGCTGAAAATAAATTAATCAGTCAAGAATCAGCCAAAACACAACCGCAAGTGTTAGGCTCAAGCGATGAACGTGGTTACTTGTCTGTCGGTGATATTGTATGGGCAGATCAGCCTTTGGCACCGACAACACAATGGCGTGTTTACCGTATTGAAGAAACGTTTACACGTAATGATTCAGCAACGGAGACAAGCCCTGAAGTTGGTGTAAAGGTCATGACATTAAAGGAGATTGCTGATTTAACCGTCACTGCAGCCGATGATAAAACCAGTCAATTACGGGTTGATACCTACCGTCAGGAAATCAATCAAAACGATATTTTATTACCATTATTAGTGAGCGGAGAGCCTAACTTATCGTTTTCACCCTCAACACCGCCAGAGTCAATGACTGCCAATGTGATTGGGCAACTTGAAGGGCGTAGTTACATCTCTAGCTTCGATGTTGTGGTATTAGATCGTGGGCATTTAGATGGTGTGGAATCAGGCTTTGTATTTGATTTATACAAACAAGGCGCCAAAGTTCAAGGTAAAAAAGGCAGTTACCATTACAAAGATAACCCATTAGCAGGCTCTACCCAGTTGGGTGAAGTCTCAGTGGGTAAATTAATGGTGCTTCGTCCTTATGAGCACTTTAGTTTAGCTGTGGTGATGCAAAGCTTAGAACCATTCAAGCCGGGTGTTATTGCTGTTCCACCAACGCGTTAAGATCTCATGAGTGAATCACTCTACCCATGGTTAGTATTAGCGATGACCCCGTATTTAGGTGGTCATCGCATTAATAAACTCTTGCGTCATGTTTCGGCGCAACAATGTGTTGGCTCTTCATTTGATCAGTTGTGTCAGCTAGGTTTGACTCACCAACAAGCCACAGCGATTATTTCCCCCAACCAACAGCGTATCGATCAAGCGTTGCGTTGGCAGCAACATCCGGATCAACATATTTTGACTCTAGATTCTCCTGCTTACCCTTATTTACTGAAACAAATATCATCTCCACCGCCACTGTTATTTGTCCGTGGTGAGGTCGCTTATCTAGCTCAACCACAAGTGGCGATTATTGGTAGTCGCGCCGCTTCCATTGATGGTAGAGAGGCGGCATTTAATTTCGGGTATGCACTAGGGCAAGCGGAGTATGTGGTTACCAGCGGACTTGCTTTAGGAATTGATGGACAAGCTCATCTGGGGGCATTGAAGTCCGGCGGCGCTACCGTTGCGGTGTTAGGCTCTGGTTTAGATCAGATTTATCCTGCTCGCCATCGTCAGTTAGCGAATGAGATTGTAGAGCAAGGGGCATTGGTTTCAGAGTTTTGGCCTGATGAAAAACCTCGTCCACAAAACTTTCCGCGTCGCAATCGAGTGATCAGTGGATTGTCGACAGGCGTATTGGTAGTTGAAGCGGCAGAAAAAAGCGGCTCATTGATTACTGCGCGTTATGCGTTAGAGCAAGGACGAGAAGTGTTTGCCCTTCCAGGCTCTATCTATAATGCGCAAAGTCGAGGCTGTAATGCATTGATAAAATCTGGTGCTAAACTGGTAGAAAGCCCCGCAGATATCTTTAATGAAGTCGGAACCTTAACTGAGTGCGCAATAAATAACCAAATAGGCTTGCCTTTTCCACAACCTGAAAATGAAGAATTGCCATTTCCAGCTCTGTTGGCTAACGTAGGCACCGAAGCAACACCCGTAGATGTAGTTGCTGAACGCTGTGAACAGCCTGTCCATGAAGTATTAACCCAACTTTTAGAGTTGGAATTACTGGACCTGGTCAGTGCAGTACCTGGTGGTTATGTCAGAACGAGGAGGAGCTAGTCATGATGGACATTCTTATGTACCTGTTTGAAACTTACATCCAAAGTGATGCTGAGTTGATGTTTGATCAAGATGAACTTTCCGAAGAGTTAATTCGTGCTGGGTTCCATCAAGATGATATTTATAAAGCGCTTAATTGGTTAGAACAACTCGCAGCGTTACAAGAAACTGAACATACTCCTTATGTAAATAACTGCGCAGCAACATCAATGCGTGTGTATACCGAGCAAGAGATGATCCGTATGGATGTCACTTGTCGCGGTTTCTTGATGTATCTTGAGCAAATCCATGTGCTAAATGCCGATACCCGTGAAATGGTGATTGATCGGATCATGGAGCTCGATACCAATGAATTTTCATTAGATGATTTGAAGTGGATTATCTTAATGGTGCTGTTTAATGCCCCCGGTAATGAAACAGCGTATAGCCAGATGGAAGAGTTGCTATACGGTGCGGAAGACGGTGCAGTGCATTAAAATTAGCGGGCCTTAAAGTGGCCCGTTATTGTATCTATGCTATTTGTCGCGATAGCGTGTAAAACGCGATATTCCTTTTTAAGCGAGCAGTAATGACAACCAATAACCCACCTTTATTCTCTGCCCATGAGCAGGCGTTATCACATACACCGTGCCCACAATGTGGTGGCGAATTAGTGATGCGATTTGGTAAGCGTGGTCCTTTTCTTGGTTGCGATCATTATCCGAGTTGTGACTATATTCAGCCATTAAATCACAACGATGGACATGTAGTGAAAGAGCTCGATATGCCTTGTCCTGAATGTGAGAGCCCATTGGTATTACGCCAAGGTCGTTATGGAATGTTTATTGGGTGTTCAGCATACCCTGCTTGTCACTATTTAGCCTCAACGGAAAAGAAAGCAGAGAATACCGATGTTGGATGTCCTGAATGTCATAAAGGCCATTTAACTGAGCGTAAATCCCGTTATGGCAAAGTGTTTTACGCCTGTGATCAGTATCCAAGCTGTCGCTTTGCTGTGAATAACAAACCCGTTGTCGGTACGTGCCTACAATGTGGCTTTGGTTTGCTAATTGAAAAGAAATTAGCCAGTGGTGTGAAACTGCAATGTGCAGATAGAAAGTGCCATGCTTATCAAGATCCTGATAGTGTTGATAAAACAGCATAAAAAAAGCCTGCTCAGACGCAGGCTTTTTAAATTGGAGTAAATATTAACGCGGCAGTGCGGGGAAATCCTTCTCATCCAGCAAGCTTGATAACATGATCAAACGATACTGCAATTGCTCTGGTGTATCAGCACACACGTTAATGTGCCCCATTTTACGCCCTGCTCGTTTTTCTTTACCGTACCAGTGTACATGGCAACCTTCTTGGGCATAAACCGCATCAGGAATGCTATCTAAACCTAAGATATTGATCATCGCACTTGGACGAATGAGTTGAGTACTACCAAGAGGAAAATCACATACCGCGCGTAAGTGGTTTTCAAACTGACATGTTTCTGCACCTTGCTGTGTCCAGTGGCCTGAGTTATGAACCCGTGGTGCGATTTCGTTTACCAGTAGTTCGCCATCGAGATCGAAAAACTCGATAGCTAACACGCCGACATAATCAAGGCTATTAGCGACGGCACGGAACATGTTATCGGCTTGCGCTTGCAGTGGTGAATCACCCACAATCGCAGTTGATAAACTCAGTACGCCATCAGTATGGACATTCTCAGTTAAGTTAAATACCTGAATATCACCACTGCGATTACGGGCACCAATCAATGATACTTCGCGTTGAAAAGGAATAAATTGCTCAGCAACAATAGCCTGATTAGGAGAATCAGCAATACATTGCGCCATTTCAGGCCAAATATCATCAATCTGTGCGCTTTCTTTTAAGCGCCACTGCCCTTTACCGTCGTAGCCACCTAATGCACTTTTTAACACCAGTGGTAACCCGATTTTTTCAATTGCAGTAAGAAGATCTGCACGTTCAGTGATTTCATGGTATTTAGCATTGCGCACGCCAGCATTATCTAATAACGCTTTTTCTAGACGACGATCGCCACCGGCTTTGATTGCTTCTGGCGTTGGGAAGAACTTCTCGCTGGCAGCACAAATATCTAAAATATCGTGAGGAATATGTTCAAACTCGGCAGTAATCGCATCAACGTCATTAATCGCTTCAACGAGCGAGTTCGACATTGCTTGTTGGGTAAGAGGATGAACCACTTTATCACTCTCTACATCATAAGCGATCACATTGATGTTAAGAGGAGCGCCAGCCAGTGCCATCATACGGGCAAGTTGGCCAGCACCAAGGACTAGCACATTATTCATTATGCATCCTCTGCTGGATTTGGGTTGCTTAATACCGTTTCTGTTTGCTCTTTGCGGAAAGCATCAATAGCGGCCAGTACTTGCTCATCTTGAGTGCCGATAATTTGTGCGGCTAAGAGACCTGCATTGGCAGCCCCTGCATCACCAATTGCTAAGGTACCAACAGCAATACCTTTGGGCATTTGAACGATAGAAAGCAATGAATCCATTCCTTTTAGTGCACGTGATTGCACTGGTACGCCTAATACAGGCACGCTAGTGAAAGCCGCTGTCATCCCCGGTAAGTGAGCTGCACCGCCAGCACCAGCGATGATCACTTTAATGCCACGCTCTTGTGCACTTTCAGCGTATTCGGTTAATAAATGTGGCGTGCGGTGAGCCGAAACGACCTTTGTCTCATAAGGAACATTGAAACGATCAAGCATCTCAGCCGCATGTTGCATGGTTGGCCAATCAGATTTTGAACCCATGATAATTCCAACTTTCATCTCATTCTCCTTCAGGTCATAACTTAACATCGTGTTGATGGCTGCATTATACGGTGATTTAGCTCAAAGGAAAACGTTTGCGTCATGAATATTGACTGTCTTATAACCGAGCATGGAGTTGTGACTAAGGAGTAGGTAGAATGAAATTGAGAAAGTAAAACAACAATATTTGCTGAACAAATAATGAGGATACTGTGGAGAATTTTGCTCAAGTCGTCGCAGCTTTAAAGCAAGGTGAAGTGATCGGGTACCCAACCGAAGCGGTGTTTGGTGTCGGCTGTGATCCGGATAATCAAGAAGCGGTTGAAAAACTATTAGCGATCAAACAACGCCCAGTGGAAAAGGGCTTAATTTTGATCGCGGCGAATTACGATCAGCTGCTGTCATATATTGATGAAAACCAATTGACCGAACAACAAAAGCAAACCGTGATGGCAACATGGCCAGGGCCTGTGACTTGGGTAATGCCGACTAAGCCTAATGTTCCCTCGTTTTTAACGGGGCAATTTACTACGATTGCGGTACGTGTGAGTGATCATCCACTCGTGCAACGCTTATGTTTGGAGTTTGGTAAACCTATTACCTCAACCAGCGCAAATTTAACAGGCCAAGAGCCAGGTCGAACAGCGCAAGAGGTTGAACAACAGTTAGGGCATTGTTTAGCTGCAATCTTGCAAGGTGAAACAGGCGGACGTACCAATCCTTCCGAGATACGTGATGCGCTTAATGGCAATATCTTCCGTCAAGGGTAAGGGATAAAGAGTATGGATAGCCAAGTAGATAAAAGTGCAGTTAAAGCCTTTTTGTTGGATTTACAAGATCGTATTTGCCAAGCATTAGAGCAACAAGAAACAACCGTCGCGTTTGAACAAGACCAATGGCAGCGTGAAGAAGGTGGCGGTGGTCGTAGTCGTGTATTACGTGATGGCGAAATCTTCGAGCAAGCAGGTGTGAATTTTTCTCATGTTTATGGTGCTGAAATGCCAGCTTCTGCAACAGCACATCGCCCAGAATTAGCAGGTCGTCGTTTTGAAGCGATGGGCGTGTCATTGGTTATTCACCCTCGCAACCCTTATGTGCCAACCTCTCATGCCAATGTTCGCTTCTTTATCGCAGAAAAAGACGGTGAAGCTCCGGTTTGGTGGTTTGGTGGTGGCTTTGATCTTACCCCGTTCTATCCTTTCGAAGAAGATTGCCAACACTGGCATGATACAGCTAAACAGTTGTGTGCGCCGTTTGGTGATGATGTTTATCAACAGCACAAAGCATGGTGTGATAAATACTTCTTCTTACCGCACCGTAATGAAACCCGCGGTATAGGCGGTCTATTCTTTGATGATCTCAATCAATGGGGATTTGATAAGAGTTTTGCTTATATGCAAGCGGTAGGTAATGGCTTTATCAATGCCTACATGCCGATAGTACAACAGCGTTATTATCTACCCTATGGTGAACGTGAACGGGAGTTTCAGTTATACCGTCGTGGACGTTATGTCGAATTTAATTTGGTTTATGATCGTGGCACTTTGTTTGGTTTACAGAGTGGCGGAAGAACGGAATCTATTTTAATGTCGATGCCACCATTAGCACGTTGGGAGTACTGCTATGAACCAGAGCCCAATTCAGCAGAAGCGCGACTGTATCAAGATTATTTAAAACCACGAGAGTGGTAATCAATTATTGAGCTCAGATCACGGAGTGATAGAGCCTTCTTAATATAAAGAGAGAATTCGTATATGGATAAGTACGTCGTATTTGGTAACCCAATCGGACAAAGTAAATCTCCATTCATTCATACCTTATTTGCCCGTCAAACAAGTCAACAGATGACATATACCAGTCAACTTGTTGCCATTGATGGTTTTGTGCAAGCGGCAGATATGTTTTTTAATGATGGTGGTAAAGGTTGTAACATTACGGTGCCATTTAAAGAGCAAGCTTATCAATATGCGACCAAGCTAACTGAACGTGCTCGCTTGGCTGGTGCCGTAAATACACTTAAGAAATTGGATGACGGCGGTGTATTAGGTGATAACACTGATGGTGAAGGCCTTGTTCAAGATCTGATCAATCAACAGGTCGAATTAAAAGATCAACGCATCTTATTGTTAGGTGCCGGTGGTGCTGCTCGTGGTGTGCTTTTACCATTATTAGCACAGCAACCTAAACAATTGGTTATAGCCAACCGCACAGTAAGCAAAGCAAAACAATTGGCAGAGCTGTTTTCTTCTTACGGTAATGTTATTGCACTAGAGCACGCCGAACTCGAAAACCAAACCTTTGATGTGATCATCAACTCAACGTCAGCCAGCCTATCTGGAGATGTGCCAGCGATATCTCCAACGGTGATTGGTACGAATACCACGTGCTATGACATGGTGTATGGCTCAGCAATAACCTCTTTTAATGGTTGGGCGAAAGAGCATGGCGCAGTAAAGGTGTTAGATGGGTTAGGAATGCTCGTTGGACAAGCTGCTGAAAGCTTTATGTTATGGCGCGGGCTTCGTCCGGGAGCTAAACAAGTACAACGTGAGTTGCGCCGAACTTTACAAGAGTAAAAGTAATGAACCAAGATATTCTATTTTCAGATATTCAATCATGGGATGCTGTTCGCCAAGCCGTTAACTTCCCTGCTCAGCAAGGCGGCGCACTGATCATCTGTTGGGTAACCTTAAACTGGCTACAACAGCACAGTGGTAAAGCCTTAAATAACGAAGCTGATATCCTCGCTGAGTTTTCTTCATTGCGTTTTGATCTTGAAGAGTTGGCTGAAGAAATGATTGAAGATGAATGTTTTGACGATAATGGTGATATCGTTATTGGCTAAGTCACTCAAATAATTATCGAGAAGCCTTATCGTTAGATAAGGCTTCTTTTTATTTACAGCGGAAGTTCTTCGCAAAGGTACTCATTTTTGAGTCGCACATAGTTATCTGCTGATTGTGATAAAAAGGTTTTCTCTTTGTCCGTTAAAGGGCGGGCTTGTTTGGCGGGACTGCCAACATAAAGAAAACCAGATGCTAGGCGTTTATTGGGTGGAACCAAACTGCCTGCGCCAATGATGACATCATCTTCGATAATAGCCCCATCTAAAATAATTGCGCCCATCCCCACTAAAACACGATGACCTATTTGGCAACCATGTAACATCGCTTTATGTCCCACCGTTACATCATCACCAATAATCAGCGGAAAGCCATCAGGGTGATCATCACTGACACGGCTAACGTGTAGCACGCTACCATCTTGAATATTCGTACGTTTACCGATAGTGATGTAGTTCACATCGCCACGCGCAGCGACTAAAGGCCAAATACTACTGTCATCATCACAGCGAATATCCCCCACTAAAACACAAGATGGATCAACATAGACATTATTTTCCAGTGTTGGATGAATATTTTTATAGCTACGTAATGAGGAAGTCATAGTAATACCTGTATAGGGGACGGATTTTTAACCAAGAGTAACTAAATAGACGCGTGAATTGTAGTCAATCAATAGCACTCTGAGTATTATTTGTTCGAGTGATTAAATATGTCAGAATTATTTCACTTTAGCCCTTGCTAATGTGATCGAACTCTCTATACTACGACCCCACTGAGACAGACAACGGCGCAAGCGGTTACCGAGTTCAGTATTGTTCTTTAACAATTTGACCATGCAATCTGTGTGGGCACTCGTTGAAAAGTTAAGTCGAAAGATTTATCAATGATACTAGTGACCAATACAAATAACTTCGGTTATTTGGCACAGTCAATTCAAATAT